>JBGTJW010000425.1:0-16617 GCA_041744955.1 Stenomitos sp. | reverse complement strand
TCACGAATGCGTTTTTCCCAATGTTCGTGCATGGCGTGAGCCAGGTCAGGCACCCAGCCACAGCCACCTTCTAAAAAGCCAACGCGCAGGGTCGGAAACTGCTCAAATGCGCCATCAAACACCATGCGAGTCATCGCGTGCTGCTGCTGGTTGCGCTGCACAAAAATGTGGTTCAGCACAAAGGTTTCCATGTGGTCAGAAATACCGCCCATCATGTACGAGCCGGGTCCGCCGTGGATGCCCAACGCGATGTTTAGATCAACGGCAGCTTGCAGAATGGGGCGAAAGTCGGGATGGCTAATGGCTTTACCAGTACGGATTTCGGGGAACGCATCGGGCGCTTTGGGATGGGGAATCGGCATATTGGGTGCCACTGCCACACCAATTAACCCCAGTTCATTCACACAACGATACATTTCGGCAACGGCAGCATCCACATCCTGTAAAGGGAGGACACCGATCGCCTTGAGCCGATTATCGTAACCCCGGCAATCTTCGGCAATGTAACTGTTGTAAGCCTTACAGAGTGCGATCGCTAAATCCTTGTCCAACAAACTGGAGAAAATCAGATTTAAGGTGCCATAAATGACCTGCACATCAACCCCTTCCTGATCCATGTGCTGAAGGCGCACTTTGTTGAACATGGCACCCAGGGTTGTGTCGGGATGGAGGTTGCGAAAGCCGCCTTTGCCCAAGCCCTGTGGCTGAGGGAACATCCGAAGGTAGTCAGCCTTGCCAGTAACAGGATTGGCATCAATCACTTTCGCTCGTTGATCGCCCAGGCTATCGACAACCAGTCCGATGCGATCGCGGTACTCTGGCTCAATGTAGTCTCGCAGCACGAGAGGATTCTCTAGCTTGTGAGCGTCAGCATCAATGACCGGTAGACCTTCGTACATTCGTTTCTCCTTAAAATTTAGGGGGAAAGAGGTTATGAGAAGAGAGGATGGAGTTTCAGGCTATATCGTTGAAGCCAAACCACGTCAGCGATGCTGCTGACAGCACTTTCCGGTGCAAACAGCCACTCGAAGTCGTCCGCATACACGGCTCAGCTTTGAAGAGAAGCAGTGTCAGCAGGCTTAGAAGAAAGCAAAAGCAGAGCTTGGCAGTCAAGCCAGTGGTCTAACTTGAGCAACCAGCCTTGCAGCTACATCCTCTAAATTGCCTTTCCTAGCTTTGCGTTCAGCCGTCTTGCTGACGTGCTTTCTCAGTGTCGGTTGGGCGCGTGCAATAGTCTAGAACTTGACGCAGCCCAAACCAGCGCTCAAAAGACCATGACATTGCTGCCAGGATCGTGATGCCGGGATATTTAACAAACGCTGGTTCGTTTTTTTCAAAGACAGCGTGCCCACCCAGTGCGAAAACCTGGGTCAGCACCAGGCAAAGCAGCGTGATCCGCCAGTCGAAAAAGAGATAAACGACAGCAGCGATCGCTAGAGCATTCGTTAGATGGTGCAATGCCTGGTTGATTGGATTTTGATGACTCGCAATAAAGTGCGCTTTTGCAGCCTGGAAGTAGCTCAAGGCATAACCTCCGAAGTGTTTAGTCAGGGTTCTGGAACGATACCACAGAGAAATCATGCCCGCGTGTGAGCGATCGAAAGTCTTTGGAATTGGGAGGCTACCACCAGCGCAACTCGGTATAACCTAGCTCTGGACGGCGCAACTCTTCCTCAGTCAACCAATCCACCAGCTTATAGGTGCCAAAAACGTGATCCCACCAGTCTACCGCCAACCCAAAGTTGTGATGCCACATCCCATACTTGTGATGCACATAGTGCACCGGCATCTTCATCCAAAAGCACTTATGAGGGTTTTCATGTTGAAGCTGATGGGCGTAGGAAGAGAACGCTGCAAAGACAAGCCCACCCAAAAACCAACCCAGTCCGGCTTCTAGCGAAAAGAAGAACAGCAAGAGCATCACGACAAAGGTGCCCTTCACGTAGTCAAAAAATTCCCACACAACGCCTTGCCCCTCATTGCGGCGGTGATGGTCACGATGCCGCTCACCAAGCTGAAGCGGTGCGTGCATGAGACGATGAACCCAGTACTCCACTAGACTGGCGAGTACAAAGGCGATCGTGAACCAGACCAGCCCTGTCGCCACTTTCGTTAAGTCCGGCATAGATTTTCCTTCCTTACACCTACCCAAAATTGAAGCGTACCGGATATTTCGAGATTTTGCTACTTGCAAAGTCGGCAGCAGCAGCCAAACGGCAGCACTAAGGCAAAATTCAAAACATCCCTCACTCCTGATGCTTCACGCTTCATCCCTCTCCCCTCAACCACACTGGGCTTTTGTAAGCAAAGGTTAAGTGCTATCATGCACTCCAAGTTGAGCATTGTTGAGTACTTGATGTCTGCAACCGTAATAGTCTTGCAAGACGTTCTTGTTGGCGAGGCGATCTAGCGGGAGGAGGAAGGAATGGAACTGGCGACGACTTTAAAAAGTCAGGCAGTTCGATCGGGCGTGCGCGAGGCTGGCATCAACCCCAACCACTGGTACGCCGTTGGTTGGGCAAAGCAGCTTTCAGTGAGACAGGTGACTCAGGTCGTTGTTTGGCAGCAGGCGATCGTGGTTTATCGAGATGACAATGGTACTTTGCACGCACTTGAGAATGCTTGCCCTCATAAGGGTGTAGAACTGCATCGCGGTCAAGTGCAGGGACAGCATTTGGTATGTCGTTACCACGGCTGGAAGTTCGATACCTCGGGTCAATGCGTCAGCATCCCCTACCTACCAGAGGGGCAAAAGCTGCCCTGCGCTCAGGCGCGAAGCTATCCCATTCAAGAAAAATATGGTTTGATCTGGGTGTTTCCAGGAGAAGCGGCGATCGCGGCAGACCATGAGCTACCGATGATGAAAGAGTATGCCGAAACGGGATGGCTGCAAGTTCCCATTAGCGGTCATTTTCAGGCTCATTTTTCTATATGCAACGAAAACTCAATGGATGTGTTTCATGGCTTCTTGCACGAAAACCTCCAAGGCTGGTTTAACCCGCGTCTGCTTAAGTTGAGCGAAACTGATCATGCAGTCCAGGCAGAATATCAGGTATCTTACAAAGGTCGTATAGCAAAGTTTTTAGGCTTAAGTGAACGGGCTGACCAGGTGACCACATTGCCGATTACAGTAGAGTATCGCTATCCTCATTACCAAAGCAACTTACAGGGCATTTCAGCACTGTATCTTATGCGGTTGCCAGTAAGCCCGGTTGAAAGTCGCTCGTTTGCGCTCTTCTTCTTCAGAATTCGCTTACCGCAGTGGCTACTCAAAGGGCTTGAGCCGCTGCTGCACTTGTTGCTTGAGCGCTTTGTCTTGATGAAGTTTTTGTCTCAGGACGTTGAAATGATGGAAAGTGAGCAGCGGCAATACTCAGCGTCTCCGCAGCGGCGTTACGTTGAGATCAACCCAGCAATTATTGCTGTCCAGCGGTTGATCGTGCGGCAGTTTGAACGCTTTACGCAAAGTTCTAGTCAAACCAACATGAATGGGCACAAAGCATTAGATTCAGTCGTCTCCGGCTCTGTGGCTGTACCGCAGCACAGTTTTGCCCCTGATGAGTAGCGATTCGATCGCCCTGATCCTGTGTAAGCAATTGTACTCACTCGGTTACATTTACCTCAAAGTACGCCCAAAAATAACTGTCTTTGTGTCTAAAACTGCAAAAGTTGGCATAATACCGTTCTATGCATCTAGTTAATACAGTTCAAGCCAACATTCATGCAAAATTGTGTTGGGCTGGATAGCCAAGCATTTGCTAGGAAAATATACTGTTGGGCGAGAAGCGATTCGGCTGTCTACAAAAGGTGAGAGGAGTTTACTGTGCAAGTTGTTAAGGAGTACATCCAGCGCTGGTACGAAAGTGGTCTAGACCCCGATATCTACATTTGCCATAAAAAACAGGGCAACATTGTAGACATTGAAGAAGAAGCGACTGGCAAACGTCGAACGGTTCTCACCTTCTGCACAAACGATGTGCTAGGACTAACCCAGGA
This sequence comes from Stenomitos sp., assembly GCA_041744955.1. Lineage (GTDB taxonomy): Bacteria > Cyanobacteriota > Cyanobacteriia > Leptolyngbyales > Leptolyngbyaceae > Stenomitos. The sequence continues at coordinate 12,621 of JBGTJW010000425.1, read as the reverse complement.
AGAGTCAGTGAAGCAGGCAGCCGTCGATGCGATTTGGCAGTACGGTACATCCAATAGCTCGGTTTCAGCGCTCAGCGGACGCATTGATCTACATCGGCAATTAGAGAACGAAATTTCGGCATTTAAAGAGTTGCCGCATACTCAGCTTTTTCTCAACGCCTGGATGGCGATGCAGGCGTTGGTTGATGCCTTTTGCCATTTAGCGATTCCAGTACCCAACTTTCAGCACACGCGCGAAACGTTGATTTTGACCGATGTGCTGAATCACGGCTGCATTGTCTCGGCGCTGGCACACTCTGGCACCCGTTCTGGCAAAATGTTTGGTCACAATCCACGGGTGCGGGTGCGTGCGTATCGCCACTGTGATACAGAAGATCTTGCCCGCCGCTTGCAGCGCTATGCCCGTCCTGACGATCGCATCATGGTTGTGTCTGATGCGGTGTTTTCGATGGATGGCGACATTGCGCCCCTGCCGCAGATGCTTGATGTCATGAGCAACTATGAGGGCAGCGTCCTGGTCATGGATGAGGCTCATGCAAGCGGGGCGATCGGAGCGACAGGTCGTGGCATCTACGAACACTTCGGGCTTCGCCCCCAGCAGACCCTGGAACGGGGCGTTGTGCCGTTGATTATGACTACTTTTTCTAAGTTTGCCGCTTCAGCCGGAGCCGCCATTAGCAGCCACGTGGCTGAACTGAAACCACTGCTGGATGTATCCCCTACGTCGATCGGTACGATTTCGCTACCACCACCAACGACGGCAGCCGCTTTAGAAAGCATTCGCATTGTCCGGCGGGAGCCAGAGCGAGTCAAGCAACTACAAGAAAACAACCGCTACCTGCGAGCCAGTCTTGCAGCCAATGACTTTTTGGCGATCGGCGAAACGAACGTCGTGCCTGTCATCCTGCCGCCCGAAATTAACCCTAAGCTCTACGCTAGACAGCTAATGGAATACGGCATTTGGGTTTCACCGATCTGGTTCATCGCCAAACCACGTATTCGCGTTACCGTTAACGCGCTTCATACGAAGGAAGAAATGGATCGTCTGGTAACGACGATGGTCAAAGTGCGCGATTTAGTTTATAAGCCCACCATTAGCGCCTGATCGCGCTTGGAAGTTGTGAGGAGCCGATCGCCTTAAAGCTAAGTTAGCCCTCATTGATTGTTCTCACTTGCCTTATCGATCGTTCTAACGTGAGAGAACGATCGATGTTGGTGGAGCCGTTGTTAGCGCCTCAGCAGACTTTGGTGCTAGAAAACTCTGTGCGGCTAGATGCTATCAGGTATGGTTTACGATCGCGAGTTTGCTCTGTTAAGCACCATTGCTAGAGACATTAAGGGCAAGCTATCCATACTGATTCATTTTTCATCGTCATAGGTGTGCTGTGTAGCAGTCCAGCAGCGACCGTTTGCCTAACAGCGCACCGCGATTCCCAGGCTTGAGCAAAGTGGTAATCTTATCTCAATCCTGCCTGGTTCGCATATGTCGCAGAAAAATGAAACGCCAGCGTTAGCGCTGGCACTCCTGCTTACAGTTGGGTTTTTAGGTGCCGGTTTTTGGTGGTTGATGCCGAAAGCAGGCATCAAGCTTGGTACTCAGATAACTACCCCGAAAACCGTAGCCGTTAATGATCGCATCAGCCAGGGAGAACGCAGCTTAGTTCAGGCAGAAAGCAAAGCTGACAATCCCGCCTTTGGACAGGCAAAACAGGCAGGCATTCAGGCAATGGTTGCAAAGCAGTATGGCGAAGCAACGGCACAGTTTAAATTGGCGCTGCAATCAGCCCGTAATGCACCTGAAACGGTGATTTATTTGAATAATGCCTCTATTGGCATTAACCGTTCCCACACGATCGCGGTAGCCGTACCCATTGGCAGTGACCCCAACGGCAGCTTAGAAATTTTGCGAGGGGTAGCGCAGGCACAGCTAGAACTTAACGCCAACAAGCAGGCGATTCCACTTAAAGTCGTGATTACCAATGACGACAACAACCCTGATACCGCTCAACAGATTGCTAACACACTGGTGCAAACGCCTGAGGTGTTGGGAGTGGTCGGGCACTATGCCAGTGATGTCACGCTGGCAGCAGGCAGTGTCTATAACGCGGGTGGCTTGGTAAGCATCTCTCCCATTAGCTCTACCGTAAAACTTTCGGGTTTCGGTAAGTACATCTTTAGGACGGTGCCGAGCGACTATGTGGCGGCAAGAGCGCTGGCAGACTATGCCGTTAAACGTTTGCAGCAAAAAAGGGCAGTCGTCTTCTTCAACTCTCAAAGTGCCTACAGCCAATCGTTAAAGGCGGAGTTTGTTGCCGCGATCGCCCTTTCGGGTGGGCTAGTCTCCGCTGAGTTTGATTTGTCGGCTCCTAATTTTAGCGCTGCTCAGGCAGTGAATCAGGCGTTGAAACAAGAGGCTCAGTTGCTGATGCTAGCGGCAAATACAGGCACCCTTGATCAGGCACTTCAGGTTGTGCAGATCAATCAGCGCCGTCTGAGCCTTTTGGGCGGAGATGATGTCTATGCACCGAAGACGTTAGAGGTGGGTGGAACCCAAGCAGAGGGCATGGTGCTGGCGGTACCGTGGCATATTGATGGCAATCTTAAGTCCTCTTTTCCCAAACAGTCGCGCCAGCGTTGGGGTGGTGATGTCAACTGGCGGACTGCTACTGCCTATGATGCGACGAAAGCTCTTGCCGTCGCGATCGCCCAAAAGCCCACTCGCTCGGGCGTACAGGAGGCGCTCACCGCACCCGACTTTGCAGCGGCAGGGGCATCAGAGTCAGTGCGCTTTCTGCCATCGGGCGATCGCAGTGTTGGGATTCAACTGGTGAAAGTGGCTCCCGGCAAACGCTTTGGGTCAGGCATTGATTTTGTTCCCCTTCCCTAGTGAACAGCGTCTGTCTGGCTGGGCGATCGCCTTAAACCAACGATCGCCCAGCACTCAAGCGCCTTCCACCGTAGAGAACGACAACGCTTTATTCCGTGTTATTGCCAGCACTCTGTACGAAAAAGATCCAAACTCACAGGCTGTAACTGTAGCAAGCCCGTTTAGAGCGGATTAAGATGCAGAGATGATCATCATTGGATCAATTGATTAACGTCCTCGTTCAAAGGGTTAGACACGTGGCAGAAAGCACTGACAGCAAAAGAGAAAAGGAAAACTTCTTTTATCCCAATGCAACCTACCGGGGTGAATTCACGCCAGAGCATCTCACGTTCAATGCCAATCTGCAAGAATTTGCTCAACGGGTCTCCCTCCTATGCGGTCTAGAAACAGGCGGCAAAATTCCACCGGGCGATGCCTACAAGGAGATCAAGAAGCTGTGGGCACAACTCAAAGAGTCGAAGAAAGCGTTGCTAGATCAAGCAGAACGACCCCGACCCGAACTCCCAGAGGATGAGGGCTAAAGCTAAACCTTAAAGTAGTGTTGGACGATCGCTAGAATCTGATCGGCAGAGTCACCCTTCCCAAACGGATTGACTGCCATTGCCATTGCCTGATAAGCCTCTGTATTGCTCAAAAGTTCGCTTGCTGCTGCCAAAACGCGATCGGGATCAGTCCCGACCAATTTGGCAGTCCCCGCCATCGTGGCTTCAGGGCGTTCCGTCGTCTCTCGCAACACCAAAACGGGCTTACCTAAACTAGGCGCTTCTTCCTGTAGCCCACCCGAATCGGTCAGCAGCAGGTAGCAGCGCTGCATCGCGCCGATCAAAGCCGCATAGTCCAATGGCTCCGTCAAAAAGACCCTGGGATGCTTGCCCAGCATCGCCTGTAACGGTTCACGTACAGTCGGATTACGGTGTAGTGGCAACAGTAACGCGGTATCGGGAAACGCCTCCAGGATTTTTAGAAAGCTGTGAGCGATCGCTTGCAGCGGTTCACCCCAATTTTCGCGACGATGCACCGTTGACAGCAAAACCCGATACTTGCCCCATTCCAGGTCAGGCACATCACAGGCTGGTTGCTGTGCTGCCGTTTTTAGCAGTGCGTCAATGACCGTGTTGCCCGTCTGGTAAATGTTACCCAGAACGCCCGATCGCTCTAGATGCTCGACTGCTAAAGCCGTTGGTGCAAAGTGCAATTGAGTGATCTGAGAAACAAGGCGACGATTTGCTTCTTCTGGGAACGGATTGTAGAGGTCGTCAGTACGCAAACCCGCTTCCACGTGTCCCACAGGAATTTTTTGATAGAACGCGGCTAGGGCTGCGGCAAATGCCGTTGTTGTATCGCCCTGCACCAGCACCAGCCGGGGTTGCAGCGTTTGAAAGAGTGCTTCTAAGCCACGCAAGGTGAGATAAGTAATATCACTCAGGCTCTGGTTGGGTTGCATGATGGCAAGGTCATGATCAGGCGTTAACGCGAACAAAGCCATCACCTGATCGACCATTTCGCGATGTTGCCCGGTCAAAATGACCTGTGTATCAAACAGGGGGCAAGCTTTGAATGCCTGAATCACCGGAGCCAGCTTAATTGCCTCTGGGCGCGTCCCCAAAATAATGCTGACCGGGATAGGAGTCTTCTGCATGACGTTCAGTGGATGGAGTGATCTAAAAACAGGCGACAACGGGAGGCAAGACTGCTCACGATCGCTGCCTGTTAATGATGACATTCTGACGCACGATCGCAGGAGTCATTGATCGATAAGGTTCGCCAAAAATTAGCTTCAAGAGCGGTATTGCACCAATGCAATAAAAAACCCGGTAAAAACCGGGTTCGTTCATCTTATATGGGGACGTTACAGATCAGGGCGTTACAGATGACGCGACCACTTATCCTTTCAGATCGCAGGTCAGAGGGCAGGCTGCATACACAGATGTGTGCCGAGGATTCGCTTCGCCATGTAGCCAACGAAACCAGGTTAAATCTTGAGGGTGCACACCCTTTAAGGTCAAGACAGCCGCTCCCAGCATAATGCCCAAGACGTTAAAACTAAGAATACTGCCAGCGACAACAAGCACTGCACTTACTGGCAGCACGGATTGCAAAACAACGGCAAGCAAAGAGCCGATCGTCACCATCATAATAATCAAGGGAAAGCCAATGATGAGAAGACAAACCGTTAACGCAAAGATCCAAATCAAGAAGCTTTTGATTGCCAAAATATAATAGGTATTTCTAAAGCTTTGGCTCTGAGCTAATGTCATTGATTGCCTCCTAAATAAAGAATTGATGGTTTTAATCAAAATGTTTTCTGGTTGACTCACGCTCCAGTTGCGTAAGTTCCTCATAGTATAGGGAGAAGATTCGTGCTAGATGAGTCCTTGTAGTGTAAATTTACAGTCTTGAGTAATTGTTTACCTTCATGAGACTGATTTGTAAGCGCCACAGAGGACTACCAGGCAACGCTTTTGCCAGCAGGCTCAGCGGGTTAGCTCTTAAAGGAGCAAGATTGGCATTTGTTAAAACTGCAATTTTCGTAACATTTCTACGAAATTACTATTAGACTTCTTGACTCATAATGTTTTGCGTTTCTAACAGAGCTGTACTGAGAATCACTTCTTGTAATCCCCCTTGCGAGGGAGGGCAGCAACTAGCAGGGGCTACATTCAGCAATTTTTTACGTTCAGGCAGTTATTCACTTCCGCCACTTTATTTGTGAAGCATTTGCTACAAACCTAATGCCTTAAAGCTCGCAGAGCTGTCATTCTTTCATTACGAAAGCCTGCTTCTACATTAAGTTGATCGGCTTGAGCCAATGGGATGCTGTTACCATCGGCTTGCAGTACATATAGGTAGGAAGGCTAAATTAAGCACCACTGAGAGACTGGATCTCGACTACGCTCAACCCGCCGACATACAAGACCAAGAGCATTGAGCTAAGTCGAAATGCATCTTATAAATAATTACGCCCAGCTACTTAGCAGTCGAAGAGAGCATTAGAACAGACATCAACCTTGAAACGTTCTTTGAGCAAGGGCTTCGATTCATCCCTCATCCCTCATCCTTTTTGTTATCAGCATTCAGATCTCCTACTTTGGAAAGTGGTCAACCCAATTGCAAACGTTATTAGGCTAACAATGAAGATTTTAGACAGCAGCGCATGACCTACGACTATGATTTGTTTGTGATTGGTGCGGGTCCAGGCGGTGTAGCAGCAGCGAAACGATCGGCGCAATATGATGTAACGGTTGCGATCGCCGAGCAGGCGCAAGCAGGTGGCTGTTGTGTGAACCGGGGCTGTGTTCCAAAGAAGTTGATGGTTTATGCTTCGGCGTTTGCACGGTTGCAACGGGATGCGATCGCGTATGGCTGGAGCAAAAGCGAACAGCAGTTTGACTGGCAGCAGTTTGTCGCCGTGAGGGATCGCGAGATTAAGCGGTTGCAGCAGGTGCAGAGGCAAGCACTGCAAGCAGCGGGGGTTGATTTTATCAATGAGCGGGCAACGTTTGTCGATGCCCATACCCTGGCAGTCGGCGATCGCAAAATTACGGCTGCAAAAATTCTGATCGCGGTGGGTGGTAAAAGCATTAAGCCTGCCATTGACGGTATCGAACACGCGCTTACGTCTGATGAAATGTTTAACCTTAAGGCACTTCCTCAACAAATTGCTATCTTAGGCGGTGGTTACATTGGTGTTGAATTCGCCAGCATTCTGCACGGCTTTGGCTGCGAGGTGACGCTGCTAAACCACGAGCACTGTCTACTTTCAGGGTTTGATGCTGACTTGGCGGCAGCGGTGCATCAATCCTTAATCGATCGCGGTATTCAAGCCCTTTGTAATACTACTATCAAGACAATCGAGCCTGTCACAGAGGGCTTTCGGGTCATGCTGAAAGGCGAAAGTGCTGCCACTCTCGTGGTAGAAACGGTTCTCTGTGCAACTGGTCGTACATCTCAGCTAGACGGGCTAGGGCTGGAAAATGCCGGAGTAGAGGCAGATAGAGCGATCGCGGTAGACGAGTACAGCCGCACTAGTCAGCCCCACATTTTTGCAGTCGGTGATTGTACGAACCGTCTTCAGCTTACTCCTGTTGCCAAAGCTGAAGGCAAAGCGGTTGCAGATACGGTCTTTGGTCAGCAGCCCCAAGTTGTTCAATATGACTATGTACCCTCAGTGGTTTGTAGTGATCCAGAAGCGGCTTCTGTAGGGTTGAGCGAAGCCACTGCAAATGAGAAGCTTGGAGCAGCGATCGCGTGCTACCAATCGGAGTTTCAACCGTTGTTCTATAGCCTGACCGATCGATCGCCCCAAAGCCTGATTAAACTGGTGGTCGAACTAGAGACCGAGCGAGTGCTAGGAATCCATATGGTAGGTGATCATGCAGCCGAGATTGTGCAAAGTCTAGCTGTTTCACTGCAAATGGGTCTGACTAAACCCGCGCTGGAACGAGCGATCGGCATTCATCCTTCTTCTGGCGAGGAGTTTTTCTCCTTACAACGATCGCCCAGGAACGCCTAATTTTCCTCTTTCCCAGGAGTTAATTACTGTTTAGCAACAATCTCTCATCTGGTTGATGCTCTATAGTGGCAAATCTGGTGAACTGGATATAGCAATGAAATGGGAGCTATAGCAATGCGGAAGCTGAATATTGGCTTGACAGAGGAGCAGCGCGGTGGCGTTTGCGAACTTTTGAATAAAGATTTGGCTGATGCCAACCTGCTGTTGATTAAGACTAAAAAGTACCACTGGGATGTGACTGGACCTGAGTTTCGTTCGCTGCATCAAATTTGGGAAGAGCAATACGAAATCCTGAATCAGACGATCGACTCTACCGCTGAACGTGTGCGTGCCTTGGGTAACTATCCACTTGGCACCGCTGAAGGCTTTGTACGCTATGGCTCGATCAAAGAGCAAACCGACGGTGTGCCGACTTCGTACGAAATGGTTTCAAACCTGGTAGATGATCACGAACAGATCATCCGCAACTTGCGCGAACACATTGATCAGTGTGCTGACGACTTCCATGACCAGGGTACGGCTGACTTCCTGACAGGGCTGATGGAAGGTCACGAAGAAATGGCGTGGATGCTGCGTTCCTTCATCGAAGGTAAAGCGGTGGAGCCGGACAACCAGTCTCCTGCTGATGTGAAGTTCCCTGTGGGTGCTGCCAAATAGGCTGTATGTGCTTACGCCTGTAGAAGCAAACGCAGAATAAAGAATAATTTGCCTGGATGCCATTGCTTACTGTTAGAACAGTGAGCGATGGCATTCAGACTATATTTATATTGCATTCAGACTGTATTTCAGGCTCTTTGCGGCGGATTTAATAGCCTAACTGTTCGCGTGCTTGCTGTCGCAGGGCAAGGGCACCTGCTGCGTTGGGTTGAATTTGGAGGGCTTTGTCTAACGACTCGATCGCCTGATCGTAGCGCCCTAAATTCCATAAAGCTGCGCCTTTCGTACTCCAGGCTTCGGCAGAATTTCGATTAAGTTCGATCGCGATGTCTAGTGCATCGATCGCTTCCGCCGATCGACCAAACTCTTGTAAGGTCATGCCTTGCTCTACCCAGGCATTTGTCAGCGTTGGCTTCAGTAGCGTTGCTTGCTCAAACACGTCAAGTGCTTCAAGCGAACGATCTTGCTGTTTTAACGCTTTGCCCTGACTCCACAAGGCTTCAGCATAATCAGGATTGAGGTCAAGGGCATCATTACAGGCAACCAACGCCTGATCCGGTCGTTTTAGCTCCGCTAAGGAATCGCAACGTCCCCAGTGCGCCGCGACGGTCTCTGGCTTTAGCTTCAGCACTTTGTCGTAGGTAGCCAGTGCCTCGGAGTATTGCCGTTTTTTGTGCTGTTTATTTGCCTGGTCAAGCAGTTTGGCCGCTTTCTGCTCAGGCGAAAGTGGTTTGGGAGTCGCGACAGGCAAAGGCTTAATGACGGGATAAGTAATGGCGTTGAGTGGCAACCCAGACTGGCTCATTGGTTGCAGAGAGGGGTTAATTTTGAGGCTCAAGAGCATGACCCCTGTTGCAGCTACGCCTGTTAGAAGTGTTCCTCGTTTGACGGTTGGTTGCCGCAGCCAGTGGGCAACGCGATCGAGCGGGGAGACTTTTTTTGCTAAAAAGGACGGCTCAAAGCTGCGTAGAAACGAATCGGATGCCGTATTGCCAGCGAGCGTCAATGTTTCGTCTCTGGGGTCGGGATTTTGGGGGTCGGTGAAGATGAAATCATGCGTGGCGCTCGACTGCTTCTGTGTGCCTAGACCAGATGAGTGCAGTGCCTCAGAGAGTACAGTGGCATCCAACTCATTGGTGGCTAAGGCTTGTAGTGATTTCGCTGTAGGGTCAGGTACAAGGCTTCGCAGTGCTTCCAGCGCCTCAAACGCAGTGGGATAACGATCGCGGAAGTCGTAGCACACCATGCGATCGAGAATTTCTGCCAATTCGTTGCTGACGTTTGGCGTATGGACGCGCCAGTCTAACTCGCTGGTTTGAGCATCTTCGCCGAGTTCTCGCGGCAGTACGCCAGTGAGTGCCTGAATGCCTGCTAGACCAACGGCATAGATATCGCTGCTAAAACGTGGTTTGCCCGCAAGCTGCTCGTTAGGAATATACCCTTGAGTGCCGATCGACACGGTTGAATCAACATGATCGGTCGTCGGGTCTGCTGCCTGGACGCTAACTTGCTTCACAGCACCAAAGTCAATCAGCACCAACTTACCATCGCGGCGACGGCGCATCAGGTTTGACGGCTTGACATCGCGGTGAATCACCTTCTGCTCATGGACAAACACCAGCACTTCAAGGATGTCTTTGAGCAGCGTAATGACTCGCTCTTCTGCCCATTGCTCACCCTTAAGAATCTGCCGGGTCAGTGGTTCGCCTTCGATGAACTCTTGCACCAGGTAAAACTCCTGGTTCTCCTCAAAATGGGCAAACAGGGCTGGAATCTGGTCATGGTTGCCGAGTTGATACAGCACCCTGGCTTCAGTGTGGAACAAGCGTCTGGCTGTTTGCAGGCTTTTTGGCTCGTTTGTTTTGGCAAGGAGACGTTTGACTACACAGCGGGGGCAATCTGGCAGGTGCAGGTCTTGTGCCAAAAACGTCTGCCCAAAACCGCCAACACCGAGCTGGCTAATGAGCTTGTAACGTTTACCGACAATAGCGGTGGAACTGTCCTGTTGAAGTTGATGCGTCATTATTTAGTTAAGCGACTCCAGGTTCACCAAGCAGCAGGGTAGCCAGACATACCTAGTTTTTCTGTCTACAACCCTCAAATCAGGATGTCCGAGAGAGATTCCTTTTTAATCCCAATGATAAAGACTCACAGCAATATGTGTAACTTCAGTAGCATTGCAAGAGCAGGTGCGATCGCTCAAAGGCTACTCCAGACGGCAATAGGCAGGCTCATAAAAATTAGCCACAGACCTCAAAGGTAACGGTCTTGAAGTAACGCGGACTGAGACAACACGCTTTCAAGCAGCACGCCCTAATGCCTTGCCATAATACTGTGCGATGACTCCACTCCTCCTCACCGATTCACCCAGTTTTTCAACTGGGCACGCCGATCGCTCAGGCAACCCAACCGCTTTCCGTTTAACTGCTGTTGGTGTCGTTTCGCTAACTGCAAAGAGCAAAACACGATCTGCGACTCCAGTGTATTTGCTAACAGCACGACTGGCAAATTTTATGCATGGGCGATCGTGCCTGCTTTGTTCTCAGCCTTTATGCATCTGACCTGAAACAGATCCCCGACTGCTTGAAGAAGTCGGGGATCTAGATACAAGATGCGGTGCCAGGTCACAAAACGCTAAAAGTCTATAGGCACCACCGAACCCAACGTCACGGGGTTTAAATGTCCTAAGGAGATTTCTAGTAAACAAACTACCCGCTGTTTTCGACTTCGCTCAACCAGCTTGTACCCTGAGCGGAGTCGAAGGGTAGAATCTTTGCCGGAAATCTCCTAAGTTCTGTGGCAATAGCTATAGATCCGCGATCGGTCTGTCCTTTCTAACTTAAGAAAGGACGGTTGACGTTGTGTTTGTCGGGCTGACAATGCCAGACCATTGGGCTTTCTTCTCGCGGCTACGACGATACGAAAAAAAGCGATCGGGGGTTTGATAGGTACAATAAGGCGCGATCGCCACTTGTTCGGCGTGGATGCCCAGTTGCTCTAGCTGCAAAGCGTTAATGCGACGTACATCTAAGCGCACCCGTCCTGGTTCTGGATCAGTGAGCAGCGGGGAATTGGGTAGTTGGTGCAGGGCATGGAGCAGCGTCGATGGATCGTGAGGATCAAGCGCAACGACGGTCGCTCCCACCTCAGCCGCTACGTGTTCGGAGACTTGATACACCTCGCCCGCGATCGCAGGACCCATTGCCACACGCAGATTTTGCAACTGACTACCCTGCGCCTGCAAACGGGCGATCGCGTGGGGCACAATTTTTAGCGCCGTGCCTCGCCAACCAGCGTGAACGGCTGCAACCTGCCCCGTCACGGCATCAGCAATCAAAACAGGCGTGCAATCAGCGCTACACGCCCAAACTGCCTGATTGCCTTGCTCTGTGATAAGTCCATCTGCCGAGGGCGCTTCGTCGTCGATCGCGAGTGACGTTACTTCAGACGGTGACAGCACTGTCTTGCCATGCACTTGCTTGGCTCGGTAGGCTTGTGCCGTTGGTTGCAAAATCTCGGTTAATTCATTGGGCGATCGCTGCCAAAACTGTTGCGTAAAAAAGCCATGTGACCACGGCTCTAGAAGACTACACGTTAGATAGGGCAGCTCATTCCAGGTACGCCAATGCCAGGTATACATATGGTATGAAGAAGACAAGGGACACAAAACTGACTAAATGTGTTCTTACTGAAGACGGTTCTTCAAAGACAGGTACAATAGTCGAGGTCATTGACGCTCTGGTTCCAGAAGCGCGACTGCGCCTCTACAATAGACGCAGCTTAAGGACGGGCAACCTTCAGGCTGAAGTTTAGAGTGACAGCCTTCACCACTAGCCGAAACTGTAACGTCTACAACCGTATCCTAAAGCATTCATTAAGCTTGCTCTAGGCTTTAAGCTAAAGTCCAATGCCGCTTTCGGAACTAAGCCGTCTAGCTTCACGACTAGACTGACAGCAGCAACCCGATCGTCCCTCAGGAACTCCACATGACTCTAAACATTCATCCAACGCTGTTGAATCGTCGCTACCGTGTGCTAGTGCGTGGCTTGGGTTGGCTTGGGAGTTTTGGGTTACTCAGTAGCGGCATGGCGCTGGCGCAAGGGTCGGCGGATGATGTGATGATTGCCCCCTCTATGCCATCGGTAGATCTGAATACGGCTGCGATCGACGCTACGAACCAACGAGACATTGCACCGCCAGAAGTAGCGGCACCGATCTTTGTTGCACCGACTGCGCCAGAACCGCTAAGCATCCAGCCCCAAAGCCTTCAGCCAACCGCACCATCTGCCCGTCCTGATGATGACGCGGGTTATGATGCACCCACCTCTATTGTGCTGTCGGAGCGTTCAACCGGATGCCGTGCCGTTTTGCAAAGCGGGCAACTGCTAAATGGTAGCCCCTGTTCGTTAGACGATCGCTGGCAGGCTGCTAACGCTAAGGTGACGGCAGATAGAGCCGCGTCTAGCCTTAGTAGCTCTGGCAGCATGAGTGTGGCTGGGCTTGGTACAACCACTGCCTTTGCATCGCAAACTCCCACATGGCAGACATATTACAAGCGCACGGC
>JBGTJW010000424.1:0-4101 GCA_041744955.1 Stenomitos sp. | reverse complement strand
TGTACCAATAAGACTGATTTGACAGATCTCATCAATGGCTTGCCTTCTTCGTCTACCTTGCCGTAGAGGCTTTTGCCATCGTAGTAAAGCGATGACGAGCTACCGCCATCCAGGTTCATGGCTTGTTCAACGCCCAGCGTTTTCATGAAGTCGGCAAGTGCCTGCAACGTCATGCCACTTGCCGCAGCCTTTGGTTTTTGCGCCACCATCACCCAAAGGATGCTGCGATCGCGGGTGATGCCGATCGCGGTTCTGGCATTGGGCTGGTAGCTTCCCAACGCATCGCGGATAATTGTACCGTTCGCATAGGCAACAAAGCCCTCTTCCTCCGCTGTGATTGCTGGCAGCAGACGCGACCCGCCACCCAGGGCGTTGACTAACTCGCAGCCGCTTGGGATCGCGGCACGATGTAGCGCGATGTCGTACTGGCGGCGATCGCCACATTGATACTGCCGAAACTCACTGCGATTGAGAATTTTGTCCAAATACGGAGTCAGGTCAGGATTGCTCATCAAGCGTTCGTTCTGCGTTGGATCGGCAACCTGCTGACCGTTCAACACAATGTAGGCAGTTGATTTTTGATTTTCTGGATCAAAAAAGCCACCGTTAAGCGCCGCGATCGCGCCCTCTCGACGGGCGATCGCAGCAGGCGTTTCCACTGTGTCTGCGATCGCAGGTATCACCTCAAAGCGGCTGTCTACTGGAATTTTGAGCGTATGAACGGTGCTGTCCGGCAGCGCGTAAGACTTGTATTCAAGGCGTGCTAAGGGGGTTGCCGCAGGCATAGGCGTACTCTTGCTTAGGGAATGCTGTGACTGTGAAGAGAGGCGTGAAGAAGAGGCGATCGCAAACCACACCAGTCCTAAACCCATGCCAGCAAGACTCAATAACCAGATTGGTTTCACGTCAGTTCCTCTTAGCGTCAACGCGCAGATTCAGGACACAATCTTAAAACCCCATGGTTGCTTTCGGTCACCTGTCATGAAAACTAACGCAGTACGCCTCTTAGATACGCTGGGTATTGCCTACGAATTGCGTGAGTATGTGGTTGATCCCGAAGATCTAGCGGCTGAGAGTGTCGCTCAAAAGCTAGGAATGCCGCCCGAACAGGTCTTCAAAACGCTGGTAGTGCGCGGTGCCAAAACGGGTATTTGCCTTGCCGTAATCCCTGGCAACACACAGCTTGACCTCAAGGCATTGGCAAAGCTGGCTGGCGATCGCCATGTCGAAACCGTCCCGCTCAAAGAAGTCCAGCCGCTTACAGGCTACATTCGTGGCGGTGTGACCGCCCTCGCCTGCAAAAAAGATTATCCCGTTTATATCGACGAGTTGATTGAAGTGTTCGACAGCATCTCGATTTCTGCGGGGCTGCGAGGACTGCAAATTCTATTGGCTCCGGCTGACTACCTGCGGGCAGTTAAAGGCACTGTCGGCACTATCTCGCAGGACAAAGCATGACTCATTTGCCTTGATTTTGCCCTGATCAAGATGTCAAGACACAAGCCCTGAGACGACTTTAAGCCATCACCAAACCAGAATAGAGTTCATCATTTTAGATTTGCTCAAAACAATACATAATTACTAAAGTCAAAACACTTATGCTTGCTTAATGTGCTGTCCCCTACGGTAGCTCCCAATTTTTTGCATTCCAGCCATTTTTTCTTAAAGTAAGTCCCACTCATTCACACTCCACTCATTCACCCTCCCAACCTTTCACCCTTCCACCTTTTCACCCTTCCACTTCTTCACTCACTGTCAACAAACTACAAACCACTCTCAAAGCAGCCATGAGTGTCATCACCCGACGATTATCCGTGCCAGAGTTAAGCCAGCAAATTCTTGAAATGGCAACGATCGGCGTGTACCGTGAATCGGTCTTTGAAGCACTGCGTCCCCTGGCGACAAAAAAGCAGATTGGTGCCGCGATCGCCCATGCTAAACGCTTTGGGCTACACTCCGTCGCCAGCCTACGTGATGATGAGCTAGGCACCTACTACCAGGTTGACTTAGTGAAGTATCGCTCGCTAGAACACGCGATCGCCACATCCGCTCATTTGGGAGACGATGCCAATCTGCTTGAACGGGTGATGGACGCAACCAGCACTGTGCAGCGAATGCTGGTGGTCGCTAAGGCTCTAACCGCATTGCTAGGAGTCGTCGGTGTGTTGTGCTTACTCCAAGAGCGCCATCAGCTTGGCGTGAGCTTGCTCAGTGGTGCCGTTAGCGCTGGGAGTCTATGGGCAGTACAGCGATCGCTAATCAAGAAGATACCTGTAGAGCCTGTCAAGAAATAACCCGCTCTTGTCGCTGCCTTACCCCTTCCACTCATCACCCCTTCACTCTTCTACCCCTTCCCCCCTTCACTCTCCCCACCCCTTCACTCCTCCACTCTTCCAGCCCCAGGCTTACGGGTATACCACCAAGCCCAGGCAATCAAAACCGCCTGTAGCGGTAGTCTTGCCCAATACAGCGCTGGACTGTGGGGAATGCCCTCCAGCTTGATATTGTTGACCGCCATGTTGATGTTGGCAGGAAACACTGCAATGAATAGTGCGATCAAACCCCAGGCGGCTGCCACGCTAACAGGTGGTATTAACAAGCCAATGCCGCCCAAAATCTCAAAGAAACCGCTGATGTAGACTAGCTCTAACGGATACGGCAGTTGTGGCGGCACAATTTTGACAAATGGTGCGGGTGTCACAAAATGAAGCACTCCGGCGGTGATGATAAAAAGAGCCAGCAAAACACGGAGAATCTCTTTAAGAACGTTACCGTTGCGTCTGTGAGAGCGGCTGGGAGCTGAAGACATAAGGAGCTAGTTTCAACCAAAATGACAGTTAACGATCGCGATCGGTCTACCAAAAGCTGACTTTAAGCGTTTGTGCCTTCGCCGCCTTAAGGTTACAACATTCAAAGCCGTAACATAGAAAATGCCCAAAGCCTCAGCCGCATCCAGGGATGTTCCGGCGCTTTAGCAACAGCAGGCGCACCCTCAAAAAACTCCACCATCGATCGCGCCGCTTTCTCCAGGCTCTCTGGATCGTTGGGATAGTGGGCGATCGCTGTTTCAGCCAGTGCTTGCATTGTTTCGGCGGTTGGTTCAATCCCGCAGGCTTGCAGCAGATTGGCGGCACGCTTGACTTGCTCAGAGTCAAATTGCAGTTCCATTTGTCTCTCTGGATAAAGGCTAACGACTTCGTTCATCGGCTGTGATAGTTCGGCTGTGATAGTCAAGAGAACATCACCGAAACAGCCATTCACTCCTTACGCGATCGCCGCCTTTTTACTCTAAGCCAGGTTTGCTAGCGCTTAAATCTTACTGCATGGTGAAGGGTCGAAGCCATGCTTCTGTGCTTTCAACCTCTGTGCTTTCAACCTCCGTGCCTTTAAAGTGCCATTACTCAAAGTGCTGCTACTTGCTAGATACTTCAATTCAAACGTAGACCTCTTTCAAAACATCGATCGGAACGTGTCCGCTGCTAATGGCGGTCTACCTGTGCAAGGAGCGGCCAACTATCTACAAAACAAAACCGCCCCCTAATGGAAGCGGCTTTGCTGATGACTGTAGCGGAGATCAAGTTGGCAACGGTTAGAGTCCTCCAGCCGTTAGCAAGTCGAATGAAGCGTAGCTACGATCGTAGGCTGCCTGAAACGCTGGATTGAACGTTTCTTGAAGGCTTTTCTACTAGCTAACAGCTGCAACGGGCATACCGACATCAGCGGCAGAACGTAGCAGCATGGCTAGCTGCCGATTTTTTGTTGCCCGATGATGGTTCATCGTCAAGGCGCGTGCCTGATCTTCAAGGGAGCGTATCGATGCCTTCGTTGCAGTCGCAGACTGAGCGGGTGCTGCTTGCAGCGTTGGTTGCACTGTATAACGAATGCCACGATAGGTCAGCACTGTATCTAGAGCCACGTTAGGGTTAGCGGCTTCAGCTTGAGTGGATGGCGCGATCGGATAAGCTGCACCCCGATAAGTCAGAAGGGCACCCAGCGTTCTAGCCTTAGCAACATTGCTTAAGCGATGCTTGGCTCCACGAGCTTGCAAAGAAGATGGGTTGAAATCGTAATCAGCGCCGCGATAAGAGAGTTTCATATTCG
>JBGTJW010000423.1:0-5767 GCA_041744955.1 Stenomitos sp. | reverse complement strand
AACCTCACACGAGACTATGAGCGGTTACCCGAAAACCATGAAGGGATGATTTATGTTGTCATGATTCGCTTAATGCTCCGACGACTCGCCAAAAATCGCCAAACATGGGCACGTAAAACTTCCTAACCAAAATTTACAAACAGTTTCTTACGCCTAGTACTGATACCCCTACAGAAGCCTGTAATGCTCAACTAGATAGAGACTCAACTGGACGGATCGGAATTTCGATCCAAAACTCAGTTCCCTGTCCGATTTCAGAATTGCACTGAATCGAGCCGTGATGCTTCTCCGTCACAATTTGATGGCTAATAGAAAGTCCAAGTCCTGTACCTTTGCCGATCGGTTTAGTCGTGAAGAAAGGGTCAAAAATGCGTTTCTGAACCTCTTCAGGCATACCCGGTCCATTATCGACAATTTGTACAGCAATAGAATTAGCACTTTTAACCATTGTGCGAATTGTGATAGCGCTCGGTTTTGTCTGCATGTCTACTTTAGAGCGCTCACTGTTGTAGCTCTCTAGAGCATCGATCGCATTACCGAGAATATTCATAAACACTTGGTTAAGCTGTCCAGCATAACATTCCACCAGGGGAAGGTTGCCATACTCTTTAACCAGCTCAGTCCCACTACCATCAGGTTTTACTTTCAGTCGATTCTGAAGAATCAGAAGAGTACTGTCAATCCCTTCATGAATATCGACGGGCTTCATTTCTGCCTCATCGAGTCGTGAGAAATTGCGTAATGTCAAGACGATCTGACGAATGCGATCGGTACCAACTTTCATAGAAGACAGCATTTTGGGCAAGTCTTCAATCAAAAAATCCAGATCTAGGTTATGGATCTGTTGCTGAAGCTCAGGGGTTAAGTCGGGGGCATGTTGTTGGCAAAGCTGAGCAAGATTCAACAGGTTTTGCAAATAATCGCTGGCACAGTTGATATTGCCATGAATAAAGTTGACAGGGTTATTAATTTCATGAGCCACACAGGCAACCAACTGACCCAAGCTAGACATCTTTTCGGTTTGGATCAATTGTGACTGAGTTTTCTGAAGTTGCACCAGCGTTTGCTCTAGCTGCTGTGTTTGGTATTGGGCAGTAGCGGTAGCAACGCTAAGTGCTTTGAGGTTGTTATAGGCTCTGGAGTGATAGCGAATGCGAGCCACTAACTCGATGCGATCGGGAAGTTTGACTAAGTAATCATTCGCACCGTGACTAAACGCTTCTGCTTTCAGATTGGGCTCCTCTTTAGTTGAAAGCATAATAATAGGAATATTCTGGGTGGCTGGATGTGCGCGAAACCAGCGCAACAGCATTAACCCATCGACACTCGGCATAATCAAATCTTGCAAGATAACAGTTGGAGCTACTTTGACTGCTGTTTGAAGTGCCTGAGTTGGATCGTTGCAATAGTGAAAGGTAATGTCACTTTCGCAAGCTAAAGCCCGACGGATCGCTTCACTAATAATTAGCTGATCATCGATCAGCAAAACTGTTATTCGAGAGGATTGGGAGTCCACCACGCTTTCTACCTTCTTGAACACCTTTTTAGCCTCAGAAGGTAATGCAGTAAACTCAACTGACAATGAAGCAGGCAGATTTGAAGCCTGTAGCATCACGTAACTTCTCCCTCTTTGTAAATGCCGATCTACCGAAAAGCTAGCTATAAAGCTCTTTTGATTAAGAGGATGTTTTAAAGGTCTTCTGCACTGTATCAAAGTTAGCGATCCCCCTAAGTCCCCTCTAAAAAGGAGACTTTCAAGCCATCCCCCCCCTTTTTAAGGGGAACTAGAGGGGCTCCCTGAGTGCTTAACATCACATACCTTACCTTTTCAAACGACCTCCAAGGCTTTTAGCTAATATTCCCAAAAGTCTTCAAAACTCCAACACTCAAATTTTATCCAGGCTGTAGATTAAAAAAATTCCTGAGCCAAGAGTTTGATGGGGTTGAGGATTATGGTCTAGAACACTACCACCCCGGTGCAGCAAGCCTGTCTAAGTTTCAACAAGGGCTGCGGCAAGGCACGACTGAGTAAGTTCCGTTTACATCAAGCGATGAATTCTTTGCCGAATCACAGTTGCCTCAGCGATATTTCCTTGCTGCTCTTTCAGTAAAGCCAAGTGCAGCAAAGCGTCAACGCATTCGGGCTTCAGGTAAATTGCCTTCTGAAAACATTGTTCAGCTTGTTCCTCCTGTCCTCTTGCCTGATGAGTTTGACCCAGCAAGGTATAACCCTCAGCACTAGTCCGATGCTCGTTAAGGTATGCCTGACAAGACTGGATCGCTGCTTGCAAATGACCTTGGTTTGCTAATGTTCTGGCGGTACTAAGCCCATCTTGTTTGGGAAAGTCGGTGGGTTGCTTGTCGTTTCTGGATGACTGGCTTAGGGGCGCTGTCTGGCTTTTAATCGGTGCAGATGGGTTTGGGCGATCGCTCAATTTACGCGGCTGGAAAGCAGGTTTTGGGGATGATTTAGCTTGCGAAGATACAGGACGGTTAGCCATCGGAGCGCGAGGAGAACCCTCGGCTTTGCGATAAGCAAAGGCAAACGGATGGCGAACAGACGTAAACTGCAAAGAAGAAAGCAACGCTGCTTCAGCATGTCCCACAAACAGCAATCCCTTTGGGGCAAGGAGTTGAGTTAAGGCTTGAATAGCTTTTTCTCTAGCAATATTGTCAAAATAAATTAAAAGATTGCGGCAGAAAATGATGTCGTAGGGTTGTTTGCCTACTAAAAATGTTGGATCAACTAAATTGCCCTGGGCAAAGCGAACGGTGGAATGAATTGATTTACAAAGATGGTATCCCTTTGTACTATGCTCAAAATAGCGTTGCTGAAAGGCTAGATCGGTGCCGCGCAGGGCATTTTTGTCGTAGATTGCCCGCTGAGCAAACTGGAGCGACTGGCGGCTGATATCCACTGCATCAATTTGAAACTGCTGGGAAGACAGACCCAACTCAATTAAAGCGATCGCCATCGAATAAGGCTCTTCTCCGGTTGAGCAAGGCACACTCAGGACTCTAAGAGATCTGCCAAGATTCACTCGTGACCATTCATGCTCAACATATTTTCTCAGGAGTGTGAAGGGTTCCCGATCGCGAAAAAACCAGGTTTCTGGAACAATGACCGCTTCAATCAGTTCGTCTAGCACTTGACTAGAAGCCTGTAGCTGCTTGAGATAGACCGATAGATCAGTCAAATTTTGAGCCTGAAGGCAAGATTGCACGGCTCTAGCAAGTGCACCTGACCCTAGTAACGGCGCATCTAACCCTGTTTTCTGCCTTAGCAGTGCTTCAATTGCCAAGTATGTCATGAGTTGCAAAGAGAGTCGATCGCTCTGCCTCTGGTAATAAATACTCGACCTTGACACACTGGATCATGCCTTGTGCATCCATGATCATTTTTCCCAAATAAGGGGCTGTTTTGACAGAAACGCCTGCGTCAACGAATTCTGCTTCTGGTTTATTCAGGGTTTCTACCACTTGCTCTGCCATCAACCCCAGAATCGATCCGGGCTGTTTCGAGGTTACTTCAGCCCGATTTTGTCCGTCTAGTAGAAGCTCTGTTGCTGCTGTCTCTGCGGTTGAGTTGTGGAAATAATTAACCAGGATGATGCGGGTGCTCAGGTGGGTATGGCAGGGTCTTCCCTGAATTAACTGACAGAGATCAACGATCGGTACGATTTGTCCTCGGTAATTAAACACACCAGAAATATAGTCAGGAGCATGAGGTATTTTCTTAATCTCAACCAATGGCACAATTTCCACAATCTGTTTGCTCTCTAGAGCATATCGTTCATTCTTTAAACAGAAGAGCAGCATTAGCATAAGAGATTAGCGGCGTTTTAGAGGGGAAAAGTTAAATTTAGGGGCTTGCGGGTTAATCGGGTACCAAGCAGTCGAAACCCGGAAACAGATACTTTAGGAGATTTCTGGAATATAAAATACCTGTACGGGCAGGTTTTGTAGACGGGTTGAGGGTTGCACGTTTAATTTTAGCTAAACCTGCCCCTACCACCGGGGTATCTTCTTTCGTAGAAATCGCCTTATTTTCAGGCAAGTCCCTTAGCTCGATATTTTATCTTGCCTGTTTGATACAAGTTGCAGCGATCGCGCCAACCGATAAAATGTCCACGGCTGCTCCCAACTCAGCAGCGACTTTCGGCATTCCGTAAACAATGGAGCTTGCCTGGTCTTGGGCGATCGTATGCCAACCAGCAGTGCGTAGTGTTGCTAATCCGGCGGCACCGTCTTTGCCCATGCCCGTCAGCAAAACCCCAATGCCCGGCTGCAACCAGTGGGTGGCGACGCTTTTGAAAAAGACATCGATCGAAGGGTGGTAAGAGCAGTTTTGCGGTTCTGAGGTATAGCCCACGGTGCGATCGGGGTGCATCACGAGATGATGATCAGTGCCCGCCACCCAAACTTTTCCAGGTTCTAACTTGCAGTTTGAACCTGCAAGCTGCACAGGTAACAACGTTTGGCTATCTAGCCAGTGGGCAAAGCTGGGCGCAAATTGAGCATCCACATGCTGCACAATCACGACTGCTGCCCGAAAGGTTGCCGGAAACTGCGAGAGAATCTTGGCGAGGGCTTGAGGTCCACCGGTTGAAGCGCCAATCACGATTAACGGCGGGAGCCGTTGCGGGTGGGACTTCAGGGGCGGAGTTGAGTGCGATCGCTGTCTGGGTGATTTACCAATGAGTTTGGCGATCGTCGCAATTTTGGCTAGCAGCCCCGCTCCGCCATCAGTTTGTCCACTCAAGCCCAACACAGGGGTTCTGACTGCATCCAACGCGCCGTAGCCCATTGCTTCAAACACTTGTGGAGCAAGACTATTGACGCTAGCCGTCACTAATAGAATTGCACAGGGAGACTGTGCCATGATGCGACGGGTTGCCTCAATGCCATCCATCACGGGCATCAGCAAATCCATCAGGATCAGATCGGGTGTATCCGCCTGACATTTAGTCACAGCTTCTGCCCCATCGTGGGCAATCCATGCCAGTTCATAGCCTGGTGCAGTAGCAATCACCCGCCGTAACGCTTCTACAGCGATCACTAAATCATTAACGATCGCAATTCTCATCGGTTTCTACACAAGCGAATTCTCATCATGTTTCTCCAATTAGATCAATCACGGCTTGTAGCAAAGTGTCGTCATGAAAACTGCTTTTAGTTAGATAGTAATTTGCACCCGCATCTAAGCCGCGAATCCGGTCTTCTTCCCGATCTTTGTAAGACACAATGATGACAGGTAAAGCCTTCAAATTAGCATTGGTTTTGATCTGATTGACGAGTTCAATCCCATTCATGCGGGGCATATCAATGTCTGTAACCACCAGGTCATAGTGCCCACTGCGAACTGCATTCCAGCCATCCATGCCGTTGACTGCTACCTCAACCTCATAGCCCTTATTTTCTAGCAGTTTCCGCTCCATTTCTCGCACGGTGATGGAGTCATCCACCACCAGAATCCGTTTTCGCTGTTTGGCAACACCCCCATTAGTGGCGTGATTCACCTGCTTCAGTTGTCCACTCGCCAAAAGTTTGTCAACCGATCGGACTAAATCCTCCACATCCACTAGCAGCACTGGCGCACCATCTTCCATCAAAGCAGCCGCGCTGATATTGGGAACTTTACCTAGGCGCTGGTTTAAGGGTCTCACAACCAGGCTTCGTTCGCCCAAAAATCGATCGACCACTAACCCATAACGACTAACGTCATTCGCGGAAGTAGAACCGCTGCCCACATTGCTAATCACAATGG
>JBGTJW010000422.1:0-3851 GCA_041744955.1 Stenomitos sp. | reverse complement strand
TAGCTTGCCGATCTGGTCTGCAATGGCTTCAATCTTCGCGTCAAAGGCGCTGAACTTTATACCAAACGTATCGACTTTTGTCTCAACCGTGTTGAGCTTTGCACCAAAGGTATCAACTTTTGTCTCAACCATGTCGAGCTTTTGGCTGTACTTTTTGTTTAGCTGAGCCAACTCAGCGGTTGCCTGCACCAGGGTCGTTAGCAACTGCTGGTTATCTGGGGATGACTGTCCAGGCATAGACATACTGATGAGACGATTGCATGGCATCTTATCGTACTTTGCCAAGCGGCGACGACCCCTGCCGACTGAAACGCCTTGCTTAAACCCACCCTGTCTAGCGCATCGTCAGACTATCTAGCTACTCAGAGGTGGTCAGCGGTACAGTTTGGTTATTGTACAGACTCATAGCCTTGTCCACCCCCTGCTTGAGGCTGAGTTCGACAGCGCCCACAACAAGGTGTAAAACCTCTGCCACCACCTCAGCTTCTCGCGCCGAAAACCGACCCAGTACGTGAGAAA
Source organism: Stenomitos sp. (assembly GCA_041744955.1). GTDB lineage: Bacteria > Cyanobacteriota > Cyanobacteriia > Leptolyngbyales > Leptolyngbyaceae > Stenomitos. The sequence continues at coordinate 3,332 of JBGTJW010000422.1, read as the reverse complement.
CTGCGTCACCTGCTACATCGCCGTTCTTAGCGCTACCAATGCCAATGCGTAAGCGAGGAAAGGTTTGTGTGCCGAGGTGGGCGATCGTCGATTTCATCCCGTTCTGTCCGCCTGCCGAGCCAGATAGCCGTAGCCGCAATTTGCCCACAGGCAGATCCATATCGTCGTAAATCACCAACACTGAGTCTGGCGACAATTTGTACCAGTCAGTGACAGCGCGAATTGCCTGCCCAGAGTTATTCATGTAAGTGGTGGGCTTCAGTAAACGGATCTTGACTCGTCCCGCTGCCACTCCCTCACCAAAAAACCCTTGAAACTTACGGTTTTCTGACAAACTAATCTGCCAGACCTTTGCCAATGTGTCTATGGCTTCAAAGCCAATGTTATGGCGGGTGCGATCGTACTTTGCCCCCGGATTGCCCAACCCGACGATCAACTGAGGGATGACGGGTTGTGCTGTGGTTGCCTCTGTCATTGGTCTTATCCAGGCAGGTCGATCGAGCTAGATCTAGCTAGCCACTTCAGTGGGAACGGCAGTTTCAGTGGGCGTAGTCTCAGCCACGGTAGGTTCAGCCATAGTAGGCTCAGCCACGATAGGTTCCGCCGCAGTGGCAGCAACCCCAGTCGTCTCAGCCGTATCAGCTTCGGAGTCTGGTGCAGCGATCGTGGGAGTGTCAGCGTCCAAAGTTGTGTCAGGTGCTGGAGACAAGGTTGGCTGAGGGGGCGTTTCCAGTGTCGCTTCCATCGGCGCTTTCACCACTTGCTCAATTTGTTCGGCTTCGCGCTTAAACTCTGCCTCAAAGTCTTTGGACGCATCCTGGAAGCCACGAATCGCTTTACCAACGCTGCGACCGATTTCTGGCAGTTTCTTGGGTCCAAACACAAGCAGTGCCAAAACCATAATTACTGCCATTTCTGGCAACCCAATTCCAAAAATATTCACCGTATTGCCTCCTACAAATGCTTGCTGGACTGAGAACGCAGACCGTAAAGCATGACTATGAATTTACAGGAATCACGTTGTGACGTATCACCTACGCAGTCTAGTCTATCGTCCTCAGTCCTCCGTGTTACTCAGTTGAACGCAACTCAGTCTAAATTGCCATAAAAAAATCCCGGTCAAGCCGGGAAGCCGAATCGTCATTCGCATTGTCAAAGCCGAGCGCACCTAGCCACCCAGACTTGCCCAATCGACATCTACATCATTGAGCAGAAGCGAAGAGTTGTAAATCTGCAAAATAATGAGCAGGAATACCAAAAAGAGCAGCATAAAGACACCCATCAAGGTTGTCGTGCCCCAACCGGGAACAACCTTACCGTATTCAGAGTTCAGGGGTTTAAGAACATCTCCCAACCGGGTCCGCTGTGCCATGAGTCACCTATGTTTAGCTCGACAGAACATATATATTGTTTGTAACATTATATGGCAACGCACTCATAATATTTCTCGCATATGGAACCCGCAACAGCTCTTAATATTTCGATCTGCGCTACGTTGGTCGGCTTGACGGCATATGCCATCTACACAGCGTTTGGGCCTCCGTCGAAGGCGCTGGATGACCCGTTTGAAGATCACGAAGATTAGGAGCTTTCAGCTTTCAGCGGTCAGCTATGAGCTTTTCGCAGACGTTCAAAGTTTAGGCTTCGGTTGGGATTTTAGCTGACCGCTTACTCTAAAGCTAGCGATTTCCCAGGGGCGAACTGTAGCGGTTTGCCCCCTAGTCGTTTGGGCATCTGTCGATCGCTCCAGCAAATCAACCCGTTCACCCAACTCCAAACCCAGATCGCTCTGAAGGGTTAGCTGTGCGTCTTCACCGTGACACTCATAACAGCGCAGAATCCATTCATCGGTTGAGTCTTCTGATTGTTTGAATGCCATCAGCACGAGATTATCGGCACCCAGGTCGAGAAGGGAAGCTGTCGGTGGCAAGGTTTTGGGGCGATCATTGCTCTCAGAAGAAATAACCTGTGCAATGAGCGGCATATTTAGCTCGTAGCCATGCTTGACGGTTTGAGCCGCTTTCCAGTCGCCTGCATGGGGATAGAGGGCATAGGTGAAGGAATGGTGCCCCTTGTCTGCGTCTGGATCGGGCCATTCGGCACCGCGCAGTAAGGTAAGTCGCAGTTGATTGGGTTTTGCGTCGTAGCCGTACTTGCAATCGTTGAGTAAGCTCACGCCATAGGTGCCGTCGCTGAGATCTGCCCAGTGCATGGCGGGGACTTCCCACTGGGCTTTTTCACGATCGCTCTCTGGCTTCGTCGGTCGCTCAATTACCCCACAAGGAATTTCATACGTCGCATAGTTTGCTTCTAGATTGAGCGGAAAAGCGGCTTTAACGAGAGTATGTCGTTCTGACCAATTTGGTACGTGTGTCTGAATTTTTAATACAGCCGAATGCTTGCACAGGCTGTAGCTTTGATAGAGTTCAGACTGACCAATCTTTCGCTCTAGGCTAATGCTTGATTCTAAATGTCCTTTTAGCCGTTGAGTCATGTAGGAAATGTGGGTCAGTTCAGTAGGCTGAAGCGGATAGTTTGCGTAATCAGGATCGATATTCCAAGCATCCCAATATTGCCCACTGTCCTGGAAAGCTTGCAGTTGATTGGCACGACCACTGAGAGCTTCACGCTGATGAATTTTATCGAAGACACTCAATAAGTCACCTGTTTCTGGATCAACAGTAACTTTCAGAAACTCGTTTTCCAACACAAATGATTCTGTCACGGATGCGATCGACAATGGCTTCGGCTCACAAGGACACAGCCAAAAACAGCGATAACCAATGGCAGGAATTGCTTTTGCTACAAACGAAACCCAATAACCAATCTCTTGCTTGAGTGGCTGAGAGTGCTGTAATTCAATACTTTGTCCGTCTAAGTCACAGATTTGCCATTGAGGTCGGTTACTTTCTCCATCGGCTGTTTCTTGACTATGCCTTCTTACCGAAATAAGCTCCGATCGCTCCCAATTACAGGGGTTAAAAACCACGATCGCTTTCGCGTCTGGGTGCGGTGGTGGTGGAAGGGCGATTTGTTGAGCGATCGTATCGAGCGATGTACTCAAAATTTTCTGCCCAATGCTTTTAGCTTCTTCCCATGCCTCATTAGCGTCATCAAAGACTGCCGTAATGGATGAGCCAGGAAGAATATCGTGAAACTGGTTAAAGAGAACTTTCTTCCAGGCAGCTTCTAGCTCTGCTTTGGGATACTCAACGCCTGCGCTGATGGTTGCCAGCGATGCCCACAGTTCAGCTTGATACAGTAATTGCTCAGAACTACGGTTGAACTGCTTTTGATCAGCGTGAGTGGTGTAGCAACCGCGATGGAATTCG
>JBGTJW010000421.1:0-23404 GCA_041744955.1 Stenomitos sp. | reverse complement strand
AGCGGAAACGTTGCTTGCCATAGTGAGTGCGTCCATATTTGACAATTTGCGATGAATGGCACTTGGGACATTGCATCAGTCATGCTGAATAACAGCCTACCTGTCTAGCTTACAGGTTTATCATTACTATTCGGCACTACCGGGAAGTCTATGCCCTACAGCTCAGAATAGGTTTGTCCCCCACGCTCAGATCCCAAAGCTTTGGCAGAGAATTTTTAGGGGCGATGGGAGGAGGGGCAGCACTGACGCAGCGGTTGGCTTCAGCGCCTGGAAAACGCTTGTGCTGATTCAAAGGGTATTGGGTAGGGTGGCAGGAGGTTGATCCGCATTCACTAAAGTGCGAGCAGTTATGCGAGTCAAACCAGCAACAATAAAAAGCGAGGAATTACCATGCTGAACATAGCTAAAATCGGGCGGATTGCCCAAGACTCTAGCCCTCAAGACCTGCACGCGGCTTGGGTTTGGCAGCAACAGTTTAATGCCTTCAATGGGCAAGAGGTTATTACAGATCTCGCCCAGCAGCCTCAGTTATGGAGCAGCTTTTTCTTCACGGCAGCCAGCGATGGTTCTGCTCAGGAGGCTGGGAGCTTGGATGAAGTCATTGGGACACTGGCGGCAATGGCAAGCCACCATGCTGTCCCAGCCATCCAGAGTGCTTATGATGCGCCTTACCCAGCCAACACTTTATATGTTTTGACTGCCAAGCAGGACACAACTGTGGCTCAATTGGTGGCTCTGGGAAAGCAGTGGCGTGCTAAAGATGTAGCTGTCCATAGCGCCACTCAGTCTAAAGGCGGTTACCCCTGTAGAAACGCTTTACAGTTAGCGCTCCAAGGCGCTGCCTTGAGTGAAGACGGTGAGGCGCGGCAAGATGCTGTTGTGCTTTCCTACTGCTGGTATCACCACACCTTGTCCCGTCCTGCCAAGTCCAACGCCAAGCGCAAAGCTGTCTCTGGGCTTGCAGTCAACGGCAAGCACACGCAATTGACCTTGATCTAGACACTGCTGGCAGTGAGGGGCGTAACGATCGCTTGTAAAGGTATATCAGCATCCAAGGGCACGAAGAGTGCTTGACCCAGGATGCACGGAAGGCTCCTACTGCTAGAACATGGTACTAGAGAGCCTTTCACTCTTTGCAAGGACTGCTTGACGGTGCCAGAATGTCGTTGCGGCATGTGAAAGACAGTGTCTAGACAAGTAGCGGTGACTGCCTGTAGCACTACTCCAGCAGGCATTAAATCACTGAGGCACGTCAGCATCCATGTCGATGTTGATGCTGACGTGCGCCACTGCCATTAAGTGGTCAGACGAATTGCTGCTAGCTTATAGCTCCAGGTTAGCCGCTCACCTGGGAGGAGAGTGGGCGTGACTAGCACAGTGAAATGATCGACAGAGGCGGTACTAGCTCACTGCGTTTAAGCTGGGTGCAACTGAGCGTCAAGCGTTGTGGCAGTGCATGCATAAAAAGCGGCTTGATCGCTGTCATCGATCCGATCGCTATTCCGGTAGCAGGGTTTGTAGCTGTTAGTCCGCCAGGATCGCTGTTATTTGAGCATCATGAGATTCAAGCGTTTACCATCTAACCATTAAGCAGCCTTCTACTGACTGCAAGCTGTGGCGGCTGATGGCAGTGCAGTTGAGCGGCAGCACTAGCGGCTTCAATACCCGGATGATGAAGACGTTTGAGTGCGGCGACCGGAGCTGTAGCCATAGTTGGAATCAGAATAAAAAGATGAATCATAACCAGTTACGACTGAGGGCTTTGCAGCAGTGCTCGGCTCGCTCTAGACTATGTCCTCTGCTTTTTGCGAAGTAGGACTACCCGAACAATGGAAGAGTAATTGTATGAGGGACTGTCTTTAAGTGACATAGCTCTAGACAGTATGGAGTGAAGTCAGCTTTTTACTGCCCCTTAAATGCCTTAGTTACGGCTCTCGTAGCCGTTGATCCAGGAGCGTATAGCGCTGTTGATCTTTCACTTGGCGCACGGCAAGGGCGATCGCCTTCTGGGTGCCGACCACGATTGCCAGTTGTTTGGCACGGGTGAGTCCGGTATAGATGAGATTACGCGACAGCATCAGGTAATGCTGCATATAGATGGGCAGCACCACGACTGGATACTCGCTGCCCTGGCTCTTATGGATGGTCACTGCCCACGCCAACGTGATTTCATTGAGATCGGCATAGTCGTAACTCACCAAGCGTTCAGCAAAGCGAACAGTCACGTCCTGTTCTTCCACATCGATCGCGGCAATTGTGCCCAAATCACCATTGAAGACTTCCCGGTCATAGTCATTCACTTTTTGGATCACGCGATCGCCCACTCGCAGAGTCATCCCACCCCGCACCAACTCGGCTTTCGTGGGACTGGGCGGATTGATCAATTGTTGCAAAACCGTATTCAGATGGCGCGTCCCTACTACGCCTCGCGTCATCGGGCAAAGCACCTGCACAGCGCTGGCAGGATCAAAACCCAGTGCAGGCAGCAAGTCGGTGATGACATCCTGAATCCCCTGCACACCGTCTTCTGGCTCTGGTGCTCCGAGCCACAGACAATCGGACTGCGGCGAGTGCGAGACAGGTTCTAACTGTGGAAACTGTCCCTGGTTAATCCGGTGGGCATTACTCACAATGTGACTGGCTTGTGCCTGACGGAACACTTGCGTTAAACGCACCACCGGAATTTGCTCAGACGCAATCAAGTCCTGCAACACCGCACCCGGTCCAACGCTAGGCAATTGGTCGGTGTCGCCGACGAGCAGTAGTTGAGCATCGAGCGCGATCGCTTTCATCAAGGAATTTGCCAGAAAGAGATCGAGCATGGAGGCTTCATCGACCACAAGTGCCTGTGCGGGGATGGGATTATCCACATCCCGTTTGAATTTCATGTTTTTGGGGTCAAACTCTAACAGGCGATGCACCGTTTTTGCTTCCTGTCCGGTCATCTCGCTCAAGCGCTGTGCTGCCCGTCCGGTGGGCGAGGCAAGGGCGATCGACTTGCCCATCGCTTTCCACAAGGCAACGATCGTACGGGTCGTAAAGGTCTTGCCACAGCCCGGTCCACCTGTGAGAATCAGCACCCGTTGACTCGCTGCCATCACGACTGCATGGCGCTGTTGCTCCGACAGGGGTGTGCCTGTGGTCTCCACAAAGCGATCGAGCCAGCGTTGCACACGGGCACCATCCACCTCAAGCGGCTGTTGCAGCAGTTGGTGCACCCGGTCTGCCAGCTTTTGTTCGGCTCCAAAAAAGGTGGGGGCATAGTAGCCAAATTGCCCCAGTCCAGCGATCGGGGCTTCTGTCTTGATCAATTCCCCATCCACCACCATTTGCTGGCTTAAACTCGACACCTGCTCTGGATTGGGGTGATGATCCTCAATCGCCAGTCGCTTGACGACGCGATCGACCAGTTCATCGCCCGGTAAAAAGCAATGTCCTTCTTCGGACGCTTCGCCCAAGACGTGCAACATCCCAGCCCGGTAGCGAAATTCCGAACCAGGGGCAATGCCAAGATTACGGGCGATCGCGTCGGCAGTAACAAAGCCAATGCCGTAGACATCGGTCGCCAGTTGATAGGGATTATGGGTGACAGTCGCGATCGCCGCATCGCCATACTGCTTGTAGATCTTGACGGCATAGGTGGTGGACACGCCGTGACTTTGCAGAAACAGCATCACGTCTTTGATCGCTTTCTGCGTCACCCAGGCAGCCTGGATCAGCTTGACGCGCTTGTGGGCAATGCCGGGGACTTCGACCAGGCGCTCGATTTGCTGTTCAATGATGTCCAGCGTTTCCAGACCGAAGTGGGCGACAATGCGCTTGGCGGTGACGGGACCCACACCTTTAATCAACCCGCTGCCCAGATACTTCTCCATCCCGGTGATGGTGGCAGGTTTGGTTTCCCGATATTGCGTGACCTGGAACTGCGTCCCAAATTTGGGATGGTCTTTCCAGGTGCCGTGCAGTTGCAGGGTTTGTCCTGCCTGGATGTTGGCAAAGTTGCCTGTAATGGTGACGAGTTCGCTGGTACGGGGTGCTTTGAGCCGTGCGACGGTGTAGCCGGACTCTTCAGAATGATAGGTGAGCCGTTCGACCACGCCTTGCAGGGACTCCACGGGCGGAGCCTGATACGTTCCTGGTGGTTGGCGCGGCGTATTCAACGCAAGTTCTCTAGCGGTTTAGGACATCCGTATTATAAAGGAGCAGACAGCATGGTTTTTATTTTACACTTGCCATCAGGTAGTGCTCTCACTATATCCCCGCTTTGAAAAGACGATGCCCAAAAAATCCTTTGAAGACAACTATCCTAATATCGCCCGATGGGTCTACGAACACCAGGGCATCATTGAAATTGGCAATGACCCAGATGGACCATTGACTTCGTTTGTGCGAGCGCTCGACATGGGCGGGATGCCCTGGGAAGGTGAGGATGAACACGAATCAGTGGACGACGCACTGCTGGATCTGGAAGTCAACATCCAGGCATATTTGAAAGAACTTTATGGGGAGTAATGCTGAAAGAGATACTCGCGATGAATTTATAGATTTAGTTACAGATTTAGTCAATTTCTTGAGAGCTGGTAAGTTCCTCCTTATCAGAGGCTGGCTCTAATTTCTTTGGAGCACCGACAGGTCGAGTGCTTCTAGAACGTCTAGGAACCTTAAAACAATCAATATTCTTTTCTCCAGAAAGGAGAAATTTCAGAAAAGGTTTATTCTGGAAACGACATGTTTGTTTAATGCCGAGCAACAGTAGATAATCTTTAGTGGTAGCTTTAGAGAAAGAGCCAGATATTGTTCTTTGTATCGCAAAATGACGTATAGCATTTTCCGCTGTGTTATTATGCCAGGGGATTCTATCTTGATCCAAAAAGTTGAATAAGCTTCCCCTATATCGCTTAAAGCGTTTTTGATATTTAATTACTATTTCAGACTGATAATTTATTTCATCAATAGAGGTTTTATAGAATTGGGTTACTTTCTTCTTGAATTTGTTGAGGTTTCGCTTCTTTATTCCGTACCTTTCAATGGTTTCAAAAATAGGCACGACTAAATTTCTTACCTCTAGAACGAAGGTTTCAAATTCAATATCAAAAGGTTCTTTCCACAAATCATTATTAAGATCTCTAATTAAATGTACCCAACACTTTTGCTGCCGACATCCTATGGAGTCATATCCAGGGTAAAAATCTGAAACCAAAATTCCTTGATAATCAGATAAGATTTCATGAGCTACTACTGCCTCTCTAGTTTCACTCAGCTTGAAAATAACTTGGATGCCGTTTGTGAATACCCAAACATACCAATCCTCGCCGTTAATACTTATCTTAGTTTCATCAGCATAAATAAAAGGGCTTTCTAGTAATCGTTTGATGATCATATTTTCAGTATCAGTGTAATGGCGAGCAACATAACTGATGCAATGAACTGCTGTATCCATATTTATTTGTTCATTGAATTGCTCTTCAATTGCTTGAACGATCACACGATATGGTAGCCGTAAAACCAATCTTTGATATACAATCCAAACTTGAAAACCGTGCCCGTAGATTTGCTGCTTGTCAAATTTCTTGATATCAGGCGGCATATGATGGCGTAGACATTTAGGGCAATAACCTTTTTCACCCCAATATCTTATGATTGTTTTTTTAACTCCATTTTTTAGAAAAACCAAATCAATTATTTTCCTTTCAGATATTTCTTGAGACTTTTCAAGAGGTATACTCTGGTGAACTGGGCATTTTTCTCCTTTGGGCAGTTGAATTTCTTTCTGAGGTTTAGGAACTATTTTTCGATGCGTTTGCCATCGTTCTTGTTTATGTTCTGTTCTTTTGCTCTGATTACTTTGCTCAAGTCTATTTTGCCTCAAACTAATTTTGTTTCTGTCATAATCTGCATGAGCAGATTTAATGATTATTTCAAATTGCTGATGAACTGATGCCCCTTTCTCTGTTTCAAGTTTCTGCACCTGATCAGCAAAACCAATTTTGAAGTGAGAGCTTGACTGGTTTTGAATATCAGAAAGTTTGTCTTTTATCAATTTTAGAGCTTTGCAATCTTCTATATTGTAAGTGAGTAAAGTTTTTTGATAAAAAGCTTCTTTTCCCATTTCCCACTTGTATCGCCAGAAAAGACTTTGAAAGCCGGATGCAATTGGAGAAGTCCAAGAAGCACCTAATAAGTCGCCAATTTCTTTCAATCCGTTTGAAAATGTAGGAAAGTATATCTTTCCATAGACATAAGAATTTATATTTTTCAGGCAAGTCTGAAATACTCCGCAATCAATTGGATACTTCTTCTGTAGTTCGTCGAATACTTTCAACTCATAACTGCCATAGTGATAAATTGGTGCTTCAGGATATTCGTTTAATTTCTCAATTAACTGCTTCCATATCTTTTCCTCGTCCTTAATTGTGTCCGCCCAAAATGAGTAGTATGAATTATTCTCTCCCTCGCAAACCATAAGCCCCATTAAATAATAGAAATTTTGATCTGGAATGCCCTCAACATCTAAAAATAACTCAACTGGTTTTCTAGTTGGTTCTGGCAATTCTTGGATATATATTTTTTGCTCTCTAACTGCCAGAGCTTGAAGTTCTAGATTGTGCTTTATTGGCACTTTTATTTTTCGTTTTCTATTTCTTCTGGGCTTGAAAAGATAAGAAAGTTGATGAATATTAAAGATTCCTTTCTTATTATATTTTTGAATTGCTTTTAGGGTCATGCGATCAAGCAGGCTGAGATTATTCTCCTTCACTGCTTGTTCTCGACATAAAGTTCGAAATTGACAAGATGGGCAATGCTTATTCAAGATCAAAGTTGGAGCTTCCGCAGGCTTTTCTTTGATCCAGGTTTGTAACGTCTTCAAAAATGGAGCGATCGCTTTGTACCCGCTTTCCAACTTCACTCGATGCGCCTTGCCATCCATCCCCACGATCGTCCCCACCGCAGGCAACGGCTTTTGGATCTGTCCCAAGACCTTGCCAATAAACGAAAGCTCTATTTTCTGTTCCTTCGTGATGCTGTAAGTTCCAACAGCGATCGTCGGCTCATACATCACCTTTCGGCTCGATGCACCCTGATCAACTTTCGTCAGCACATCACAACCAGCTTCCCAACACTCCACCTTGAGCGTTGCCTCAACAAAAAACCTGTCTTTCCTCAAATTCTTTTCAGCATAGGGTTTAGCATCCTCATGCGTTTGCTTAAACGCCTCACGATACTGAGCTTGATGGGTTTTTCTCCGTTCTTCCAGAATCCGAGGGTAATCATGAGGCGTACCCTGGTCATCTGAGAACAGCAGCAAAAACGCCTTACGGGGACATTGGGAATAGGCAACAAGCACGTCTGATGTGATAGTTTTGTCAGCCACAACAGCCCCCCTTCAATACAACGGGATAGTGATTTCTGCTTCAGACATCTACTTGCCGGTAATGCTTTGCCACAGTATCCCCTGCTGCAATCATGGTTCCTGTAAGGTACGTTACGATATGCGCTAATAAATGCCATGTTAAGGAGAAGGGTGCGATCGCAGCGGGAAAATGAATGTGCGATCGCGACTCAGATCTACAATAGAACCAGAGCGTCCAGGTAGCCTGACGATGAACCTGAACACCGAACTCCCCAATGACATTGCCCAGGCGATCGCTGACTCAGTTTTTTCGATTTGCCGGGACTTTCAATCAGCAGCAGATTTGCCAGGTCGTCAGTACTCGCTCAGTCCCTCTATAGTACAGGCGATCTAAGCCAGCGGAAACGGTATGCAGGTTGTTTCGATCGGCTAACAATGGCGCAGAGACGACGGCAGGCTTATGAGTTTACCGCTAGGGTCATGCCAGCCTGACGCAAGCGTTCTGCGAAGATATGACCCAACCCGGTGGCTGGGGTCAGTATGCCTCCCCGCGCCTGACCGCCGGGTAGGGCATCGGCTTGCAGCACCAGACTCAGAGCCGCTTCACAGACAAACTTCACGGTGGCTCGATTGCCAGGGTCACCCTGATCTCGAATCAAGCCACGCACCTTGCGCCCGTCGATCGCCGTGCCCACCAGTTCACAGCTAAACCAGCCCTCGTTCATGGTTTGCTCCGAAGGTCCGCTGCCGGGTTGAGGCAGGAAAGGTTGCAGGAGCGCTCGCAGTGAGGGTTGTTGCAGGACACCCATAACGAGAGCCAACCCTGCGGTCACGCCCGTGGCTTGCAGCCATGCCAGCGGTTCATCGAACTTGAGATACTCCTGATACGTGAAGTCGGGTCCATAGGGTGCCTGCCATGCTTCAGACAAAGCCGCACTGCGGCGTACAATCCGGGTGTTCACCAAGCCCATGAAGAAGGGAGCTACCCAAGTCTTGAGGTTTGGCGCAAAGGAAGGCGCGACTGGATCGCGGTGACGTTCGGCTTTGCCGTCTCGTAGAGAATCACGCTCAGCCTCCGTATCAGTGGTCGGCGGGTTCAGCAAAAAGGGATCATTAACCAGCGCTGCCCCCTCTGAGTCAGCTAAATTGAAAGCAGAGGCAAGGGTGCCACCGTTAAAGCCACCCTGAGCCTGGAAATAAGCCTTCACGGTCTGGCAAGGTACGCCCCATGTTTGTTGCAGGTATTGGACAACGAGATAGGTGCCCAAATCTGAGGGCACCGAATCAAAGCCACAGCAGGGAATAATACGAGTGCCATCAGCGGCTGCCTGAGTATGGTAGCGATCGATCAGCGTTTTGACCCAGGGCGTTTCGCCCGTAATATCGACATAGTGAGTTTTGCACCGGACACAGGCGTCGACTAAAGCATTGCCGTAGAGGGCAAAGGGTCCGGCTGTGGTCAGCAGTACCCGCGTCTGAGCCACGATCGCATCGATCGCCTGTTGATCCTGACTATCAGCAACCAGCACAGCCACTGGTACGCCGACCGCAGCGCTCACAGCTTCTAATTTCTGGCGGTTGCGACCTGCGATCGCCCAGCGCACCTGTGTAGCGTCGGCATGGCGGGCAAAATACTGCACCGTCTGTTGACCAACGAAGCCACTGGCACCATAAAGCACGACATCGTAGAGACGGTGAGACATAAAGCACTCCTGGGTGACACAGTTACACTGGCAACGTTAACTGAGTTGTGCTCGCCGCTTCCACTAGCGGTAGAAAGGCAGGTTTGATGTGGCGGAAGGTCAGGCTATAGCGAGGGGTCGAGAGTGGCACGGCTTGATGAAGCAGTTTCGTGTTGATCCGCACCACCAGACCGTCGGTGAGGTGGTGCTTTAACTCCCCTTGTTCATAGTCGCGTTCCATGTAGCAGGCTTCGCCCAGATTGACCAGCACCGCCAGCCCAGCAAAATGACCGTGATCGCGGTGCCAATGAATCGTCGTATCACCACCGCAAACAAGCAGACTATGCCAGCCAGGGAGCAAGCGATCGCCCAGCCAGCGGATGCGATCGTCCGGAGCATCAGTCCGCACTAACCACGCCCGCCCTTTGGCAATCGATTGCAGATTTGAGGCAATGCCGAAGCTTTTGACCAAGCGGTGAGGCGCATAGCGGCTGCGAATGGCAGTGGGAGACAGGGCAAGCGACTCGACCCATGCCCATAGTGCCGCTAAATTGTCGCCCCCAATCTGTCCTAGCCTTTCCATACCGTCAAATTCCTGCCGCTTCTCAGCCATCCCTCTTTCCAGGATAGAAGCAGTGGTAGTTGGATGGTCGCAACCATTTCAGCTAGTCAGTGAGTGATTTCTAGCGAGACGGTGCAAGCGATCGGAGTGCTCATGGCAACTTATGTGGTGACGGGTGCAAAGCGGGGCATTGGTTACGAATACTGTCGTCAACTGCAAGCAAGGGGCGAGACTGTCATTGCGGTCTGTCGCACTGCCTCTGCTGCGCTAAAGCAGCTTGGGGTAAGGGTTGAGGAAGGCATTGACATTACATCAGAGACCGCAGTGGCAGCTTTGCAAACTCGCTTGGGGAAGACAGCGATCGATGTCCTGATCAATAATGCGGGCATCCTTGAGCGCAACACACTTGCCAATCTGGACTTCGACAGCATCCGCCAACAGTTTGAGGTGAATGCTCTCGGTCCTTTACGAGTCACGCAGGCGCTTTTGCCCCAGCTTAAAGCCGGTGCCAAGTTGGTGTTGATGACCAGCCGGATGGGGTCAATCGCCGACAATACCTCTGGTAGCTCCTATGGCTACCGGATGTCGAAAGTCGCCTTGTCGATGGCAGGCAAGTCCTTAGCGCACGACCTGAAACCGCGTGGCATTGCCGTGGCAATCTTACATCCTGGCTTGGTGCAAACGCAGATGACCAACTTCACAGCGGGAGGCATCACGCCAGAAACGTCTGTGCAGGGCTTGTTGGCACGGATTGATGCCTTGACGCTGGAGACAACAGGCACGTTTTGGCACGCGAATGGCGACGTTTTGCCGTGGTAAAGACGAACCCTCGCGACTCAGGCACAACAGACTCAACTGATGCAAAATGCCTGCAAGACTGGCTAGAGGGGCTGGAGTCCCTGGTTGAGAGCATGGGCAGTAACACGTTTACAGGCTGACTGAAGGCATCACCCCTGCTACTCTCAAGGTTGATTTTTGACAGGAGCGATCGCTCATGGGTAGCCAATCGACCACCAAAACCATCTTTCTGCTCATCTCAATGGTGGGCTGGTCCCTCGTGGGTGCCGCGCTGATGTCTCTCTTTCCCCTGCTCACCAATCGGCTAGTCTCCTCCGATCTGACCCGTCTCTGGATGCAGAATCTCAGCCGTAGCGGCTACAATCTCAGGCTGGCATGGGTGGAAAGAGGCATGGCTGTAGCCCTTACCGCATTGGGTCACATCGTTTGGTATCAGAAGTTTGAGGGTAAGCGTTCGGTCTAGGCGTTTTAAGCAGACAATTGATCGCAAGCAGCGGGAAGCCGCCAAGCCGTTGTAGGCTTTCCTTCAGGCGAGCGTGCTCGTTAAACGTCTGTACCCTTACGATTTAGCTGATGGCATTACAGCGGGTCGGAGACTCATTCGTGTAACTTGGTATCACGATGAGCTTCAAAAGCTTTCCCAGCAACACTTACGTTGCGCTATTGCCGCTGATGCAGAAGCGCAGCGAGAGCAGGTAGGTTCAGGCTTTGAAGAGGGGCAGAAGAGGCTCTGTACTACCCATCGTCGAGCAACAAGTCGGTCAAGTTTAGTCCAAAGACACTAGTACACACCCCTAATCCGGTTTTCTGCTCGACTTCTCATTTCATCCTTTAGCAAACCGAAAGCTCACACGGTAGAGAAACGGCAAAGGTCTCTGAATCATTGCCAGCGAGCCATGATACCGAAAGTAATTAGGGTCAGCAGCAGCATGAAGCCACCTGCCAAGCCATAGGTTGTGCTTAAGCTTGTCCCTTGGCTGAGGGGTTGACTGACAAACGGTGAAGTAAACTGACCCAAAAAAAACTGGTGGTTAGGCCACCCAAGATCCGTCCCCGTAAGACTGCTGGAGTAGAGGAGGTCAAACACACAGTCATGTTGGGCATCAACAATCCCACGCCTAACCCACCGATCGCCAAGCCAAGTAAGACTATTTCATAAGTGCGACCAAAACTGATGACTAAATAGCCAAGCCCCATTAGCAAAAACGCGATCACATAAAGCTTCAGAAAAGTAAAACGCACTTTAAGGCGCTGATAGCTGAGGGCACTGATGGACGTGGCAAGCGTGGCACAGGCGATCGCCAGTCCACTTTGAGCGGCATTGGCATTGCTAAGTTGCTGAAGATAGAAGGGAATTTGTACCGGAATCATGTAGAACACGATTTGAGTGACCAGCGCAATACTGTAGGTCGTGAGCAGCAGCAGCCAGGGCACTGCCTCGGAAACAACTGCCTCAGAGGATTGTGCGGCTGAATTGGCAGAAGGTTCGGACAGCACCAGCAGAATGAAGGGTAGAATCAGCCATGCCAGCAGATAAATCAGAAACGGCAGCCGCCAGTTAAGGTCAGCCAGATAGCCGCCCAGAGTCAAGAAAATCACGCCGCCGAAGCCCATGAAAGCGGCTTGCAGTCCGAGAAATTGGGCACGGGCAGCACCCCTATAGTAATCGGCGATGAGCGTGGTGGCGGTGGTCATGATTCCCGCCACACTCAAGCCCAGCAGCACTCGTCCCAGCAGCATTAGCCCAATCTCATTCAGCAAAAAACCAGAACTGCCCGCCAAACCATAAAGAAAGACGGCAGCACCCAGTAAGCCTTTGCGCCCAAAGCGATCGATGATGGTGCCAGCAATAGGGGCACCGATCGCAATAAACAGCGCTGGAGCGGTCAAGATTAATCTCACCCAATAATCGGCATTGGCGACCGCTGCAAAGTGCTGCCGCATGGCTGGAAGAGCAGGGGCGATCGTTGCGCCTGCCATTACGGTGAGGGTACTGACCAGCAGTAACGTTGCTTTGACAAGAAAGGTATCGGGACTGCGGGATTTCATCATACTTTTAGGAAGGTTTCAATGACGATTTGCCTAGGCATCGTAGTGTTCTTCTACACTCAAAACATTCCTCCGAAACTGAGCCAAAACTCTGATTAGTGAGTTTAACTTGGCAACATCAACGCCACTGTTTTTTCCAGCGTCTTTGGATCGTTAAGCAACTGTGCTGCCATTTGTTTCGCCTGTTCACCGGGGTAAACATCCTCAACACCATCGATTACGGCTTGTAGCGCCTCGCTGACTACTTCTTCGGGCGACACTTTCGGTTCAGGATAAGCTTTGCCCATGCCAATATCGATAGTTGCTGGCAAGACTGCAATGACCACTGTTCCCTGTACTGCCAACTCGGCTCGCACTCCCTGGGTAAGCGATAACGTCGCGGCTTTAGAGGCACTGTAACTGCCGTTGAAGGGAAGATTGACGCGCGCCACCATCGACACCATATTGATGATCGCCCCACCACCACGTTGTTTCAGCACCGGTGCTAGGGCACGACACATCATCAACGTGCCAAAATAATTCACATCCATTTCCATACGGGCATGGGATAAATCAGACGCGGCGATCAGCCCTTGATTGAACCCCACCCCAGCGTTGTTAATAAGAAGCGTGACGTCTTGGCACAGCAATGCGGCTTGGTTGACTGATTGTTCGTTGGTAATGTCGAGAGCAACCGGAATAATGATGTTGGGGTCAGTGGCTATCAGGTTGGCTAGCGAGTTGGGATGACGAGCCGCCGCATAAATTTTGGCAGCACCACGCGATCGCAGTGCCTCCACATAGTGTTGACCGAGACCGCCATTTGCTCCTGTCACAAGCGCAATTGAATTCTCAATTTCCATCTTTTCCTCGCTTATAAAATGCCGCCATTCACCTGAATGGTTTGGTCATTCACCCATCGCGCCTCATCCAAAGCCAGAAACACCACGACATCGGCAATGTCATCGGGCTGCCCCAAACGACCCAACGGCGTGGCTTGCACCAGATGTTCCAGAGCCTCCGCAGGCATGATCAACCCATCAGTATCGGTCACTCCCGGTGAAACCAGGTTTACCGTGACACCACGATGCCCCAATTCTTTTGCTAGGGCAAAGCTAAATTGTTCGATCGCGGCTTTACTGCCAGCGTAAAGCCCTCCCGTGAGGATGCTCTGTTTGGTTGCACCACTCGATAAGCTGATGATGCGTCCCCCATCACTGACATGTTTTGCCGCTTCTTGTAGTGCAAAAAATGTGCCTCTAGCATTAGTATTAAAAACGCGATCGAAGTCTACTTCTGCAATATCAACCGTTGGCTTGTAAACAGACACACCGACATTGTTGACTACAATATCAAGACGTTCAAACGTGTTGAGAACCTGCTGGAATAGGCTGCGCGTACTTTCGATGTTGCTAATATCAGATTGAACTGCGATCGCTTCTACCCCATTACCTTTAAGCGTTTCGACAACCGCTTCTGCCTTATCTCGGTTGCCAGCATAGGTGATGACCACATTGGCACCAGCGCGCCCCAACCGTTCAGCGATCGCTTGTCCAATCCCCCGTGATGCTCCCGTAACAAGTGCTACTTTTCCTTGCAAAAACATTGCTCTGCTTCCCAGGCTAATGGAAGAGAATCTTTAACCAAACACCAAGGTATACTTCTAGTGGCTTTTTGGGAAGTACTTACTTTTTTGTAAGTTCCTACAGGCAGACTCACAGAGAAGCGATTCTATGCAACCAGAGCAAACTGACGGCACAGCCTTCGTGCAAATGACTCTTACTGTGTTGGGCGGCAAATGGAAGCTTTTGATTTTGTGGCATCTCAAAGATGGCGGCAAACGCTACAGCGAGTTAAGACGATTGATGCCTGAAATTAGCGAAAAGATGTTGATTCAGCAACTTAAGGAACTCGAAAAAGACACAATTATTAGCCGCAAGACTTTATCAGCAATGCCTCCCAAAGTTGAGTATGCCTTCACTGACTATGGCAAAACCCTCATACCTGTCTTTCAACCACTGTGTGAGTGGGGACAGGAGCACCTTAAGCGAGTGAATCTAGGGATAGAGCCGACATAAGGGTGAGGAAAGCAACGCCGCTTCTTGCTCCAAACAGGTGCTTGTTGTAAATGCAGCCAGGGGTAAGAAGGACGGCTTAGAGAAACCTCTTGGGCTACTCTCAAACTCCAGGTGGAGCAATTTTATTTTTCATACGGTTTTAACACCTTTCAATCAGGCTTGTTCTAGCTCTCAAAGCTAACCAACTTCCACCTCAACGTTTGAGACACACCAGGAGTTAACTATGGCAAAGCTAGAACAAGTTCATGGCGGTCATACCCAGAAAGGTAAAAGCTTTTTGGATGACATTCTCATAGGAGATGCTAGTAACAACGTTCTGAATGGAGGCAATAGAAATGATGTCATCTTAGGCAATGCTGGAGATGATATCATTTTTGGTGGTAAGGGAATCGATGTCCTTATCGGCGGACAAGGAGACGATAAACTGTTTGGTGAAAGGGGCGATGACTTTCTGTTTGGTGATGAAGGCAACGATCAATTAGATGGTGGCAAAGGAAGCGATTTTCTCTACGGAGGATTGGGTAACGATATTCTTTTAGGAGGTGATGGTGCGGATGTGCTGGTTGGTGGGGCTGGCGGAACAGACACACTAACGGGTGGCAAAGGTGCAGATGCGTTTGTCTTTAACGGAGACGTTTTTGCAGGTGCTACTCCAGTCCTCGCGGGAGCTACTGGCATTCGCTTTGTGAATCAGCCTGACATTATTACCGATTATGAGTTCGGTCGTGATCAGTTTGTTTTTGATAGCAGCGACCTGGGCATCACTGACTTTACATTCCAGAAGGGAATCACCGCTCAAATTGCAGCCAATGGCAACTTTATTGTCCAACTTGATCCCTTTGTGAATGCGGCAACAGCGGCACGAGCGATCGCAGACAACGCTGCCATCACTGCCAAAGAAGGTGCATTCGTTTACTTCAATACAACGTTGGGAATTAGCCGCCTGGTGTATTCTCAAGACCTTGCAAACGGAGGCGACATCAGCATTGTGGCTAACCTGATTAATCAGGCTGGACAAACTGGTATTGCTAACTTGAACAACTTCACTGCAAGTGATTTCAGTCTGGTCTAACATCTCTTCAAAGAAGCTAGGGGTAGTGCTATCACTGCCCCTTTTATCATATCTACTCATAGCAATGACAGCGGTGTACGGTAAGCGAAGGAGACTCAATGATGAATAAAACCATCCAACGAATTGTTTTGCTTTCAATCCTCCTGGTCGTGGTCTCAGTTGTAGCGATCGGTGCAGCAATAGCGCAGGATTCTAATCGTATAGCACCACCAACTGCAACCGCTCAGATGGCGCGGCTCCAGCAGCATCAGGTTATTGGTGCTGAAAGTGTAAATGCGATCGTGGCTCAAACTCCGCCGAAAAGTGCATCCAAAATGAACATCAACCCAGAAACTGGTGTTCCCAATGGCGCGATTTTACTCACCGTCTTTCTTAAGCACGACCAATCTAAAACGTTAGAAAAAATTCTCGACGAACTGAAGCAATCTGGCTATTGGAAAGCTTTTCCACCGGAAGGGGTTGACGTTGTTTCCTGGTATGTGATGATGGGCATTGGACAGGTTGTCACGTTAGCTGTACCGCCAGAGCGCTTGCGAGCGGTAAACATAGCACTGGAACGCACTGCCTGGAGCGCGTATCGGACTGAATTTTATGCTACCTACGATTTTGCACCTATTGCGAAAAAGTCACGGGAACAGGCATTGAAAGGCTCTTAATGGCAATCACGTTGCAACGGGTAGAAGGAGCGTGACAACGGTTCCTTGCCCCAATTCACTGTTGATTTGCATGCTGCCGCCCTGTAATTGACAGACGTGTTGAGCGATCGCCAATCCCAGCCCTAACCCACCTCTGGGACGAGCATTGTCACCCCGGTAAAACCGCTCTGTGAGGCGTTGCAGCGCGCTGGCTTCAATGCCTTTGCCCTGGTCTTGAATCTGGAGGGGAATGTACTGCTGCTCCTCTGTTTCAACAGTCGGCAGCACTTTGAGACAAATCACGTCACTTTCAGGCGCGTACTTGATGGCGTTGTCTAGTAAATTCAAAACTACCTGTCCAGTCAGTTCTGGATCAACCCACACGGCTGTTTTGGTCGAAGCCGCAGAAAGTTCCAGCTTTAACCCAGCTTGAGTGGCAAAGGGTTGCATCCGACAGAGACATTCCTGGGCGATCGCCACGGCTGAGACTGACTGGGGATGCACCTGAAGCTGTCCCGCATCTGCCTTGGCGAGCCAGAGCAATTGCTCCACCAGACGAGTCAGGTAATCTGTTTCACGACAGGCTCGTCGTAAATAGAGTTGCGCTTTTTCGCCAGTGACTACGCCATCCAGAATTGCCTCTAACTCGACTCGCAGCGTGGCTAAGGGGGTGCGTAAATCGTGAGAAACGTTGGCAACTAGCTCACGCCGGGCTGTTTCCTGTGCCTGAAGTGCTGCCAGGGTTTCAATTAATTTGGCTGCCATCTGGTCTAGCAAATGACTCAATTGTGCCAGTTCATCTTGCCCTCTAAGGGCTGAACGAGCCGTATAATCGCCTGCTTCGAGGCGCTGCGCCTGTCGGTGTAAGACTTGTAGAGGCTGAGTCAAGGTGCGAGAGAGGAACCATCCTGTGGCGGCAGCAACGGTTGTAGCGGCGATCGCCATCCCCATCACCAAGCCCTGCACCTCTTCTGCAAAGCGTTTTGGGCGACGGAGGGGCATGGTGAGATACACTGCACCCACAATTTGATCAGAACTGCGGAGCGGTACTGTGCTGTAGAGCCACCAGCTATTTTTAGGATCGGTAGCGTTCCATAAGCGTCCGGCTTGCGGTGTGCCTGCCAGGGTTTCGAGAATTAAATCCTTGGGAAGTTCAACGGCATGACCCCGATTGACTCCCTGACTGGTGATGCGAGTGGTGGCAGCCATGTTGAAAATTGTGACCTGCGATCGTGCCTGTTCGCTCATCAGATCGGTGAGCTGGCGCATCGTGTCTGGACTTTCCCAATGGGTGGGAATTTGCGCTGCCAAGGCATCTGCCTGTCGCCGCAGTGTGACTTCTGCCTCTTTGACAAAAAACCTTTCTAATGCGGCTCCTAAGATTAACGAGAAGCCACCCAGGCTGCCCAGGGTGACGAGTAGCAGTGTGAGAGTCAGTCGGCTAGAAACGCTTCTTAATTTCATCCTTCATGTCCTCGAAAGCGGTAGCCAACGCCCCACACAGTTTGAATATATTCTGGGCGAGAGGAGTCTAATTCAACCTTCTCCCGCAGCTTGCGAATGTAAACGTCAACGACGCGAGTATCGCCTGCAAAATCAAGTCCCCAGACGTGTTCCAGCAGTTGTTCGCGGGTATAGGCTCGTCCGGGACGATCGGCGAGTTGTGCCAGCAAGTCAAACTCTTTGCCGCGCAAATCAAGCAATTCACCGTTGAGAAAGACCTGACGCTGGTTGGGGTCGATCGCAAGTCCTTGAGTTTGTCTCACCTCACGATAACCTGGGCTGTACGCCCGTCGCATGAGCGCATTAACCCGTGCCACCAACTCTTTAGCACTAAAGGGCTTGATTAAGTAATCATCGGCTCCGATCGCCAATCCTTGCACGCGATCGCTCTCCTCTACACGCGCCGTCAACATCAAAATTGGTACAAAGTAGCCCAATGCCCGGACTTCTTGACAGACCTGAAAGCCACTAATATCCGGCAACATCAGATCTAACACAACCAGATCGGGGCGAAAGCATTGGATCTGAGCCACGCCCTCAGTGCCGTTGCTAGCGGTTAAACACGCCAAGCCATCACGCTCAATGTAAAGCTGCACCGTTTCACGTAGGCTAATGTCGTCTTCGATGAGCAATACAGTAGTGGTGGCAGGCATGAGGGGTGATTGCTAAGATTTATCAGTGCAATTGATGGTGAGTGCAATTGAATCTACAGCAGCATTCAGGAGTCAGAAGCCAGAAGTGAAAAGAGCTTCTCATCTAGCTTTCAGGCTGATAGGCTGTACTTCATTTAGTCGTAAACTGCTGTAGTTTGGCAAAAGTTGACTGTTAAACGCATCTCTTAGAAAGACAACCAGCTTTCAGCATTGAATCACTGAATAGAACGAAACCCAAAGGGACGCGTGGAGGCGTTAAACGATACCTGTCCAGGTATTATTTTGCTCCTGGACAGGTATCGCTGTTTGCCTCTATGTCACCTGCTTTGCCTTCTTGCGTCGCGCTGCCGCACCGATCGCACCAGCAACTAATAGTCCCAGCGCGGTAGTGGGTTCGGGCACTGCTGCGGCTGACTGGACTGGATTTTCGATTTGACCACGGATTTCACCAGCCGGGAAGACGGCTGAGTGAATGTTGAAGTAGTGTTGACCATCCAGGAAGCGATTAAACACGGTCGCGGACGCTACTGTGGCAGGCAGATCTGCTGAAGTCCAGTCACCAACCAGAGTACCACTGGTCACATTTGTCGCAACCAAGTCTCTCACGCCATCCAATGAATGCACGACTGGACCTGACACTGCACGATCGCCGAAATGAATGTGTCCATCACGGAGAAACCCACTCAGATTTTGGAACGAGACCTCATAGTTAAAGATCCATGCCTCAGGTTCGCCGTTCAGCGTTGCTAAGAATGATCCGGTTGAAGGGCTGTTATTCGGAGTGGGCGCTTCCTCCGCTCCGCTTAAAGAGCCTGAAAAAGTGAATGAGGCAGCGTGTGCCGCTAGAGGAGTAGACATAACCAACGCTGAACCAAGCACTACTATTGTCCAAAACTGTCTCATGGATCGCCCTCTGTTGGTAAAGGTTAAGAAGTGGTGAAAGTTAAGAAATGAACACAATGCAATTGCTGAAGTGTTGCTGGAGGCAGTCCTACGGCTTGCTGCAAGAATCACCATTGAAGTGTCTCTTCACTGAAGCTTGTGTGAGTTGTTTAACTCAATCGTTTGAACAAGCGCGGGCAGTCATAACGTCTCACGAATTCACACGTAGACAGGGATCGAGCATTGAACTCAAAGCGTCCCTGTTATTGATGTTGGGTTGGTGGCTGAGGCATGGGCGATCGAGCGATCGAAGCCCCAGTTGAGAACTGTACCAGCGCGATCATTGTTGCCGCCAAGCCGACAAACACACCGCAAGGGATCATTACACCCAATAATCTAGACATCTGTTCAAGTCTCCTCTGTATGGTCATCTCCTGAACTTCCATCAAAGGTATTAAAAAACTATGAATCTGCGAAGTAAAACACAAAAGATTCATTCTGTTGAGCCTTTTAAGCAATTCAGTTTCTCATTCACAAATTTTTAATACCTTTCCACAAAGGTGAGAGGCAAGTCCTTTTAAGAGGTAAGCCTTATGGGTATGGCAAGGGCTACGGAAAAACCAAAGCGTCAGAACGCAGCGTTTAAACATTTGATGCTTTTGCACTGGATTATGGCGGCGTTCATTCTTTCGCTGTATCTTACAGGTGTTTTAGTTGCACGTCCTTTTCAAACGACTCTCTGGCTGATGTCCTTCCTCCATCAGTCGTTAGGAATGCTGTTTTTGCTACTGCTCATTGCCAGAATTTTCTTACTGCTACGGGTTGTTGGACACAAGTATACGAGACGATCGCCCAATGTCACGTCCAACTGGTTACAAACCATCATCCTACACAGCAGTCTCTATTTCTTTATGCTGGTGGCTCCTCTAAGCGGGTTTTTCTTGCGAAATTTTAGCGGCTTAGGCACCACGCTTTTTGGTCTTCCAGTACCGCCTCTTTTCGCTGCAAATAATACCTGGATTGCACTGGCTAGAAGCTCACATTTCTGGTCATCCTATCTCTTTCTCGCCTTTATTTTTTTACACACTCTGGCGCACTGGAAAGTGATTCGTATGACTGTGAGAAAGCGCTTTGTCATGCATTAAGTGCTTTCAAGAACATGGGCACTTACCTTCTTAAATTATGCAAGTAGCAACAATGACAACGATCGCCGTTTTGCAATCGAGCAAATCGGCACTGGAAAGACTACGACAAGGCACTCTTACAGCCGACGAAATACTCAATCTGTTGGGGCAGTACAGCCTGATGCCACTGTTGCTGCGGGAGTTGTTGATTGATGATGCGATCGCTCCCATCACCCTTTCCGACCAGGATTACCTCAATGCCTGTGCCCAGTTTGATCAACGGCAGCACCTCACTACGGATGTTGACCGACAAACCTGGCTAGAAGTCCATCAACTATCGCAGCCACAACTCGATCGCCTGATCACCCGCAACATTCAACTAGCCAAATTTAAACAAGCGATGTGGGGACACAAACTTGCATCCTACTTCCTCCAGCGCAAACCACAACTCGATCGCGTCATTTACTCCTTGCTGCGAGTCAAAGAGGTCAGTATCGCTCAGGAGTTGTTCTTTCGCATCCAAGATGGCGAACAAACCTTTGCCGAATTAGCACGGCAATACTCTCAGGGCGCTGAAGCCAGAACGGGTGGTTTGATTGGACCTGTGGAACTCAGCAAACCTCACCCTGTGTTAGCAAAAATGTTGGCTGCCAATCAGCTAGGTCAACTTCTGCCTCCGGTCCGTCTCGATGGCTGGGTTGTCATTGTGCGGCTAGAGCATTTGTTAGCGGCTCAAATGGATGAGGCAATGCAGGAACGGCTGTTAACAGAACTGTTCGAGCACTGGGTACAGGAACAAATCGAGCAGTAAACGAGCAGCCTTTAGCCAGCCAACCCCGATCGCAATCCTTCAATTTTTCGCCCCATGACTTACACGATTGCCGCCCATCAACTAACCGAGTTTCTCGCTGATCTACCACCCTTTAATCAGCTTGCCGCCGATCGCTTTGATACTTTGTTGAAACAGGCGCAACCGCTACGCTATCGGATGGGGCAATTGATTGTAACCCGTGAAAAAATGCCTGCTCAGGTGGCGGTTTTATACGACGGTCAAGCCCGATCACTCGGCTATGAATCTGATGGTCAACTGCCTGTCACGGTGGAGCGACTGCAACCCGGTGCCATCATCGGCTGGGTTAGCCTGGTGCGTGGCGTTGCCTGCGAAACCGCAATCGCCTCCACTGAAACAATTTGCCTGATGCTGGCTGCTTCAGACTTCCTGCAACTCCTACAAACAGAACCCGCGATCGCGTCCTACTTCCACACGCAGCCTGCCCTGATCGAACTCTTTGATCTCCTGAACGCATACTTCCAACATCGCGCCGATCGCAGCCTCATACTCAAAGCTGCTGGAGCCAGCAACCTGAAAGATTTTGCTCAAACGCTTCTCCCTCACGCAATTGTTTATCGCACAGTAATTCCTGACTATCTCTGGCTGATCAGCAGTCCTTCTAATGCCTTCTCTGTGGGCGATCGCGTCCAAACCGCTGATCTGGATCATGCCGCCGATCGCATCATCGGCTTACCCGCTCACCTGCTACTGCCCCCATCACTGATTAATAATGGGGCATTGAATGGCAATGGATTAAATGGGCGGCGATCGCTGTCCCTTGTAGGAGCTCCTGACCTGCCCGACATTCCCTATGCGTCGGCTGAGTTGATGGATCGAGAAGAACCGCTGCCATCCGCTCCATCACAATATGTCTACGTCCGGGGCAGTGGCACTGTAGATGCCGTCCTTGCCTGTTTTCAAATGCTGAGTCAACAGTGGGGCTTTCCCTTCCGGCGTGAGGTGGTGCAGCGCATTCTAGCCGAGCAGCACCAACGAATCGGCACACTCTCGCTGCGGCACTGTGGCAGTGTGGCAGAGTTGAGCGGCTTGCGATCGCAGTTGGTCAACGTACCAGCAGCAGCAGTCCATCGGTTGCCGACTCCCGCGATCATCCGCTGGCACGATAGTTTTGCTGTGCTGTATGACATCAGCGCCAAGCAAGCGATTCTGGGTGTACCTGAAGCGGGCATTCTTCGTCGCCATCCCGATGAATTGTTGTTCCATCAACCCGCCCAGGCACAAGCGGAGCCTGCCGAAACCCTGGAAGTGCTGCTGTTACAACCCACCCAGGACACGCCCAAACAAACCTTTGGTCTCAGTTGGTTTTTACCATCGCTTTACAAATATCGACGGGTTTTGATGGAAGTATTCGTCGCGTCGTTTTTTGTGCAGCTTTTTAGCCTGGCGAATCCTTTAATTACTCAAGTGATTATTGATAAAGTGCTGGTGCAAAATAGCCCCGATACGTTGCAAGTGTTGGGGATTTTTCTCGTCGTGCTGGCACTGTTTGAGGCAGTGCTCACCAGTCTTCGTACTTACCTGTTTGCAGATACAACCAATCGCATTGACCTGGCATTGGGTGCTGAGATTATCGATCATTTGCTACGCTTACCGCTGCGTTATTTTGAGCGGCGATCGGTGGGGGAATTAGCCACTCGCGTCGGTGAGCTAGAAAATATTCGGCAATTTCTTACAGGAACGGCTCTTACGGTCGTGCTGGATGCTGTGTTCTCAGTGCTTTACATCGTTGTGATGTTTCTCTACAGTTGGCTACTGGCGCTGGTGGCGCTGGCAACGTTGCCGCTGTTTGTGGCATTGACCGCGCTCACGTCACCGATCGTTCGTCGCCAACTGCGTACCAAAGCTGAACGCCATGCCGAAACGCAATCGTTGCTGGTCGAAGTGCTGTCAGGCATTCAAACCGTGAAGGCTCAAAATCTGGAGTTGCGATCGCGCTGGCAATGGCAAGAACGCTACGCCAAATATGTCAGCGCTGGCTTCAAAACGGTACGCACGTTTACGGCTGCCAGTGCCACTAGCACCTTTCTCAATCAGCTTTCTGGGTTGCTGGTGCTGTGGGTCGGAGCACTGTTGGTGTTGCAGGGAAAATTGAGCCTGGGACAACTCATCGCCTTTCGGATTATTGCGGGCTATGTCACCAGCCCGCTGCTGCGGTTAACTCAACTGTGGCAGAACTTCCAGGA
>JBGTJW010000420.1:0-5446 GCA_041744955.1 Stenomitos sp. | reverse complement strand
AGTTTTCCAGGATGAGTTTCTTGAGCATGATCCCACTTTAAGCATTGATTAGTTAACGTTGAATCCCTTTGAGAAACTCTTTTCTAGCTTCTAGTCGAGACGGCATCAGCACACAGCGCACCAGCAAATTAATATCCAACTCTGGTAAAAATTCGCTACGGGAAATGGCTTCGTAATCCTGGTCGCGTAAGCGATAAAGAGAAAGTTTGTTATCTTCCCAGAACCAGACTTCGGCAATTTGTAACCGACTATATTTTGCTAATTTCTTGATATTGCCACTGGTGATAACGACTTCGATCGCAAGATCAGGATGTTCTTTATTGCCTTTCTCACCGATGTAATAGGATTCATCCGGCTCAAAAGAGACTTTTTGCCCTTCTACTTCGCGAGTTGCACTGCCAACAGGTACAAATTCGATGCCCATCTCGAAGAAATAAACTTCCAACAGAATCGAGATTGCTTTTTTGAGTAATTCGTGAGATTCGCCGATCGTCATCAGTTCAATAAACCCATCCAGATACGTGAGCCGCACTCCAGACACTTCTTCCATCAGGGTTTGAATTGCCTTAAATTCTTGCCAGCTATGCCAACCCGGTAAAAGAAGGCGTTGCTCTTGAGTAGAAGATGGTTTTTCCAGGATTTGTGGTGTCATAACGGCTATACGATGCCTGGGGAGTAATCGACTGGTTTACATCAGGAGAGGTTACAAATCTGTGCTTGGCAATGGTATTTCTCTACCACTTTCATATACTGTTTCAATCCAAAGTTCGCGGGCTTCGTTGATGTTGATGACGGCTTCTTCCAAGGTATCTCCTTGCGTTAAACATCCCGGCAAGTCTTTAATTTCAGCTACATAGCCACCCTCTTCAACATCTGGATAGAGTGTGATGGGGTAACTCAGCTTCAGATAATAATCCAATGCTTTTCGATCAGTTGTTGTCTGTTGATTGATCACTGCTTTCATCCTGCCACTGCTGTAGGTTTGGCAACTCAACGATCCGCTTTATATCAATGCGCCTAACTTTTTTGCCGCCCTTTTTGGGATTTGTAAAAATCTGTCCCCGCGCATCTTCAAATGTATGGTGACTTCCTTTAGAGCGCTTTTCAATAAAACCGAATGCTTCCAAAAGTAGACGAACGTCGTTAAAATTTGCTTCGACTGGAAGCGTCAGAAAGTACTCGACCAGTTTGCGTAGCTTACTCACTAGATTAGCTCAAACCAGACATTAGCTGCTTCTTCGCTTCCTCAAGGGCTTCTGGTAGTTTGCTGGCATCGCGTCCGCCTGCTTGAGCGAGGTTGGGTCGTCCGCCGCCGCCGCCGCCTGTGAGTTTGGCGATCGCGCCCACCAGCTTCCCAGCCTGGAGTCCTTTTTTAACAACAGCAGGGCTGAAGGCAGCGACGAGACTGACCTTATCGGGTTCGGGTACAGAGCCGAGAACGACCGCGCCGTTGGTCAGCTTTTGCTGAAGCTGCTCGGCAGCCGTTTTAAGCGATTCTGGGTCAACGCCATCGAGTTGCGCGATGAGAATGTGGAACTCACCCACGGCTTCGGCTTGTGTCAGCAGGCTATCGGCTTTGGCGAGGGCAAGCTGACCTTTGACGGTTTCGAGCTGCTTTTGGGTGGTTTTGAGTTCGGTTTGCAGGGTGGTAATGCGATCGCTAATTTCTTCGGGCTTAACCTTGAAGCGATCGCTCAAGTCGCGCACCACGGCATCGCGTACATTCAGGTACTCCAGCACGGCTGATCCCGCAATGGCTTCAATCCGCCGAATGCCTGCTGCTACGCCTGTTTCGGAGACGATTTTGAACAGCCCAATTTCCGCCGTGTTGCTGACGTGAGTGCCGCCGCACAGTTCCATTGATACGCCTGCAACGTCCAGTACGCGGACTTCGCTGCCGTATTTTTCACCAAACATGGCGATCGCGCCTTTCGCTTTGGCTTCGGCGATCGGCAGGATTGACGTTTGAGCATGATGCGCCTCGGCAACCCAGGTGTTGACCTGTTCTTCAACCTGCTGGAGTTCTTCGGATGTCAGCGGACGAGGGCAGTGAAAGTCGAAGCGGAGGCGATCGAAGGACACCAAGGAACCCGCTTGAGAAATGTTGTCGTCTACCAGCTTTTTCAGTGCCGATTGGAGGAGGTGCGTTGCCGTGTGGTGTGCCTGGGCGCGACGACGGCAGGCAAGGTCAATTTGCGCGGTGACGGCATCGCCTGTATGCAGGGTGCCCCGCTCGATGCGACCGTAGTGGACAAAGAAGGCAGATTCTTTTTGCACATCCTCAATCCGCACCAGGACATCATCACCGGAAAGATAGCCGCGATCGCCAATCTGTCCGCCTGACTCAGCATAAAACGGCGTTTTATCCAGCACGACCTGTACATCGGTGCCAGCCTCGACCGTTTGTCTTGGCTTGCCATTGACCATCAAGACCTGTACGGCTGCGTCGGTTGCTGGTTGGGTATAGCCCAAAAACTCGGTTTGCTCAATATGCTCTGCGAGGTGATCCAGCGTGCCTAGGGCGGTGAGATCAATAGTGGTGTGTGCCATCTGAGAGCGGCGGCGTTGCTGTTCCATTTCTGCCTCAAAGCCTTTGGCATCAACGGTCAAGCCT
Organism: Stenomitos sp.; assembly: GCA_041744955.1. Taxonomy (GTDB): domain Bacteria; phylum Cyanobacteriota; class Cyanobacteriia; order Leptolyngbyales; family Leptolyngbyaceae; genus Stenomitos. Next base: position 2,832 of record JBGTJW010000420.1, on the reverse strand, counting down.
TTCTCAGCCGCAATTTCTTCCGTCAGCTCCACGGGAAAACCGTAGGTGTCATAGAGCGTGAAGGCATCGTTGCCAGAAATTTGTCCACCCGCACCCATTTGCTCAATGACATCTGCCAGAAGCTTCTCACCCCGATCGAGCGTTTTCAAGAAGCTGATTTCTTCTCGTTGCAGGGCGACTTTAATGGTGCGCTCCATTGCGCTCACGCTGGGATAAGCAGACTCAGACAGCGCGATCGCGGCGTCGGCAACCTTGGGTGTGAACTCGCCCTCAATGCCAATCAAGCGACCATAGCGAATGACGCGCCGAATCAACCGCCGCAATACATAACCTCTGCCTTCGTTGGATGCCACAATGCCATCGGCAATCATGTGAACCACAGCACGGACGTGATCGCCGATCACTTTCAGCGCAATCTGAGTCATTGCGTCAGCCGTGGCGTAGTCAAGCTTGGCGATCGCCGCCGCCTTCTGAATAATTGGAAAGATTAGGTCGGTTTCGTAGTTATTGGGCACTTTCTGGAGGATTTGCGCCATCCGCTCCAGCCCCAAGCCTGTATCAATGTTTTTGTTCGCCAGCGGGGTCAGAGTGCCTGCTGCATCCCGGTTGTACTGCATGAACACCAGGTTGTAGAACTCGATAAACCGAGTGTCGTCCTCTAGATCGATGTGTTCATCCCCTTTTTCGGGATGAAAGTCGTAGTAGATTTCAGAACACGGACCACACGGACCCGTAGGACCCGACACCCAAAAGTTATCTTTCTCGCCCATGCGCTGAATCCGATGCGCTGGAATGCCAATTTCATCTCGCCAGAGCGCAAACGCCTCATCATCGTCCTCAAAGACACTGACAACCAACCGTTCGGGCGGCAAGCCATAGACTTGAGTAGAAAGCTCCCATGCCCAGGCGATCGCCTGCGACTTGAAGTAGTCGCCGAAGCTGAAGTTGCCCAACATCTCAAAGAAGGTGTGGTGCCGTGCCGTGCGTCCCACGTTCTCAATGTCATTGGTGCGAATGCATTTCTGCGAGGTGGTAGCGCGAGGAAACTCAGCCGGACGCTGTCCCAGAAAGATGGGCTTAAACGGCAACATCCCGGCGATCGTCAGCAGCACAGTGGGATCTTCTGGCACCAGAGAGGCACTGGGCAGAAGCTTGTGCCCTTTGTCTGCGTAGAAGTCGAGGAAGGTTTGCCGAATTTGAGCGCCGCTGAAGGGAGTAGCCATGAGACGTGGTGGGATCTGCTAAGAATGATTCGCTGATCTTAATGATGCCGCATGATTCTGCCAATCTCCCAGTGCGATCGGGGTTAATTCGGATATTGCTCAGGAGTCAACTCGTTCGGGAAGTGGGGAGTTGTTGGGGCGTGGCGTTTGGGTACATGTTGATAGCGCTCAATTCAATTAGCGGTAGAGAGGCGATCGTACTCGATGTTCAACCGATCGCGGTTTGCAAACGTGCCACACTAGAAACAAAGATTTGGAGACTCAGGAGGCAAGCGGGATGACGATCGCCACCGAGAAAAAGACCTGGACGGATGAGGAATTTGTGGCGCTGTCTAGTGATGGGCATCGCTATGAGTTGATCGATGGAGCGTTAGCCGATATGGGCAATTCAGGCATGGAGCACGGTGGTATTGGCTCCTTTCTAGGAGGTCTGCTGGCGATTCATGTGCGGCAACGCAAATTAGGAGTGGTTTGCGATTCGAGTACCGCGTTTACCTTGAAGAGTGGCAACAAGCGCTCGTCCGATGTCTCGTTTGTGGCAAAAGAACGGCTTAAAGGTCTAAAACGTCCGCCGCGTGGTTTCTTTCAAGGGTCTCCCGATTTAGCAGTGGAAATTCTCTCACCTAATAATACTGTTGAGGAAATCCACGCCAAGATTGTGGAATATTTTGAGAACGATACTCGTCTGGTCTGGGTGATTCACCCAGATGAAAAGTATGCGTTGGTATACCATTCGCCCGAACCTGTTCGCGAAGCGTCTCTGAAAGAGACTCGCTTTTTGCGGTCTCAAGATGTGTTAGAAGGTGAAGCGATCGTCCCTGACTTTGCGATCGCAGTCGCTGAACTGTTTGAAGAATGGGACTTTTAAGCATCCCTCATGGATGGTTCAACCGCTTGTTGATGCGATCGTTTATTGCAGGCTAAGGGTGGTGACGATCGCGCGTTCCTTTCCGAAATGCCTTTGCTGCCGCTAGTGGGTTGGGATTTTGCACACAGTCACTCAGCAAATTTATATCCAGGTTGGGGAGCAGTTCACTCTGGTCGATCGCCTCATACCCAAAGGTTTGCGCCCATTGAGCCAGGTTCTCTTCGCGTAGGTGGTAAAGCAGAAAGCAGTTGTTTTGCCAGAACCAGACCTCCTGTACCCCTAAGCGCTGAAACCGTTCCAGTCGATTCACATTGCCGCTTGTCACCACCACTTCAATCGCCAGGTCAGGAACCGCTTTATCAGTGCCGATGCAGTAGCTTTCATCTGGCTCCGTTCCGACCCGTTTGTCTGCATTACGAAAAGTCGTGGAGCCAGTGGGGAAATATTCGGTATCCGTTTCTAGAAAATAGATTTCTAAGAGTGTCCCAATGCGAGTTTTGCCACTCTCATGCCGACGGCTGGGTGCCACAATTTCCAGAACTCCATCCAAATAATTGATGCGATACGCCAGACTATCTCCCATCCGGGTCAGCAATGCCTCGTATTGTGACCAGGAGACGTTGGCAATCACTCGCCGTTCTTCCGGGTCATCCAGCTTTAACCATTGAGAAAGGTCATCTAGCAGCATCGCCCGTTCCTCGTTGCCCTTTAACTAATTCTAACCTGTGCCTTGATGCCTCT
>JBGTJW010000419.1:0-4980 GCA_041744955.1 Stenomitos sp. | reverse complement strand
GAATTGTGTACGCCCAGCATGGGCGTGAATCAATGGGGTAAAAGTCCCCTGTCGGAGAACCAACGTCCAAATGATTAACTCGACGAGCCGTCGCGACGATAACGACTAGCTTAAGGCAAGGGCAAACCCGCGAGGGGATGTCTGGAGGAAGCCAGCGGCAAAGCTGTAAGCTGACGGACAGAAATGCCATAGAAGATCGAGACCCCCAGGATGAGTTGGCACAACACAACAAAAGTTTCCACCTCATCGAACGCATCGGTCAACCCATGGATATTGCAGAGGCGATCGCGTTTCTCCTATCTGATCGAGCTGCCTGGGTGACGGGAGCCATCTGGAATGTGGATGGCGGAGTGATGGGAGGTCACAATGCCTAAAGAACTTCAGCCATTTGAGCCGTGAGGAATTCTAGAAACACCTGAACACGCGGCGAGAGATTACGGCGGTGGGTAAATACAGCTTGCACGACGCGACTGGGTAAGATCGCTTCATCAAACAACGATCGCAACCGCTCACTACGCAAATCCGATTCCACTTGAAACCGCAGAACATAGATAATTCCCAGTCCAGCAAGCGCGGTTGATCGCAGTACATAGCCATTATCGGAACTAAAATTGCCGGTCACAGGAATCTCCTGCATCGTCCCATCGCTCAAAAAACGCCAGGGTAGAGGATGTCCGCTGTTGATAAACCGCAAACAGTTGTGCTGGCTCAGGTCTTCTGGTGTGATGGGAACTCCATATGTTTTGAGATAATCCGGTGAGGCACAAACGACATAGGAAATCTCGCCCAAGTGACGACGAATCAAGCTGGAGTCTTCCAGCGTTCCCATGCGAATGGCAACATCAATGCCTTCTTCCACTAAATCAACTAGGCGATCGGTCAGCCGCAAGTCAACCTGCAATTCTGGATATTGCTCCAGAAAGGGTGGTATCCACTGTGCTAATACTAAATGTCCAAAATCATGAGGTGCGGAGATCGTTAATTTGCCGCGAGGTTGATCGCGGGACATGACCGCATCATTGGCTTCTTCTAATTCTGCGAGTAGCCGTACCACCCGTTCGTAGTAAAGGGTGCCATCGATTGTTAGGTTGAGCGATCGCGTGGTGCGTTGTAGCAGTCGCACACCAAGCTGATCCTCCAACTTTGCCACCCGTTTGCTGACAGCCGATGGCGTGGTGTCCAGAATGCGGGCAGCGGCACTAAAACTACCAGCTTGCACACTCTGGACGAAAGCAATCAGTTCTGGGAGTTGATTGAGGATTGACATTTAAGAAAATTAGGCACAGATGTTTTGCCAATCAGCCTGTTTCTCTTCTACCACGGAACAGGCTACCGTCAATTTAGTTCTTAAGCAACGGTAGAAACTGCAATGAAAGCGATTCAAATTCAGGAAGTCGGAGCGCCAGAAGTATTGCGGTGGCAAGACGTACCAGAACTTCCCGCACCCGCAACTGGTCAGGCACGAGTCAAATTAATGGCAGCAGGACTGAACTATATTGATGTATATTTGCGGAGCGGCACTTACTTGCATGACTTTCCACTCCCCACCATTCCAGGGTTAGAAGGGGCAGGCATTGTGGAAGCGGTTGGGGAAGGAGTGGAAATCATCAAACCGGGCGATCGTGTTGCTTACTACGGTGCCTTGGGTTCCTATGCGGAGGCGAGTAACGTGCCTGCCGATCGCCTGATTCCCCTGCCAGATACCATCAGTTTCGAGCAGGGCGCAGCCTTTCCACTGCAAGGCGTGACAGCCCAGTATTTGCTGCATGATTACGTCAATCTCAAACCGGGCACAACAGTATTGATTCATGCAGCCGCTGGTGGACTGGGCTTACTGTGTGTGCAGTGGGCAAAGCATCTGGGAGCACAGGTAATTGGCACAGTTTCTACGGAAGTCAAAGCGAAAGCAGCTTATGCTGCCGGAGCCGATCAGGTTATTCTGTACACCCAACGAGATTTCGTGGCAGAGACAAAACGGTTTACAGACGGTCGCGGCGCTAATCTTGTGCTGGATGGGGTGGGCAAGGCAACCTTCGCGGGTAGTTTGCAAGCAGTGGCAATGGATGGAACCGTCGTGTGCTATGGCTGGTCGAGCGGGCGACCTGACGCGATCGCGCCGACTGATTTGATTGGGCGATCGCTCAGAGTTGCAGGCGGTGATCTTGCCAACAAAGCTCCAACTCGCGAGATTTTGCTTCAACGAGCCAATGCGGTTCTTGAAGGAATCGGGGCAGGATGGCTGCACCTACAAGTTGATCAGGCATTACCGTTGCAAAAGGCAGCAGAAGCTCATCGACGACTGGAAAGTCGAGCCTCGATCGGCAAGCTGGTCTTAACGGTTTAGTATTCAAGGGACTCACAAATCTCAATCAATCGCTCCCTTAACCACTGTTGCCCGACCTCCAGATGATTGCGTTCATGCCACATCATTTGGAGGGTGGTCGGTGCAAGTTCGATCGGTAACGCAGTCAGATATAAGTGATCTACCACTCCACTCAACTGCACAATCCGCCGGGGAAGCACAGCAATCAGGTCAGACTGAGCAATGATCCGAGGGGCAACCGCAAACTGATTGACGGTGAGGGCAATTCGCCGCTTTAGTCCTCGCTCTTGCAAGAGTGGATCAATCAATCCGGTAGATTCACCCGTTAGCGTTACTAACAGATGTTTTGCCTGCGTATACCGTTCTAAAGTCAGCTTTCCGGTTGCCAGCAGATGCCCCCGACGCATGACACAAACAAACGGCGACGTGAGGAGAGAGTGCGATCGCAGCCGCGCACCCGGATTGGGAAACACGCCGATCGCCAGATCAATTTCTGCCTGCTCTAACAACATTGGGGCATTGATATAGGTCGTTGGCATCGTTCGGATATCAATTTCTGGTGCTGTTGCGTCCATCACCCGCACCAGTTCTGGCAAAACTAAATTGGCAGTGAAGTCATTCATCGCAATCCTGAAACTTGTGATTGCAGTCGCTGGTTCAAATTCCGACGGTTCCAACGCTTGCCGAATTTGAATTAGGGCATCGCGCAACGGCTGCCACACTTGTATCGCTTTGGGCGTTGCCCGAACGCCAGTTGGCACTTTGATGAATAGTTCGTCATTCAACAGATGGCGCAGACGTTTGAGAGCATTGCTGACAGCAGGTTGAGTCATATGCAAGCGACCGGCGGCGCGAGTGACGTTGAGTTCAGTCATTACCGCGTCAAACACTCGCAGCAAGTTGAGGTCAATTTGCTCATAATTCATCGCAGTGATAACCCTCATACTAATCATCCATTGGACAATATAATACTTCCCCTTTTATCTTCAAGATGTAGGCGGAAATAGGAGTTCACAATGCAACTTAAAAACCGAAATGTGGTGATTATTGGTGGTAGTTCTGGCATTGGGTTTGCCACTGCAGAATTGGCTCAGGCAGAGGGTGCAACCGTCACCATCACTGGACGTGATAGAGAAAAGCTTGATCGTGCTGCCCAACAACTTGGCGCTGTCAAAACGGCGATCGTAGACATCACCATTGAGGCAGACGTACAGAAGTTAATGGCGCAATGTGATCACATCGATCATCTTGTTGTGTTGGGCGCAAGTCTGGCATCAGGCAAAGTGACTGACGCATCGCTAGAAGCATTAGGTCGTCCTATTCAAGAGCGAATTTGGGGAGCCGTTTATGCCGTTCGCCATGCCGCTCCCAAAATGTCCGATGGGTCAATTATGCTGATGTCCGGTTTGTTCTCGACTCGTCCGATCGCAGGCATGGCAATGGCAGCAACGGCGGTGGGTGGCATTGAAGCGATGAGTCGCGCTTTGGCGTTAGAGTTAGCCCCAATTCGTGTGAATGCGATCGCGCCTGGCTACATCGACACGCCGTTGCTGCAAGCAGCGTTTGCAGATCAGTACGAAAGTGTGGTTAAAGCTCAAGCTGCAACGCTGCCCGTTAAGCGGATTGGCACAGCGGAGGAGGCTGCCCGCTCCATCCTATTTCTAATGACAACTAGTTTCATTACCGGAGAAGTGCTGCATCTGGATGGCGGCGGTCGTTACGTGTGAGGAAAGGATTGTTTTTTGTATCTTAATCTGGAGACTTCACGATGAAATACATCTTTGGTATCGGTATCGCCTTGCAATTTGCATCAACCGTGATACCTGCTATCAGTGCAGAAACTCAATTATCTGCGCCTTCATCTCTTACCCAACCAACAACACAAAAACCAGAGCCTCGCTCTGCACCTGTTTCTGAGCGATCGCAGAATAATTCAGCTCGCCGGGAACTTACACAACCCGACGACAAAACCCAACTCTTAGAGCGAGACCGTTTGATTCTAGAGCGATACTTGATTAGGGTAATTCCCAAAACTAGCGGTTAATTCGCTTGCACAACAGACGCAGTGCGATCGCTCCTTCAAAAACATCCTTCCATGACTAACCTTGAAATTATCCAGGAACTGTATCGAGCGTTCCGAGAGAAGGATTATGCTGCCTTTCGTCAGATTTGCGCCCCTAACCTGGAATGGATTCGGAATGAAGGCTTTTCGTAAGGAGAAACTTACCGAGGAGGAGAAGCTGTCATCGAAGGAGTGTTCAAATCCAATGATGCCCGTTGAGAGAAATTTTCGTTTCAGATTGAGCAGTATCTCGATGCGGGCGATTCGGTAGTTGTGATCGGTGCGTATGTGGGGTTGAGACGCAGTCGAGTAGGACATCGCTGCCATCAAAAATGATTGTGAAGTTACATACCAACTCATCCGACTGGAGATCAAGTTGTGTTCGTGTTGAATCTCACGATGCACTATCTCGAAGATCTCTTTTGAATTCATTAGATTTGTTGCTTAATAAAAACCTTTAACAGCAAGGCGCATACTACATTCCCCTTCCGTATCCAACTTAAGCCGCTTCCAAGTAAAAGTTCCATAAGCCAGTTGCCGTTAGCATGAGGCGGTCATCGAAATTAGGCACACGATTCCGGTAGATCGCAGCTAC
>JBGTJW010000418.1:0-3846 GCA_041744955.1 Stenomitos sp. | reverse complement strand
GCCTCGCTCATCGCGCGGGTCCTCTAAAGCCGCAAAATGCGTCAGAATGCGACCATCCGTAGGTGGGTTCATGAGCAGAGTTTTGCTAGCGCACTACATTGCTCTTACCCTACACCTCTTTTTTCATGCGTTTTCCCTGTCTTTGTCCGTTGCCTGCTTAACGTGGTTTACCCCTGAGCGGTACAATGAGGTGCCGAACATTTTCCCCCGATACACATACTCATGATCTCTAGTAATGACTTTCGATCAGGCGTAAGCATTGAGCTAGACGGCTCGGTCTGGCGAGTTATCGAATTTTTGCACGTCAAGCCCGGTAAAGGGTCTGCCTTTGTACGCACCAAGCTCAAAAACGTCCAAACTGGAAACGTGATGGAGCGTACGTTTCGAGCGGGTGAAAGCGTTCCTCAGGCAAACCTGGAAAAAAATACGATGCAGCATACCTATAAGGACGGGGATGACTTCGTTTTTATGGAGATGGAGACGTATGAGGAAGCGCGTCTCAGCGCTAAACAGATTGGCGATCGCGTCAAGTACCTCAAAGAAGGCATGGAAGTGAACGTCATCCGTTGGGGTGAGCAGGTGCTAGAAGTCGAGCTGCCCAACGCTGTTGTGCTGGAAGTAACCCAAACTGATCCCGGCGTGAAGGGTGATACGGCAACGGGTGGTACCAAACCTGCGATCGTCGAAACAGGCGCTCAGATCATGGTGCCTCTCTTCATCACCATTGGCGAACGCATCAAAGTTGATACTCGTAACGATTCTTATTTGGGTAGAGAGCAGTAAGCGAAGGGATAAAGGATGAAACTTGTTTTAGCCTTTAGCGTTTATCCTTTAGCCTTTCTCCTAACCCCTAGCCCCTTCTGAGGTTTACAGTCATTGTGTCACTGGATTTAAATGAACTCCGCGAGCTTTTAGCCGCGATCGACCAGACCGATATTACAGAACTAACTTTAAAGAGCGCTGATTTTGAACTCACGGTGCATCGTGGTATTCGGGTGGAGGAGCGCCTTTATGCCACCGATGGCGATCGTCGTCCGGCAGTTGAGACAGGCGCATCACTGCCAAGAGTGGGTGATAGCCGCACCGACTCTGAGCCGAAACAGGTCGCACAAAGCGCTGCCACGCCGTCTATACCAAACTCACCGCCCAACGATTCGCCCCTACGAGACAGCAAAAGCGATCGTCGCTTGATTGAGGTGAATTCGCCGATGGTTGGTACGTTTTACCGTGCTGCTGCGCCTGATGAACCGCCCTTTGTAGAAGTGGGCGATCGCATTCGTAAAGGGCAAACCGTTTGCATTATCGAAGCAATGAAGCTGATGAACGAGCTGGAAGCAGAAATTGGCGGCGAGGTTGTGGAGATCCTGGTGCAAAATGGTGAACCGATCGAGTACGGTCAGTTGCTGCTGCGACTTAATCCAGACTAAGCAGCCCATTCTTAGTTATGGCAGTCGAAGCGAACGTGAGGACAGACATCAATCTTGAAACGTTCTTTGAGCAAGGGCTTCTATTCATCCTTCATCCTTTTGCTATAGCAACCTCTCTTGCTCAATAACGGCAAGCGACTGAAAAGCATCACTGAGATAAAGAGCCACATCGGTCAGAAAATGATGAAATTCTAAAGAATCTTGGCATTGTCATCAAATACTCTATTGCTATGTAGCGGTTGAGTGGCTAAAATCTGGGGATCACTGCACCTCATACTAAATTTGCATGAAATCTGCAAAGCCTTCGCAAGAAGTTATTTTACAAGTTGCTGAGTACTTCAGTGTGCTCGGTGAGCCGATGCGCCTGCGGATTCTTAACCTCCTCCGGGATGGTGAGAAATGCGTACAAGATTTGGTTGAAGCAACCGATACCAGTCAGGCAAATGTCTCTAAGCATCTGAAGGTCATGATGCAGGCAGGCATCCTCAGTCGCCGCAGCAAAGGTACGTTAGCGTATTACAGCGTTGAAGATGACCTGATCTTTGAGTTATGCAATTTGGTGTGCGATCGTCTTGCCAACCGTATCGAACAGCAAGCCCTCCACTTCCGTGCCTTCAGCTTTGTCGGCAAACAGTGATCGATTTTGCGGCAGTGCTGAGGCTTCAATGCCATGTCCTTCGATAACCTTTGTAAGCTGCTGGCACAGAAATATCCCGATCGCTTTTCTGCCTGGATTCTGGGTGAGCCGCAGCCCTCAGTGACGATACTGAAAACTGAATTGAGCATTGAACCCATTCGAGCTGATGCTGTCACCTTGCTGCAAACCCAGGAGCGTATCCTGCACCTGGAATTTCAGGTCAAGCTTGAGTCCGATCCGCCCCTGCCGCTACGAATGTTGGACTACTGGGTACGACTGTATCGGCTTTACCGCTTGCCGATTACTCAAGTAGTTGTTTTACTCCTGCCACCGACAGGCACTAGCGCCATCCAAACTGTCTTTGCCGTTGAATCAACACGCCACGAGTACAGTGTGATGTGTTTGTGGCAACAAGATCCAACACTCTTTCTTCACGATATCGCACTCTTACCGCTGGCAGCATTAGCGGTCGCAACGGCACCAGAGCAACTACTCCAACAGGTTGCCCAGCAAATCAGTAAAATAGAACCAATCCAGCAGCGGGAGCAAGTTTCCGCCTATACGCAACTCTTGGCAGGGCTACGCTTTAAGAAGGCGCTGATACAACAGGTATTTCGGGAGGGCATGATGCGGGAGTCAGTAATTTACCAGGAGATTCTTCAGGAAGGACGGCAAGAAGGACGGCAAGAAGGACAGCAAGAAGGACGGCAAGAAGGACGGCAAGAAGAGGGCGCAACGCTCATTTTGCGTCAACTAACCCGACTGTTTGGCACGATCGACCCAACTGTGCGATCGCAAATTACTGCCTTACCCTTACCACTGCTAGAAGCCTTAGGTGAAGACTTGCTCGATTTTGCCGCCCTAACCGATTTGACGATCTGGTTACAAGATGCGTCAATCTTAATTACTTGTGGTGCTGAACACTGGAATAAAACTCAATAAGACAGCCTTGAACGTCCAAGAAATCGGTGAACAAGGTCTACTCAAGCTGGTGCAGTCGTTTTGTCCACCCGACTTTGTGGGAGACGATGCAGCGGTACTAACCACGCATCCGGGGCGATCGTTGGTCATCACCACAGATGTTTTAATTGATGGCGTGCATTTTAGCGATCAGACAACATCGGCGGCAGATGCAGGGTGGAGAGCAGCGGCGGCAAATCTCTCTGATCTGGCAGCAATGGGAGCAACGCCCTTAGGCATTACCGTCGGTCTAGGACTGCCTGGAGACACTCCGGTGCTTTGGGTTGAAGGGTTGTATCGTGGGCTAACGGAGTGCTTGAACCAGTACGAAACGCCGATCGTGGGTGGTGATCTCTGTCGCTCGCCCGTGCTTTCCATCGCCATCACTGCCTTTGGAGAAGCATCACCCACTCAGCTTATTCGCCGCTCAACCGCTCGACCGGGAGACGCGATCGTCGCAACAGGCATACACGGAGCTTCAAAAGCGGGACTGGAATTATTGCTGCATCCTGAATTGGGAAAAGCGCTAAGTGAGACTGATCGTGACCTGCTGATTCATGCCCATCAGCGTCCCAAGCCTCGGTTGGACGTGGTGGAGTGGCTTTGGGCAGAATATAGAGGGCAGGCAGAGGGAGTAATTCAAACTGGCGCTCAACACTCAATATCCCTTGCTTCCCCCTCTCCTTACTCCTCACTCCTCTCCCCGATCGCAGGCATGGACAGCAGCGACGGGTTAGCTGACGCGATCGTGCAAATTTGTCGCGCTAGTGGAGTGGGCGCGAGCCTTGAGCAGAGTCAGATTCCGCTGCCGTCTGCGTTGCA
>JBGTJW010000417.1:0-9195 GCA_041744955.1 Stenomitos sp. | reverse complement strand
GTTGCTCCGGGGTGCAACTAACCAACAAAAATAGCTCTATGTGAAGCTAAACGCCGAAAGCTATGCGCAGCAGAGCCTTAGCGCCCAGATACTAAACTTTCGCACGGCTTGCGGCCTAACCCCACGTTGATCGGGGCGTTTCGTTCAAGCACTGACCGCTTGCTCGAAGACTAGGGAGCCGTCGTTACGGTCACTACTAGGGAGGGGGGTGAGGAGCAACGGAAGCTGTTGGCGAATGTGCTACAGGCAGGATTACAAAAAGGCAACAAACGCTAAATGTCTAATTTTTCGTTCCCACCGCTCTTTGTAGTCTCCTTGTAGGAGCGTTTGTCATACATTCGCCAACAGCATCGTATCCTGTCGCAATCCCCACTAGGCTCAGAGCATAAAGTTGGGCGGCAACTGGCTGATTGATTCAAACACACCATCTATCGCGTTGCTCAATCCCCATCGTTCTTGATAGGGAGAAGTCCAGCGCGAACAGACCTCTTCCAGTTCAGCCCCTCTGATCCAAAGGGCATTTGCCCAATCATCTGAACCAGGACAACGGGTGTGGACATCATGCACCGGCGTGTCTCCCTGCAAGATCAGAATGCGACATAGCCCGTGAATGAATAGCATACGGAACCACCAGCAGCCCCAAGCAAGAAGTTTTGATACTCCCCTAGACGCGGGATCTGGAGTTGCCTCTCCTAGGAACACTGCTTTGGTGGACTCAGCAACAAACCGTTTGTCACGGTTTAGGAGCAGTTCTAAGTCAGGGAACTCATGCTCAACCACTAGCCTGAGAGACGTGCAGATTTGGTAGAAAATGGTCACAGGCAGCACCCATGCAAGCAGAAAAATAACTTCGGTGTGAGTCGCAAAAATGAGTCTCAGGACGTTTGCCCAGAAGAGAAAAGCCATTTCCCGGTGCATAGAGGGGCAAGACAAGAAGCAGCCCTTGAGACGGTTACAGAGGAATCGTGCATGAAAGGTTGGGGACCAGAGTGATCGCCTCAATCTCTTCCAACAGTCCTGCTTCGACATTCCGGGACGAAGCTTTAATTCATTGAATAGAAAGTTTAGGGTGTCATCGCGTTTAGTCAGGTGTCCTTTAAGCGAGTGATGGATGCGGTGACTTTTGGTATAGGAACTGAAGTCTTGAATCACTAGCAGAGCTGAGATGCATTGACCAATCAGGGTGTCGGTTGATTTGTTCTTTGTGACGTTGATGTGAGAGCAGTGGTGCATTACTACAACTTGGAGCGCCCTCATACCACTGGTGGTTAAAATCCATCCTGGTATGACTAGTAGTCCCAGCCACATAGGTTGGTGGACAGCGATCGCACTGAGGCTTAGACCAAGAACCAACATAGTTCCTGTCCAAATTAGATAGGACAGTGGTGTGCATCGAATTGGCACCTGACCACGATATGGTTTTGCCGTCAGTTTAGTCAGGAAGGGTTGCAGCCATTTTGACAAATCCCTCTTCATTTGTTCTCTAGGGTCATTATTTGAGGGGCCAGAATTAGGATGTGGAATCATCTTTTCCTCTTAATTTGGGAGCGGTAATTGCAAGAATGCCGCACCCAAACAATCAAAAAAAACAATGGTTAAGTAGTAGATCTCTACAGAAGATCGAATTTAATAGACTTAAATCTACGAAAATGAGAACAAATAAAATTAAATAGTAAATTCACTCAAAATCCTTCTGAAAGAACATTAGATCAGTTATTAAGAATAGCACTGACCCACATTTTACCGTTTGGAGATATCATGACAACCGAAAAAAGCTTTTTACTAAGTATCACTGATGAAATTTTTGAAAAAAAAAGAAAAAAAGATATAGAAAAGGACTTCTTCCAAAGGAGATTTGACAAGAAAAACTGGAATTTGGCCCATCCTGAAATTGCACGACAAATGCGAGAAGAGAAGCCTCTGTATGGAAACTTAGAAAGTTCAATCACTACCACAATGCAAACTGTGGTTGAGCTCTTCGTCGAGCAGTATGAGCCGGAGATACGGAAAGATGAAGTTAATCCAATGCGTTGGATTAGCGTCAGTAAAGGCGGTTTGCTCCATCGAGGTGGTGTAATTCCAGGAGAAGGTCCGGTTTCTCCTTGGGGAGAAGCCTACGATTGGTTATGGCAGTACAAATATCGGCGGTGGTTATGGCAGCAGTTGATTAATCGAGCAAATCTCGGAGGAGACCGAATAGTTTTTGAAGCGCTGAATCATGGAGCAGATCGCGAATTTGTCATTCCAAAACTGCCTAAGACACAACTTTTGAGAGGCAAGCATTACAAGTTGCGCCTTGATTTGAAATTGGATGGATATTTATTGCTATTAGGTCAGGGAACTAGTGGAAACCACTACTGCTACTGCCCCTCTCAGGCGTTTGCACCGATTGGCACTCAAGTAATCATTTCCGAACCCCTCTACCTACCTCAAGCTGGCGCTCAACTAGAATGCTTTGAGCCTGGTGACCTAGGAGAAGAAAACCTTCTGGTGATCGTCACATTGGAGCAGTTAGAGCCACCACAGGGTCAGGATGGCTTGCTAGGGGTCTTGCCCAGCGTGACTGTAGACTACCTGGCTAGTCTGTGGCAGCAGCTTCATTCACAGGTAAAAGTGAGCCTTTTTTACAAAGCGTTTGAAGCGATCAATGGAGCTTCGTAATGAAGCTTAAAGCCATTTATAGCTTTGAGACGAAGCTCAACCCGTTATTGGAAGAGCCAATGTCCCACTCAATTAAACAGCAGATAAAGCAGGCATTGAAACATATAGATGCTCAATTTATTTTGTAAAAAGCATTTAATCTCAGAAACAACAATTCAAAATTTAGGAAATTATTTGTAAAACACAAACAATAACAGTTGCATTAAGCGTTGAACTCCTAAATTTCAGGAGTGCTCTACCTCAGCAATTTAGTTCTCGAGATGTATTCACAATAAAATAAGTAAAAGTAAAGCAATAATCAAAACGAGATTTTATCTTAAGCTTTTCTAGAAAGACTCAGACAAAAAAGGTGTACATCAATGCTCAAGCTGCTGCCTATAATCTATATTATATTTTTGTTAATAATAACCGTCGCCCTCATCATCATTATTGGTAGTGTCGTTATTGGTAATTTTTCATCCTTAGGTCTAACATTTATCAAGCTGCTGCCTATAATCATCGTACCTGTATTCGTACCTGTTATCTTTATTGTCGGCTGGTTTGTTGATATTGTTCGAGCTGTAGGTCCATCATTACGACAGAGATCTTGGCGGCGTCTTTTCTTATTCTTAAATAGAACCACTTCCGAAATTATGCTCTTCAGTGAAAGGGATGTACGCTCGCGACAGAGCTACAGTAAGCACAAATCGTTCCTGCTTCATGAATTGAATCTGAGGCAGTGGACATTGGGCGAGGAGCACCCTGATGTTATTAACAGTTTGAATAGTCTCGCAAATTTGCATGGGCAGCACAGGCGTTACGCGGAGGCAGAACCACTCCTGCTCCAGTCATTAGACCTGACGCAACGGGTATTGGGTGAGGAGCACCCCAACTTCGCTGTCGGGTTGCTCACCTTAGCACAGGTATATCGTGAGCAGGGACGTTACGTGGAGGCAGAACCGCTCCTGCTCCAGTCATTAGACTTGAAGCGACGAGTGTTAGGTGAGGAGCATCCCCGTTTTGCCGATAGTTTGATTGCCTTGGCACAAGTGTATTGTGAGCAGAGGCGCTATGCGGAAGCCGAGCTGCTCTTTTTCGACGCATTAGAGCTAAGGCAGGAGGTGCTAGGTGAGGAGCATCCCGACGTTGCCAATAGTTTGGCTTATTTGAGCCTTTTGAAAGTCAAAATTAATCAACTTCCAGAAGCGTTGCGACTCATGGCAGAGGAAGCAAGCATTGAAATTAAGGGCTTAGGAAGAATCTTTTCTGCCAGTACGGATGCTCAACGGTTGGAGTATCTTCAAAAAACTCAAACCAGTTTATGGATCTTGATTTCCTTGGCAGTTCAAAATTCACAGCAGCTACCTGAAGCAGTTCCCCTTGCCTTTCAACAGGTTCTCCGGCATAAAGCCCTTGGAACAGAAGCAGGAGTTGTCCACCGAACGGTACTTTTGTCGGAACAATATCAACATCTGTCTCCCCAACTGGAACAGCTTCAGCACCTCGACGACCAACTTGCTGCTCTCGCCTTTCAGGTTCCAACCTCTGAAGAGCTATCTACTTATCAAGCCCAGTTTGCTGCACTGAGCCAGCAACGGGACGCTTTAGACCGCCAGCTCTGCCGCCAGATTCCAGAGATGAATCTACAAAAACAACTGGAGACGATAGACTGCCGATCTCTTGCTGAGGCTTTACCTAAAGGTTCTGTTCTAGTCGAGTTTCTTTACTTCTGTAATCTCAATTTCAAAGCGGTCCCAGCAAAGGGGGAATCGCAATGGCTTTCTGCACAATACGTTGCCTTTATTCTTTCTGCCGACCAACCCAGTGAGGTGCAATTGATTGATCTGGGAGAAGCCGCTCCGATTGATCAATTAGTCAAGCTCTTTCGTCAGCTTCTCTCTCATTCTGAAAAAGCTACGACTGAATGGATGAACCTTGCTGCGTCCCACGCTCTAACGGAGATTCATAGTCGAGATTTTTTCCTTAAGAAACAATCCCAAGATTCCCAATCCCATGAACCAGAGGCTCAGGCTCTATATGAAAGGTTGTATGAAGCGGTGAGCCAAGACCTCTATCAAACCCTGATTGTTCCACTCGAACCCTACCTTAAACCCCAGCAGCAAGTCTTTCTAGCGCCCGATGGAGAACTATCTTGTCTACCATTTCATCTCTTACCCAACGAAGCAGGGCAGTACTTAATGGAAAACTACTCAATGAGCTATTTAACTGTTGGACGAGACTTACTGCGCTTTCGCACATCCCAAACAATAAAGGTACAACCCACTCTGCCGCTGGTGATCGCTGATCCAGACTACAACCTAGCTTTAGTAGAGGAGCCAACGGGTTCACCCGCTTCAGAACCTTCCGTCTTCTGTGACCCATCCTGCATTAACCAGATGTTCGATGAGACTTCTCGGCAAGTCCTTATAGAGATGAACCGATCAGGGGAAGGGGAGGTGTTCAACCCACTTCCCGGCACCCGCATTGAGGGAGAGACTGTGGCGGCTAAGCTGGGAGTTACACCTCTGTTTGAAGCGAAAGCTCTCAGATCGCAGGTTAGCCAGTGCCAATCTCCTCTCATCCTTCATATGGCAACGCATGGCTACTTTTTGGAAGACTTCCCAACAAAATTACCCGACAGTGCCCTTTCCGAGATTGGACGATTGTACACAGCCGCACACATTAACCCTTCGATTCGGTCTGGGCTTGCTTTTGCTGGGGCAAATACTGCCTTGAAAGGAGGCATCCTACCACCGGAAGCAGAAGATGGATTGCTCACTACCCAAGCAGCCGCCAATATGAATTTGCTAGCAACCCAACTGGTCGTTGCTTCAGCCTGTCAAACTGCACTTGGCAATGTATTGGTTGGTGAGGGAGTTTTGGGTTTACGACGGGCTTTTGCGCTGGCGGGTGCTCAAACCCTGGTCATGAGTCTCTGGAAAGTAGATGATGTGGCAACAGCTATTTTAATGGAGCGTTTCTATCACAACCTGCTAGATGAAAAAATGGGGCGTGCTCAAGCACTGAAGCTGGCTCAATTTTATGTAAGGGACTTAACTATAGGACAAATGCGTGAACAATGGTTGATGCCCGAAGCGATCGCTGAGATAGAGCAGCGTAGTCAAGGAGTCAGTGATTACTTGAAAGAACTGGCTCAGAAGCCCAACGAACATCAACCCTTTGTCCATCCCCAATACTGGGGTGCATTTATTTGCCAAGGTAACCCTGACCCATTACCTTCCTTAATTTAAGCGTGGGTTTAGTTGAAGCAGATGTGCATTAAAGAAGTTTGGAAAATCATAAGAAACGCCAAAGCTTATTTGTTACATGCTTTTGAATAAAGGAAGCTCAAAGCTGAACCTCTGATAAGTTTAGATTCTATACTTCTCCAATCCACAACTAGTGAAACTATATAAAAACTCATTATTAAAATTTAATCTCAGTTGAAGAACGTCTACGCGCACTCAAAAAAGAATCTTGTTTTGGTCTGTTTAATTGATGAGTCTGGTTACCACCTATTTCTGTCAACTCTAACTACAGCTCTACACTATGCCCTAATTGACGTTTCTGTTTATGCAATCTTACGTACGACAGCTTTACGAACTTACATCGGACAGAGTGGCAGTAGCAAAGGAAGCCGATAAATTGTCTAGTTACACGCTTGACAAAAATTAATTCAGGAACTGATGGTTGTAAGTCCTTTCTTCAATGAGCCCCAACGAATCTATGAAAAAAAATAGCGGAAAAATTGGTAATGAAATTAGGCTTGAAGGCAGACTTGCACGTCAGGAATACCAGAATCGACAGGCACTCTTGACCAAAGTGAAGAACTTTTGGGTCAAGGGAGTGCTGGAGCAGTCTCTCTATGAGCGTCTTCTCATTACTTTGCGTATGGAAGAACGCCCAGATTTGGTAGAACGCCCCTGGAACCTGATGGTTGGAGCAGCTGGACAACCGGTGCGAGAGTTGTCTCCTGGCACAACCATTTTTTCCGTCTTTGATGGCATTGGTGCAGGCCGCACGTTGCTAATTCTAGGCGAACCTGGTTCTGGCAAGACTACCACTTTACTGCAACTAGCACGGGATCTAATCACACGGGCTGAACAGGATGTAGACGAGCTTATACCAGTAGTGTTTAACCTGTCTTCCTGGACCCTTACTCAACAACAGGACAAACGACCAGATTCTCAATGCTTTACAGAGTGGTTGGTTGGGGAGTTAAACAGAAATTACCAGGTTCACAAGGATATTGGGGAGAAATTGGTCAAACGGCAACAATTATTGCTGCTACTGGATGGGCTAGACGAAGTACAGGCAAAGTATCAGAATGCTTGTGTGAAAGCCATCAATGCCTTCCGGCGGGAAGTAGAAATCAAAATGGTGGTTTGCTGTCGTGTCAGAGACTATGAGAGCCTGCCCTCTCGTCTCCGTAGTCAAACTGTTATCGACCTCCAGCCACTCACCCTTATGCAAGCTCGGTCCCATTTGAATTGTTTGAGGGCAGATCTGAGCGGGTTAAACAACCTCCTCACAACTGATGTTGCCTTACAAGAACTCGCCCAGTCCCCTCTGATGCTCAATATTATGGTGTTTGCTTACCGAGGTGTCGCTACTGCTGACCTGCGTTCGGAACAGATCATTAAAGAACAACAGAAACAACTCTTTGATACCTATATTCTAAAGATGTTGAAATATAGAGAAAGTACATTGAAATACTCCTCTCAAAAGTCTCTGAACTGGCTAGTCTGGTTAGCTCAACGGATGGTGCAGGAGTCCCAAACTGTATTCCTGATTGAAAAAATGCAGCCGTCCTGGTTACAATCTGGAGACATGAAATGGTATCTAACTGGAACTACCCTAATTAGTATGTTGATTTGTGCGCTGATTAGTGCATTGATGGGCGAGTTAAGTTATAGGTTAAATTTTGTGCAGCTTGGTAAACAAGATCTTATCCCCCTGATTTTTTTTGGGATATGTATTGTTCTGAGAACTGTGCTTGGAGACATAGAAACAGTTGATAGGGTTGAGTGGTTTTGGCAAGAGGTTAAGAGCTGGCTGAGTTTAGGGCTTGCTTGTGGGCTAAGTGTTGGATTGATTATTGTTCTAAGTGGCAGGTTAGTTACTGGGCTGATTGCTATGACGATTGTTGCAATGATCGTTGCAATGATTGTTGCGATGGTTAGAGCTAAGGCAATGACAATACCCAATCAAGGAATCTGGGACTGTGCCAAACATTTCACATTTATTGTGCTAACTACTGTGCTAAGTACTGTACTGATTGGAGAGCTATTTGCTGGTCTGTCTGATCTGTCTGGTGATCTGTTTTTGGGGCTGTTTTGTGCGGTAAGCATTGGGGTAAGTGTTGGGCTGTTTTTGGGGCTAGAGAAAGGGGGATATGCTTGTATCCAGCACTTTACCCTCCGGCTTGTTCTTTACTGCAACGGGCACACTCCTTGGAGCTATGACTGCTTCCTCGATCACGCCTCAGAGTGTCTTTTCCTACAAAAGGTTGGAGGTGGCTATATCTTCACACATCGCCTTTTACTGGAACACATCGCCCAATTGAATACACGCACCGTTAAGATAGTGAGCTAAACGGCTTAGTTTACGGACAAAACTCAAGAAGTAAAACTGTAAGATTTGCTGGTGAATTCAAGCTCTAAGCTCGACTTTATCCATTTGAAACTGGAGCCATTTTCGCTGCTGCCTTAATCGCAGTTAGGGAGTCAAATTTTTTCAGACATGCCGTGTTTGAAATAGACTCCAAAAACTAGATAGGGGTATAAGGAGTAATTGAAGCGTAGTTGCTATGAGGGGCAATTAGGCTGAAACCATTACAGGAAAAGCATTTTAGATTAGTCTTTTTGTACTAATAAATTTCGGTATTCCTCAAATTTGCCTCTATCAATCAACGAATTTACGCTGTTTCAGGCTTCGGATTGCTCCTAATTGCCCATGGTGGCAGCCTCGCTTCAATCACCCCTACTATTCATATCCAGTATCCTTCAAGATGTGTGTGTCATCCTCACCCCAATTGCTTCGGGAACGCCAAGTCTGATTCCAGCAATACTATTGATTGCTCTTCGTTTAAGCATGCCAGTGCCAACGAAGGTGACTTAAAGAGCCTTCTAGTAGCGACACGATCCCAACCTTCAGGCAATTAGTTGGGTGGTAGTCACCAGAGTCGAGCACAAGCTCGATCAGGCTCAAGTCTTCCATCACAGCAGTCCTTGATCTCAGCAAAATTTCAGTGACCTTCGTCTGCCAGGTGATGACCGTCCACAGACTCAAGGCAAGTGCCAAATGGAGGCGTACTTATCCAGACGATCAACAGCATGATCAACTTACGGCTCATAAGGCAAAAAAGAACCCGATCGCTCTGACCAGTTTAGTTCTGTCTCTATTGGTTTTAAGGTGCCCATTGATAAGCATGGCTAACGCTCAACTGTAGCTTCCGGTGCTGGACTAGCCGCCAACTGGCACAATCGCTAAAAGCCTTACACAGCAGTTGTTTCACTTTCCCACCCCCCTGCACCGTTGCGGACGCTGCAACTA
>JBGTJW010000416.1:0-9176 GCA_041744955.1 Stenomitos sp. | reverse complement strand
GCGAACTTACGCCTGCGCTGTCGATCGCTCCAGGGATAACGCATCCACTTGCCAACTCATCCACGCAGCACCAAACTGTTTTTCCTGTCGCTGACGCACCAGATTAACGTTGAATTTTGTCTTTCTGGCTAATGAAAAGCGCCCCAGCGAAAATTCCTCCAACCACAACCGTACCTGCCAACAGGCTGATGAAAAAGTTCATTAAAGTAGGAGTCATATTAGTTTGCCTCTTTGGTAAAACATTACTGTAAGCATCATTTTAACGGTCTGTTACACACTTGAGAAGCGGCAGCAAAAGGTTTTTAACCACATCAGCGCGATTTTCTTACGGGCAGGCACTTGAATGGCGCTAAAATCAATGAGAAAGCTGTTTACAATGCTTAAAACTTTCTTCTGATATGGATTTTGTCGCGATCGCCACGTTGGTTCTGGGTCTACTGCTAGGCGCTATGACCTTTCTGTTTATTTTCCGCATCGTGCTGACCTGGTATCCCCAGGCTGACCTGACTCGCTTTCCGTTTAATGTCATTGCAGTGCCAACCGAACCCTTTCTGGCACCGTCCCGCAAGGTCGTGTCGCCGATCGGCGGTGTCGATATCACACCCATTCTTTGGGTCGGCATCTTTAGCTTTGTGCGCGAAATTCTTTTAGGGCAGCAGGGGCTTTTGACAATGATGCTCCAGGGAAAAAGTTTTTGAGGAGAAGGGGTAGAGGGAAAGGGATGAAGGATGCAGGGTAAGGGCTGAAGTTTTGATGGCATAAGCTTCTGCCTCTGCTCCCGACTTCCACCTCTAATCCCAAAATTCCCTCAGAAAGCGTCTCTGCCTCACGGCTTTTTGTCTTACCCGTCCTTAGCTTTCTGCATCATTTGTTCGACGAAGTTCGTGTATACATCCCCTTTTTGAAAGTCTGGGTTGTCCAGGATCTTTTGATGAAAGGCGATCGTGGTGGGTAAGCCAGTGATGGCACACTCACGGAGCGCGCGGCGCATTCGTCTGATGGCAGCAGGGCGGTCTTGCCCCCACACAATGAGTTTGCCAATCAATGAGTCGTAGTAGGGTGGAATTTCGTAGTCAGTGTAAACGTGTGAGTCCATTCGCACGCCGGGTCCGCTGGGCGGCAAGTAACCACTGATACGACCCGGATGGGGACGGAAGTTGTGTTCAGGGTCTTCTGCATTGATGCGGCACTCGATCGCGTGCCCCCGCAGTATGACTTGATCCTGCGTTAAGCTCAATGGCTCGCCCTGAGCGATCCGAATTTGTTCCGCAATGAGATCTAGCCCTGTCACCATCTCTGTAACGGGATGTTCGACTTGAATCCGGGTATTCATCTCCATGAAGTAAAACTCGCCGGATTGGTCAAGCAGAAATTCGACCGTGCCTGCACCCACATAATTAATCGATTTTGCTGCCATGACAGCGGCGGTGCCCATTTTTTCGCGCAGCGTAGGCGTGAGGGCAGGGCTGGGTGATTCTTCGAGCAGCTTTTGGTGACGGCGTTGGATTGAACATTCCCGCTCACCCAAATGAATGACATTGCCGTGGGTGTCTGCAAGAATCTGAAACTCAATATGGCGCGGCTTTTGGACAAACTTTTCCAGATAAACACCAGCGTTGCCAAAGGCGGCTTCAGCCTCTCCCTGTGCTGCCGCAAACAGCTTACCCAATTCGCTTTCTTCTTGCACCAGGCGCATCCCCCGACCACCGCCGCCTGCTGTGGCTTTGATGATGATGGGATAGCCTATTTTACGAGCGATCGCCTGAGCCTCTGCTTCATCCAACAAGAGTCCAGCACTACCGGGCACGGTGGGTACGCCGACTCGCTGCATCGTCTTTTTTGCCGTTGACTTGTCACCCATCGATCGAATTGAATCCGGCGAGGGACCAATAAACACGATCTGGTGATCGGCACAAATTTCGGCAAAGCGGGCATTTTCTGCTAGAAAGCCGTAACCGGGATGAATGGCTGTCGCATTGCGGGTCAACGCTGCCGCAATGATGTTTGGAATATTCAGATAGCTTTTGCTACTCGGTGGTTCGCCAATACAAACGGACTCATCAGCAAGCTGGACATGGAGCGAGTGGCGATCGACCGTCGAATGAACCGCAACCGTCGCGATCCCCATCTCCTCACACGTACGGAGAATGCGAAGAGCGATTTCGCCACGATTGGCAATCAAAACTTTTGAAAACTGCATTCTTAATTGTTGGGTTCTGTAATAAGTAGAATAAACGCTTCTGTGAACCCCTGGAAGAGGCGGCTAAGGGATTAAGGATCAAGGCGAAGGGATAAAGGCTAAAAAAGGTTAAAGGATATAACAGTCAGCCTTTTAACAGCAGAAAGTAAAGGCACCGCTTCCCCCTATTCCTTGCACTCACACGTATCCTTCAGTTGACGCATCACGGCAGGGGCAAGTCCACCCCAGAGAGGCGTATTTACGCCAGCGGTTCGTAAGCCCTCTGCGATCCAGGAATTACAGGTTTTGAGGCTGGAGTAGTGTCCCTCAGCAGCGTAAAAACTACTGTCGCCATCTTGCCCGGTACCGATGCGTAGCGGCTTGCCCTGATTCGTTTGAAACGAGGCTTTGATAAAGTGCATCAGCTTGAGATAGTTGCTTTTGCTCAGGCTAATACACTTGAGGGTTTCGTTGGGATAGTGGGGAACGGACGGGTGCCCTTTGACAAAGAGTGCGGCAGGGTTTTGTAAGAGGAGCGATCGCAGCGCACTAAAAACGTTGATTTGATCCCAGGAGGGCGTTTCAAGATAGAAGATACGATCGCCCCAGCCAAATTGCAGATAGCGGTAGTGAGTGGATGCCTTACCAAGGGTTGCCAGGTCGAGATGCTGGCTCCAATCAAACGCCTCATTGCGGACTGGCACAAAAAAGTTGGTGTGCATCGAGCCGCCAGAGACGTAAACGCTGAACTGACAGTCTGCTGGCTGGGACGAAGCGTGCCATTGTCGCGGGGTGAGAGCAGCAACCGTCAGTAGCGTGATCGCCGTTAGCGTGCCGCACAACCCATAGAACCCGACTCGTTTCCAAACAGACCGATCCGTTATCAATGCGCCAAACCTGTTGAGTTAACCTACTATGAAGCAACGCGCTCACTCTTAAGTGACCTTAACTGTATCGGTTTCGGACAACACCGCTGAATGCTGGGGGCAATCACTTGCAGAGGCGTTAAGGAGGTGAATGCTGCGAGGCTTTCAATGTCTATCCTACGCCCATTCGTTCGCTGACGGCTGTAGGGTTGATTGAAGGGTTGGTTCTTCACCCGCTATTTCTTGTGACCTGATTATGGTGAAACAACGGCTTTTTCTTGGCTCTGTCGCCTTTGGCATCAGTTTTGGCATCAGTTTTTTGATGGGTCGTGGTCTTGGCTCGGCGATCGCGTCAGGTGTCACAACGACGGTGGCAACAGTGGTAGCAGCGGCAGTGGTCGATCGGCAGCAGGATCAACACGCCCACAGCAGAATTGCCGACCTCAAACATCATATCCAGGCATTGCAGCAACGACGAGCAGAAGCCTATCAGTCATATATGCAGCTAGAAGCTGAAAAAGAGCATCTGGCGATGAGTCTGAACACGCTGGCGTTTCAGTCCGGTCAGACACCGTTTCAGTCTGATCAACGCTACATGACGGGGTCGCCTGCACCCAAAATGCTGCCTCCCTCCCCTAAAACGCTGAGTTGGAAAATAGCCCCATCTCCAGAAGCAGATCCGTCAGGTGATGCGAGTAGACCCAAGGTGCCAGCCTACGAGTTGCCGACCGAGCTTACAGCTAAGAATGCAGCCGTAAGTAGCCCAGCCTGGGGGCGATCGGATACAGAAATCAGCCCACAGATTTTGTCGGACGCTGCTGCCACCAAACAGAAGATCGAAACCAGTCTGGCTGCACTTCAGACGGAACTAAGCCAGATCAAAGGTCACATTACGGACCATCGCCAAACGAGAGAGAAACTGTCGCGTGATGTTGCTGATGCAAGTGAAGAAAATCGTCTACTCGATGCGACGGTCAAAACGCTGCGGGGTGAAGTTCAGGATTTAGAGACCTGTCGGGTGGAGCTAGAGCAGTTTTTAGCCTATGCAGAAGCAAAGAAACAAGAGTTAGAATCTGGCTCCAATCCACTTCAGGAAGCGCTCAAGCAGTTGCAAACGCAAGTTGAGTTGCTGCAAGCAGAACTGGGTGAACTGGAGGTGCAAATCCTCGATCGCCGTAGCCAAAAAGATTTACTCGAACAAGAGGTAGCAGCGCTCAACGTGCTACAGCAAGCCTCCCAAGCTTCCTTGGTGCTGCTAGAGGAGACTGAGGTGCCCAGCAAAAATGGTGGTGCCAGGAACGGCAGCAACAATCAGGCTGATGCAAATGTAGCGGTACGCGCCAAGAAGACGATCGCGCCCCAGGAGACGGCAACCAAACGCCCGACCACGATCGCAACTGCTCGTCCCCTTAAGGCTGGTTCGGCTCAGGTCAACGCGGCGGCATTACTGCCAGAGCCGCTTGTTGCTGACAAGCCCTCAACAGAGTTGCCAAATGAATGGACTGAATTTATGGTGCAGTCGCCAGAGTACGAACTGCAAGTGCTGAAAGTGATTGTCGAGCAAAACAATCCAGCCGCCGTGCTGAAGCACATTGCCGAGGAAAATTTGACCATGCCTGAGCTATTGATTGACTCCATCAATGAACGGGCACTGGAAACGATCGGCGATCTTTTGATTGATGCGAGTGCCGGAGCGGGATCAGCCGCGATCGTGCGCGACCACCTTAAGACCGTTAAAAAGCTGCTGAGAACCTACGAGTATTTAGTGAACTAATTGGTCGGTGAGCAGGGTGTCAGCGATCGAGCAACCGCAACCGTCACCAATCCTGTTTGTGCCGAGTTGGGAAAAATCTGTTTAGCAACGCAAAGGTTAGGCTTCGCCTCTCCCGCCTCCCAACTTGCTAAAAGCGCTGCCGCCTCAGCAACACTAGGTGTACCGATCGCCGTTTCGATCGTCCTGGACGGATTCGGAATTGCCACTGATCGCAATGCTTCAGCAGGAAAGCAACGTAGAGGCAACTCGCGATCGCGGCAAAACTCGATCAGTCCCGCTTCATCGGCTTTAGTGTTGATGGTGGCAAGACCGACGATCGCGTCTTCTGACAGGTTGTGTGCCCGAAAGACAGCACGGACTGCCTGCTCAATCAGTCTCTTAGACGTACCGCGCTTACAGCCAATGCCCACCCAGAAAACTCGGGATGGGCACTGTATCGTTTGACCTTTGGCTGCAATCAACCCAGCCTCTAGCCTCTCAGATCAACATTTAACTGACGTAGTGCCGCTGCTTTGGCAACTTGAGTTGTCATCGTTTCCTTGCTGGCAGTTAGAGAGAATTCCAGCATCGGCGTTTGGATAACCGCATTATTTGCCAGCGTAAACAGCGGGTTTGAGAGAATGCCTGCCAGTGAAGTAACGATTACCGTCATCACCAGCCCAACCTGGAGCGATCGCAGTCCTGGCAAATCCCAACTGATGGGGGGATAGTTCTTCACAGACTCAGACATCTCGTGCGGCTCTTTCACCACCATCATCTTGACGACGCGGATGTAGTAGTAAATCGAGATCACGCTAGTCACTAGACCCAGCAGCACCAAGCCATACGCACCCGCTTGCCAACCCGCCCAGAAGAGGTAGATCTTACCGAAAAAGCCGACCAGTGGCGGAATGCCGCCCAAAGAGAGCAAGCAGATGCTCAAGCACAGTGTCAAGAGCGGATCTTTCTGATATAAGCCTGCGTACTCGCTGATCTGGTCAGTACCCGTGCGTAGAGAGAACAGAATCACGCCGATAAACGCGCCCAGGTTCATGAACAGGTACGAAAACAGGTAAAAGAGCAAACTGGCGTAGCCAGCATCGCTATTGATGACCAACCCGATCATGACAAAGCCAGCCTGACCGATCGAAGAATATGCCAGCAGGCGCTTCATGCTGGTTTGAGCCAGTGCGACCACGTTTCCTAAGATGAGGCTGAGAATTGCCAGCACGGTCATCACCAGATGCCACTCGTCTGATAGCAAGGGGAATGCCGTCACCAACAGGCGAATTGCCAGAGCGAAACCAGCCGTTTTAGAGCCGACGGAGAGAAACGCAACGACGGGTGTAGGCGCACCTTCGTACACGTCTGGAGTCCACTGATGGAAGGGGACAGCCGCGATTTTGAACGCAATGCCCGCGATCGCAAACACCAGCGCAATCACCAGCCCTAATGACTGTAAAGAGCCTGTCTCCGCAATGTTAGCTGCAATGCGGCTGAGCGTTGTTTCGCCACCCGACAGACCATACAGCAACGAAAGACCATAGAGAAAAATGGCAGAACTGGATGCCCCAATCAGCAGGTACTTTAACGAGGCTTCATTGGAGCGGGGATCGCGCTTGGTATAGCCCGTCAGCAGGTACGACGAAATACTCAACGTTTCCAGCGAGACGAAGATCATGACCAGTTCGTCTGCGCCCGACAGAAACATCCCGCCGATCGTCGCGGTCAGTAAAATCGACAGAAACTCTGCCAGAGCCGTACCAGACTGATTGATGTAGCTGACCGACATCAGAATGGTGATGACTGCTGATAACGCAATGATGCCCCGAAAAAGGACACTCAGCGAATCGCCGTTGAAGCTTCCCAGAAAGGCGATCGGGTCAGCAGCAGCCCACTGGTAGTAGAGGGCAACGACAGCCGCTAAAAGCCCCGCGATCGCCACAGAGGGTGTCCAACGCGAGGAGGCAGTTCGCCCGACAATCAAGTCCCCCACAATGACAAGCATGAGGGTGAGAATCACAATGCCCTCTGGCAAAATGGTTCCGGTATTGAGCTGGGCAGCAAGCGTGGCAAAATCCATGAGGTCTAGCTCTATGAATACGATGTTAGGGTTACGTTAAGAGGACGCGCGATCGTTCTCGTTGAATGAACAAGAAGGCGCACGAGTCAGAAATCCTCTACAGTGGATTCTACATCGCAATTTGCTGTAGCGCTGTAGTTAGCCGCATTCGGTTTGTCACATTGGGTTTAAAGTTAGCTTCAGTCAGGCTCGTTCTGTACACGATCGTTTCCAGGCGTTGTCTAGCTCCTTGGCAAAGAAACTGAATGCCCCTTCTAGCCGTCCATCAGCCAAGCATAAGTGCGCGATCGCACCTGCCACCGTTCCAATGATCGTTCAGAAAAAACTCACTTCTCTCTGGTAGTCTCAGCAAGATTAGCTATAAGAGAGAGGTAAGACACCTGCTCACCGCCCCATCCTTTTCAGTGTTAACGATTCCCACCCATGTCAAAGCTTGTCATCGTTGAATCCCCCACCAAAGCGCGCACTATCCGCAACTACCTTCCTGCGGGTTATCGGGTCGAGGCTTCCATGGGGCACGTCCGTGATTTGCCCCAATCTGCAAGTGAGATTCCGGCAAGCGTGAAAGGCGAAAAGTGGGCACCGCTAGGCGTAAACGTGGAGGCAAACTTCGAGCCGCTCTACGTTATACCGCAAGACAAAAAAAAGATTGTTAAAGAACTGAAAGAGGCACTCAAAGGCGTTGACGAACTCTTTCTGGCAACGGACGAAGACCGGGAAGGCGAAAGCATTAGCTGGCACCTGCTGCAAATCCTAAAGCCGACTGTACCCATCAAACGGATGGTGTTTCACGAACTCACCGAAGAAGCGATTCGCCAATCCATCACCAACTGTCGTGATTTGGACGAACGGCTGGTACGTGCTCAGGAAACACGCCGGATTCTCGATCGCCTCGTTGGCTACACCCTCTCTCCCCTGCTGTGGAAAAAAATTGCCTTTGGTTTATCGGCTGGACGGGTGCAATCCGTTTCAGTGCGCCTGCTGGTTAGACGAGAACGCCAGCGCCGAGCCTTCCGGCAGGGCAGCTATTGGGATTTGAAGGCAATGCTGGAGGCAAGGGGAGAGGCGAGAGGAGAGAGGAGTAACGGGAATACCCCTCACTTTGAAGCGCGGTTAGTGACACTGGCAGGTGTGCGCGTCGCCAACGGCAGTGACTTTGATGAAGCAACCGGACAGGTGATTGCAGGACGCAACGTAGTGCTGCTCAGTGAAGGAGAAGCTCGGACATTGCACGATCGGATTCGCGATCGCCCCTGGACGGTCACTAATCTAGAAGAGCGCCCTACCACCCGCAAGCCCTCGCCCCCCTTTACTACCTCCACGTTGCAACAAGAGTCCAACCGCAAACTTGGTCTTTCGGCTCGTGACACGATGCGTACCGCGCAAAGTCTGTACGAGCAGGGCTACATCACCTATATGCGAACGGATTCTGTCAGCCTTTCGCAGCAAGCGATTACAGCCGCTCGTGATTGCGTGCAGTCGATGTATGGTGCCGAGTATCTCAGCCCTGAGCCGCGCCAATACTCCACCAAAAGCAAGGGCGCACAGGAAGCGCATGAAGCAATCCGTCCGTCTGGTAGCCTCTTCCGTACGCCGCAGCAAACGGGTTTGAAAGACCGAGAATTTCGCCTTTATGACCTGATCTGGAAGCGCACCGTGGCAACTCAAATGGCGGAAGTGCGCCAGACTAATGTCACCGTGCAAATTCAGGTTGAGGATGCTGGCTTTCGTGCCAGTGGCAAACGGATTGACTTTGCAGGCTTTTTCCGCGCCTATGTCGAAGGGTCGGATGATCCCAATGCGGCGATCGAAGATCAGGAAATCATTCTGCCGCCCCTACAGGTGGGTGACACGCCAAATTGTACTGACCTGGACGCGATCGGGCACGAAACCCAACCGCCTGCCCGTTTTACCGAAGCATCGCTCGTCAAAATGCTGGAAAGTGAAGGTATTGGTCGCCCCAGTACCTACGCCAGCATCATCGGCACGATTATCGATCGCGGCTACGCCAACATGGTCGGCAACGCCTTGACACCAACCTTCACCGCCTTTGCCGTCACCGCACTGCTAGAAAAACACTTTCCTGACCTGGTAGACACTAGCTTTACCGCTCGGATGGAACACGCCCTGGATGAAATTTCGACGGGCGCAGTTGAATGGCTCCCTTACCTGAAAGCGTTCTACCTGGGCGAAACCGGGCTGGAAACTCAGGTAAGAGAACGCGAAAGCGAGATCGATCCCACAGAAGCCCGCACGGTCGATTTAGAGAACCTGGCAGCGAAAGTGCGAATCGGT
>JBGTJW010000415.1:0-3315 GCA_041744955.1 Stenomitos sp. | reverse complement strand
CAGGCATAAGAGGCTATACACTAGCCCTTGGGCGTGTTGAAGGATGGTTTCCATGACCGTCTTCTGATTTTTAAGTTACGCCCTTTCTTTCATGTTTTGACCGCTTTGACAACCCTTACTGAGACTGGTGCAAGATCTCAGGTAATCTATTTAGCTTCCCAGTAATCATCAGAATCTAGATTTCTATCATGGTGATCCATTGCCGTTTTTACATCTGCAATGTGTCGATATGCCCACTCCCCAAATATTGCCAATGGCTCAACTAAGGACTCTCCCAGCGGGGTGAGGGAGTATTCGACCTTTGGAGGAACGGTTGGGTATACTTCTCTCTTAATCAACCCACATCGCTCTAAATTTCGCAGGTTTTGAATCAACATTTTAGGCGATACGCCGACAATTTGTTGCTTGAGTTCGTTATACCGCTTGTTGCCTTGGGTCAGAGCATAGACGATCAAAATCGTCCATTTGTTGGCGATGTGTTCAAGCACTTGATGTCCAGCACAGCTTGTATCAAACAGATTCATCTTGGCAATCCGCTCAAGTGCTGACCGAGGCAAGTAGCTCAGTTGAGAGCTGTTGAGATCATGATTTAGAGCCATGCTTACCAAAAAGTAACTATTGCACTTTGCTGTAAATCCTTGCAGGCAGCAGTACTGCGATCGTACTCTATGAATGTCAGTTTTTGCAGGAGAGCAAAACCATGAAAGCTCTAGTGATTGAGCAATTTGGCAATCCCAGCACATTCAAGGAAGCCGATTTAACGACTCCAGACGTTCTTCCGCATCATGTCCTAATTCAAGTGGCTGCAACAAGCGTCAATCCGGTTGATTATAAAATTCGACAAGGGGTCATAGCAGAGATTGCCCCTAGTTTCCCAGCCGTTTTGCATGGAGATGTGGCAGGAACGATCGCAGCAGTGGGAGCGGGTGTCGATCAGTTTAACGTCGGGGATGAAGTGTATGCTTGTGCGGGCGGCGTGAAAGGAATGGGGGGCGCGTTAGCCGAGTATATGCTGGCTGATGCCCACTTAGTTGCCCATAAACCAAAGTCACTCACGATGGCAGAGGCGGCGGCACTGCCCTTGGTTTCAATTACAGCCTGGGAAGGACTGGTTGAACGCGCCAAAGTTCAGCCAGGACAAAAAGTTCTGGTGTACGGAGCAACCGGAGGAGTGGGACACATTGGAGTTCAACTAGCGAAGTGGGCAGGGGCAGAAGTCTATGCCCTAGTTTCTAGTGATAAGAAGGCAGCGATCGCCCATCGTTTAGGTGCAGATATCACCATTAACTACTGCCATCAGCCCATCGAGGAGTTTGTGGCAAAACATACGAATGGTCAGGGTTTTGACGTGGTGTTTGATACCGTTGGCAACGACAATCTGCAAAATGCTTTCAAAGCCGCAAAGCTAAATGGAACGGTTGTATCCATTGTTTCCCTATCGCAGCAAGACTTGACCTTGCTCCATGTAAAAGGGCTAACTCTGCATCTAGTTTTCATGTTGATTCCCATGCTGTTTAATTTCGATCGCGCTCGTCATGGAGAAATTCTGTCGAAAGTAGCTCAAATAGTAGATGAGGGTAAGATACGTCCGCTGCTGGATTCTCAGAACTTCAGCATGACTGAAGTTGCTTCTGCCCATCAACACGCCGAGTCAGGTGAAGCAATTGGCAAGGTTGTGCTGACGCAATCATTCAATCTTGAGCAGGAGGTTCACACGATGATTCAACTGACAGTGGTTGCCAAAATCTAAGCGAAGCTAGGTTCAGAGGCAGTTTTGCATCAAGCGGCATAACGTTCCTGTTGAGCGGCCGTAACTAACCTCTACAACCTAACCAAGATCTCCCAACAGTTCGCTTCAACAGGGTTGTTAGCTGGCTGGCACGTACTCGTTTGCTGTCACAAGACCATAAGGCTTCGCAGACTCCATCGAGAGGTCTGGAAGATTACGCAGCATTTCATCCCATGTCGATTGTGCTTGCAACGCTTCTACGACCATCTGAAGCGGTGCAGTAAGAATCGCCTGAAAATCTGCCTCTTCCTGAAACTCAGTCTTAAACGCTAAACGTTCCTGGGGAGGCAAAAATTGAGCGTCAACGCCTTCTTTATTGCCTCTTGCGTCAACCCGATACCAACCAATTCCAGGTAAATGAATGGCATTGAAACCGTGTAAGCTATAGGGCGCACCTTGACCAGCGATACTTAATCGCTGATAACAAAAGCCTGTTGGAATCTGGTTTGCCCGAAGCAATGCTGCCAGCAAATGGCTCTTAGCATAGCAGTAACCTGTTTTGTATTGAAGGACATCAGAAGCGCGGCAAGTCACAGGGTTCATCTGATAGTCGAAGCTATGGCAAATTTCATCTCGCACCCACTCGAAGCACGCTTTCGCGATTGCTATTGAGGTCTCACATTCCAATGCGATCTGCTGGGCACGCTCCATAATCTCTGGCTGCTGATAGTCAATGACTTCACTAACCTCCAAATACTCTTCCATACGAATCACCGCGAAGCTTGCAACCTCAACTTTAAGCGCCTTACCAGTAATCTCAAACCACTGCCACTACTCAGAACAAAGCCAGCTAACAACTCACTATATAGAGTTTCGCTATGCCTCTCTTTCCTTTTGAAGGATAAACGAATTCTTTGCCGTGTACCTCGCTTACATGGGTAATCTACAACCAAGTTCTGTCTGTGTGCTTTAGCAAGTTTAGGACGAATCGCTCCTTCGATCGGATGAATTTCCACCATTCGCTTCAGCAGGGCTTGACTTAGAGTGCGCTCTAAGTTTTAAGGTAGAACCATGCTTCTGAGGTGAGTGCCATGCAAACCCTGACGATTCAACAGGTTGCCCAACAAACGGGCTTAACCGTTCACACCTTACGTTATTACGAACGCAATGGACTGCTCGAACCCGTCGATCGCGCCAGCAGTGGACATCGTCGCTATTCGGCAGAAGACATTGCCCGCATCGAGTTTCTGACTCGCCTGCGGGCAACTGGAATGCCGATTCGCCAGATGCAAGAGTTTGCCCAACTGTTTCGGGAACGACCAGAGGCAATCGGCGATCGACGCGCCATCTTGGAGAGCCACGAACGGGACGTGCAAGCACACATCCAGGAACTCCAGCGCAACCTGGAAGTAATTCAATGGAAGATTGCCTACTACAAGCAGCTGGAAGACCGTCAGCAGATGGACGGAACATTAGGGTCTCAACATCAGCAACGGCAAAGCTGTATCGCAGCAGGGCAAGCATTTTTGCTGGAGCAGTCGCTTAAACGGTCGAAGTCACTGGAGCCAGAGCCTCAAACGGATGAT
>JBGTJW010000414.1:0-2213 GCA_041744955.1 Stenomitos sp. | reverse complement strand
GCAACAGCCTACACGAGCGCGTGCATACAGTGGGTGAAAACCAGCGCGAGGATACCTGGCAGATCCGGGCAGTCTGGCTGAAATCAGAACAGTATCGGTTGATTGGTAAAGCGGACTTGATTGAGGAAATGGATGGTCGCTGGGTGCCAGTGGAATACAAACGGGGTAACCGAGGTGAGTTTGACAATGATGCGCTACAGGTCTGCGCCCAGGCACTCTGCCTGGAGGAGATGACGGGAAAGCCCGTACCCCTCGGCTATGTCTACTATGCCCAGACCCATCAGCGCCAGCCTGTAGAAATTGACGTGGTGCTAAGGCAAGCCACGGTTGCCACGATCGCCGCTGTTGCCAACATCCTGAACACCGGAGCCATGCCACCAGCCATCTACACTCCACGCTGCCAAGGATGCAGCCTCTATCAGCAGTGCTTGCCCAAAGCGGCGGTGAAGGTCAGTCGCTATCGAGAAGCTGTTTAGAGAACAAATGACAAGCAACAGCATAACTCTCCACGCCTCATACCCCACCCCATTGCTCAACTTAAAATAGCAACACGCAAAACTTTCATGGGTACTCTCTACATCACTCAAGACGATGCCTTCATTGGCAAAACGGATGAACGCCTGACAGTGCGGGCAAATAAACAGACCTTACAGGACATTCCGCTCATTAAGCTGGATGGGGTGGTCATCTTAGGACGAGCCACGGTTTCGCCTGCGGTTGTGATTGAACTACTGGAGCGCAAGATCCCTCTCAGCTTTCTCACACGCATGGGACGTTATCTAGGACGACTAGAACCTGAATTGACCAAGAATATCTTTGTGCGAGCGGCACAGTGGAAGGCAATTGCCCCCTCCGAACCAGCCTCGCATCTGGTACGCAGCTTTGTGCGAGGGAAGTTGAAGAACTACCGTAACGCCTTGCTGCGTGGGCAACGGGAATATGCTGACCTCGATTTTCAGCAAGCCCTGACCCAGTTAGAGCAGGCGATCGCCCCCATCGATGCTACCAGTGCGATCGATTCTCTGCGCGGTCTCGAAGGCTCTGGCAGTGCCGCCTACTTTGGCAGTTTTGCTCGCCTGTTGCGGGTGGCTGAATTTCAGTTTGAAGCGCGTCGCCGTCGTCCACCTACCGATCCAGTGAATGCGCTACTGAGTTTAGGTTACTCGCTGTTGCGCCACGATATCCAAAGTGCGGTGAATCTGGTCGGCTTCGATCCCTACCTCGGCTATCTGCACACGCAACGCTACGGTCGCCCTTCTCTGGCACTGGATTTGATGGAGGAATTTCGTCCGCTTGTGGTGGATGCGGTGGTACTGAGCAGCTTAAATCGACGCACACTTAACCCTACCGATTTCACCACCGAACCCTTGAGTGGTGCCGTTTCGCTGACTTTAGAAGGACTCCGCACCTTCCTGCGGCTCTATGAACTCAAGAAGCAGTCTAAATTTAAGCACCCAGTACTACAAACCCAATGTACCTATCAGGAATCGTTTGAGCTTCAGGCAAGACTGCTGGCGAAGTACTTGCTGGGAGAGACAGACAAATATCCACCGTTGGTGCTGAAGTAGCCTGATGCATGTGGTAATCAGTTATGACATTGCGGAAGATAAACGCCGCACCAAGCTTCACAAGATCCTCAAGTCCTATGGGCAGTGGATGCAGTACAGCGTGTTTGAGTGTGACTTGACGGAGACACAATACGCCAAGCTGCGTTTGCGTCTTAGCAAGCTCATCAAGCCCGATCAAGACAGCCTTCGCTTTTACTTTCTCTGCGCGTGTTGTCAAGCTAAAGTCGAACGGATCGGTGGTGAAACTGTCCGCGATGAAAGCATCTTCTTTGCCTGAATGCAGGCTCTTTTGGTGCCCTTGTCTCTTTTGATGCGCGGGTGAGGGGCTGTTTTTTATGCAAGCTGGCGGCATTGAGCGGCATTACCTTGACTGTCAAGGTTTCAGCGTTTACAACTAATGCTCTCTCCGCGCAATCGTTCAAAAGCTGACTAGACTTGCTCTGTAGGTATCAAGCGAAGATGACGTTTTACCAAACCAGCACTCCGAAATGCTACGATCCTGTTGATCCGCGCAGTCGCACCTTGAAAACTCCATAGAGACGATATTCCCAGTGCCCGCCGCTGCAAACAGCCTGAAACCCTTACAGGGATTGAAACCAAACCGTTCAATCTCAATCACACGGAACCGTTTTGCTGCAAACAGCC
>JBGTJW010000413.1:0-3978 GCA_041744955.1 Stenomitos sp. | reverse complement strand
TATCAGCAGCGGTTGACTCTGCCATAGACTCAGCTATGGGTAAAGCAGATTGAGCAAGGGACAGGTCAACAGAAGACGGTTGGTTTGGGATCATGCTTCAGTTTGGCTCCTGGTTGTAGATGGGATTGGGAAGACACACGTGGACAAGTACACTGGGCAATGGGGCGGAAGCGGATGACTAAAAGACGCTGGAGCGACACAGTGGCATCGGTTTAGAAGGAATCAATTTAGAAGCGATGCTCTGCTGTCGAACCGCTAGGGACAGGTAGCATTAGCGATTGCTTAATATTTATTTAATCTTCTCATTAACTGACAGTTACATCGTAACAATCCTGAAACCTAGTTGGCTGATGCCCAGTTGCGGTTCAAGACGGCTTGCTATTAGGGTGTAAGCCCGCGCTCAATGGCGTTGTGCCAGCGATCACCCATGTCTGCAAGCGCGAGATTGATTAAGGGCTTGTTATCACTTAAGGAGGAAGTGGCTGCGATCGCGATTTGCAAAGCAGCCTCTTGGTCTCCAACTTGACCAATGATGCCCCAATCCGTTTCTAAATGTAGCAGAAGATACATTTCCCACTGTGCAACGTGATCTGGAGCAACTGACACCACAATCCGTGCGCCACCTTCAGCAAACAAGAGATGATCCCAACGAGTCTCGTCTGAGGGCTGAAGCTGCTTAGGGGCAAGGGTAATGGCGGCTCCGCGACCACCACTCAGGCACGATTCTGCCAATGCCACTGCTAAACCACCCTCCGCGCAATCATGGGCAGAGCGAACCCAGCCCTGACGGATACCTTCGCGGCAGGCTGACTGCACTCGGCGCTCCAGGTCAAAGTCGATGATGGGAGGAATGCCCGCGATCGTGTTGTGTACGACTACCAGATATTCTGAGCCGCCTAGAGTGGGGAGTGGGGAGTGGGGAGTGGAGAGTGGGGAATGGTCAACAGCTAGAGGTTCGATTGGCGCTCCAAGCAGGTAAATGACATCGCCTTTTGCCTGCCAGCCTTGCCCAGCGATTCTGGTTAAATCGGGAATCAGCCCTACCATCCCAACTACGGGCGTGGGGTAAATGGGTTGGGGCTTGCCGTTTGCATCCAGCGTTTCGTTATAGAGCGACACATTGCCACCTGTCACAGGTGTGCTGAATTCACGACAGGCTTCGGCTAACCCGCGACAGGCTTCGGCTAACTGCCAGTAGCCGATCGGCTTTTCGGGGCTACCAAAATTCAGGTTATCGGTGACGGCGATCGGCTCGGCACCCACACAACTGAGATTTCGCGCTGCTTCTGCTACAGCCGCTTTGGCACCTTCATAGGGATGCAGGTAGACGTAGCGGGGATTGCAGTCAACGGTGGCGGCAACGCCTTTCGATGAGACGTGAGGCGTGAGGGGTGTGGCATGGGGACGGGTACGAACGATCGCGGCATCAGCACCACCGGGCAGCATCACCGTATTGTTCTGTACCTGATGGTCGTATTGACGATAAACCCAGCGTTTGGAGGCGATCGTCGGGCTTGCCAGCAGTTGCAGCAGAATGTCATCCCAGGTCTGTTGAGTGCCCTGAATTTCAATACCGTCAGGAGTGCAGGGAGGCAAACTATTTACTGACCATGCCCATGCCTGACGAGCGTAGTCGGGCGGTTCTGCTAAAAGCTCGCGGTTGTAAATAGGCGTGTTGTCTGAAAGGGCAGTCGCGGGTACTTCGGCAGCAATGTCGCCCTGAAAGAAAATGCGAACGATCGGTTCGGCAATCACCGTCCCCGCTACTACAGCATGGAGTCCCCAGCGTTCAAAAATGTCGATCAGCTCTTGTTCGCGTCCCTTATGCGCCACAAACAGCATCCGCTCTTGTGATTCAGACAGCAGATACTCATAGGGCACCATGCCCGTTTCGCGCGACGGAATTAAATCCAGATCTAGCTCAATGCCCACGCCACCTTTAGCTGCCATCTCGGAGGTGGAACAGGTGAGACCGGCGGCACCCATGTCTTGAGCCGCGACGACCGCCCCCGTTTTGAATGCTTCCAGGCAGGCTTCGATGAGGGATTTTTCGAGAAAGGGATCACCCACTTGCACGGCAGGGCGATCGTCCATTGAGGCATCACTCAATTCAGCACTGGCAAAACTGGCTCCGCCCATACCATCGCGCCCCGTCGTTGAACCGACATACAGAACGGGATTGCCAATGCCTTTTGCCCCTGACACGACAATCTCTGGCGTTTCCATCAAGCCTAATGCCATGACGTTGACCAGGGGATTGTCTGCATAGGCGCGATCGAAGTAGATTTCGCCGCCCACCGTGGGCACACCCACGCAGTTGCCGTAGTGGGCAATGCCAGACACCACACCATTAAACAGGCGACGGGTACGAGCATTATCGAGCGAACCAAAGCGGAGGGAATTGAGAAGGGCGATCGGGCGTGCGCCCATGGTAAAAATATCGCGCAGAATGCCGCCAACACCCGTTGCTGCACCCTGAAATGGTTCCACAGCCGACGGATGATTGTGCGACTCAATTTTGAATGCCAGATGCAGCCCATCGCCCAGATCCACCACACCCGCATTCTCGCCGGGACCCATCAAGATACGATCGCCGTCGGTGGGAAACTGCTTCAGCAAGGGGCGCGAGTTTTTGTAGCAGCAATGTTCTGACCACATGACCCCAAACATACCCAGTTCGGCTTTGTTGGGATGGCGACCCAGACGACGCACAATTTCTTCATACTCCTCTGGCTTGATGCCCTCTGCGGCAATGTCTTTAGCGGAGAAAGGAGCAGCGATCGAGGCTGACATAGAGTATGCACGTCAAGGGAACAGGCTTCATTGTATCGAGGTTTCACGTTTCCTCAAGTTGGTACGGCTGAAATTAATTAGCACGATCGCGCCGCTGACTGGTGGCGGGCAGTTCTGCAAAGATGGCGCAGTGACCATTTAAAGTCCAGGGCTGGAAATTCGTTGCCTTCTGCCTCCAGCATGAACGGTTTGCTGCCATTTACACCACGATCGTCATTGAGTACTGCTGTAAACTACGGTCTGTATTGTCAACGTCCTTTTTGATGTCACGATCGCAGCCCCCCTTGCCCACCTGGTTACACTGGCTAGAGTCTTGCCCCAGCACCAATAGCTGGGCGATCGCGCAGCTCACGCAGTTACAGCATGGTGATGTCGTTTACACACCACAACAAACGGCTGGACGGGGACAACACGGGCGAGTGTGGCATTCTCCCCCCGGTGTGTTGACCGCTAGCTTTGTTTTGGAGCATATTCCCGTCGCACAGTTGCCCGTCATCAGCCTGGGCGCAGGACTGAGCGTGATTTACGCCGTTGAAGATCTGTTGCCAAGCTTGCAAGGTACGCTGCGCGTGAAGTGGTCGAATGATGTGCTGCTAAACGGACGCAAACTGGCAGGCATTCTGTGCGAGGCGACTGCTAACGGCACGATGGGGCGTGTTGTTGTTGGCATTGGTCTAAACTGCCGCGTTGATTTTGAGCAGGCAGGCTTGGACGTTCGCGCGATCGGTCAGGCAATGAGCCTGCACCAGGTTTCACCGATCGTTCTCGACCCACTCTCACTGTTGGAACGTCTCCGTCATTATTTGCTGCAAACAGCAGGCTTGCTAAAACCAGAACAGAATATGGGCGAAAGCACTGGATTAACAGCACTATTACCCGCGCTCCGCAGCCGCGATGCACTATTAGGGCATACCATCATCGTTGAGACAGGTAGCGAACAAGTGACAGGACAAGCCGCCGGAATCAGCGATCGCGGTTATCTCTTATTGCAACTGCCCAATGGCGACGTGCGATCGTTTGTTTCAGGACACATTCTTTGGAACGGTCATGCATAGTAATGATCAAAGTTGTAATGAGGCATTATAGTGATGGACAAAATCCCAGATTGCTCCAATATGATTGCTCAACTTTTTGGAGAACGATAACGTTTGACGGACTAAACGTCCGACTCGTTGCCGCACCGTA
>JBGTJW010000412.1:0-12212 GCA_041744955.1 Stenomitos sp. | reverse complement strand
CTAAGCCATTCTCCGCTGGCTCGATAGGCGATGACTAACCCCAATGAACCTAAAGCTGTCTCCGCTAACCCTACCCATGCAAAGGCAATTAACGGTGCTTTCATTATGAGGAGCCAAACTTTAACAAACGTTGTGCAGACGAAAGCAATATTCTTAGCGTAAACCGTATATTTCGACTGAACTTGTGACTGAAACCAAAAATCGATCGTATCCAGTGCTTGAAAAAACATTCCCGCCGCGATGATACCAACGAGCCAGTGCGTGAGGCTCTGCCCAGGATTTAAGTGCGCGATCGCTCCGAGGGTGATTAACCAAACTGCGATACCACTGACCAATTTCAGCGCAAACGCTGTACCGAGAAGTTCATGCTTTTGTTCTGGATGATGAACAAGCTCTCGAATAACAATGCTGTCCAGACCGAGTGTAGGGATAACAGCAAACAAACTGACAAAGGCGATCGCGTAATTAAATAAGCCAAATTGTTCTGGTCCTAAATAGCGGGCAACCCAAACGCCAACGATTAGCCCAACGCCCATACGTAGAATACGATCGGCAAACAGCCAGCCCGTATTGCTCAAGATCTTTTGTAGGGTATAACGTCCGTGTAGTTTGGCACGGAGGCTGGGTGGCAGAAGCTGAATCCAGGCTTGATTCATGGGGGCGGAGGCGTAAGCAAAAAACTAGGATTGCTGGGAGAGGCTTGCTTCAGAGTGCCCTAAAGCATCGGCGGAGCGATCGTGGCTTTACAACTCCTTCATAAAGGTTGCAAGATGCGTGCGATCGCTTGTGTATATTTTCCGATAGCGGTTCAAGGCTGGTGTTTCCTTTGGTGGTAGAACCGTTATACGTAACGAGTTTGCTTTTCTGCTGACTTTAGTCACGTCTTGGAGCCTTGGTCAGGTTTAGGTTATGCAACTGTACCGAATTATTTTGATTGTCGCTGTGACTGCGTTTTGCCATACGGCATTGGTGCCATGCGTCAAAGCTGACGCTCCTCCGGCTCAACAGTCTGACTCGCGCTTATCTCAGGCAGACCAACTGTTAGAACAGGGGACGCAGCAGTATCGCACCGGGCAACCCACGCAGGCGATCGCCACCCTTCAGCAGGCGTTGAAGCTCTATCAAGCGCTGGCTGATCAGCCCAAGGTCGTCAAAACGTTGCGGAACCTGGGCAATGCTTACTCTGTGATGACGGATTATCCCCAAGCGGTAGCCTTTTATGGACAAAGCCTCGACCTGGCGCGAAAAACCAAAAACTCAGAGGGTGAAGCAGCAGCGCTGGGCAATTTGGGCGTGATTGCCATCAGTCTGGGCAAGACTGACCAGGCAGCAGCGTACTATCAGCAAGCGTTGACGCTCTATCGTCAGATTAACGATCGGCTGGGAGAGGGGCAGATGATCGGCAATCTGGCTGAGATTGCGGTTAACCAAAGGGATTTTCCCAAGGCGATCGCCGCATATCAGCAGGCGATCGTCATTGCGCGTGAAAGCAAAGACCGTCGACTTGAGGCAAATAGTTTGGGCAGCTTGAGCGTCGTTTATGCAGGGCTGGGCGATCAGGCAACGTCGATCGACTATTCGCAGCAGCAGCTTACCCATGCCCGTAGTTTAGATGACCGTCTGGGCATGGCAGCAGCGCTCAACAATTTGGGGACAAACCACTACGTGCTAGGCAACTATGGCACGGCGATCGACTATTTGGAGCAGCGCCTTGTCATTGCCCGTCAAATTCAGGATCGGTTGGGTGAAGCGCAGTCACTTGGCAATCTCAGCACTGTTTACTATGACCTGGGTGATTATAACCAGGCGATCGACACGGCGTTCAAAGGGTTAGCGATCGCCAGAGCCATTCAAAATCCCTTGCTAGAAGCCTCCTTCCTCACCAAGTTGGGCAACTTCTATCTCATCGTGCAGGATTTTCCCAAGGCGATCGAGTACCACGAAAAGCGGCTCACAACGGCACGAGCGACGAATGATAGCAACAGCGTGACCATTGCGTTTACCAACCTGGGCAACGTGTATCGCTCGATGGGTCAGTATGACAAGGCGATCGACTACCATCAGCAGGCGTTAGTGCTTGCCCGTCAGTTAAACGACAAGGCGAGTGAAAGCAGCATTCTGGCAAATCTGGGGGTGGAATATGACGAACTGGGTCAAGCTGCCAAAGCCATCACGTTTTACCAGCAGGCATTGGCGATCGCCCGTGCCACGCAAGATCGCGCTACCGAAGGCTTAGTGCTGAACAATTTAGGCAAAGCGCTGTTCCGTTTAGGCAAGCTGGCAGAGGCAGAACGCGCTCTCACAGACAGTCTTACGCTTTGGGAGTCGCTACGTGCCAATTTGGGCAACAACGATCGCAACCAGATTTCGCTGTTTGAGGAGCAAGCCCGTACCTATCGCCTCCTCCAACGAGTACTGGTGGCTCAAAACAAAACCGATGCAGCGCTAGAAATTGCCGAACGCGGTCGAGCGCGAGCTTTTGTGGCACTCCTCTCGCGGCGGCTTTCTGGCGCAGAGACAAAACCGACTGCCGTACCAGCAACGCCACCACCGACGATCGCTCAAATCAAGCAAATTGCCGAAGCCCAAAATTCCACCCTGGTGCAGTATTCCATCACCTACGAAGACATTTTGGTGGATGGTAAGGTGCAACCGCGCGAGGCAGAACTGCTCATTTGGGCGATCGCGCCGGATGGCACTATCACCTTCCGTAACGTTGACCTGACCGCTCAGGCAAACGGTCAGTTTGCGCTCGGCGACCTGGTTGCCAGTAGCCGCGAAACTATTGGGGTCAGTGGTCGCGGTGCCCCTAAAAACACTGCGCCAGCCGAGGATCTAGCAAGGTCCCAACGGCTGTATCAATTGCTCATTCAGCCGATCGCTGGTGCCTTGCCCAAAGACCCCAATGCTCGTGTCACCTTCATCCCTCAGCAAGCGCTCTTTTTGGTGCCGTTTGCCGCCCTGCAAGACCCGACTGGCAAGTATTTGATCGAGCGACATACCATTCTGACGGCACCGTCGATTCAGGTGCTGGCATTGACGCAGCAGCAGCGAGAGAGGGGTGGGGAGAGAGGGGAGAGGAGTGAGGAGGGTGGAGCGAGTGGCGAGGAGAGAGGGGAGAGGAGAGAGGGGGAAGGGGTTAGGAGAGCAGGGGGAGTAAGGGAAATAAGGGGAGTCGGGGGAGAGCGTCGAGAGCAGGAGGAGAAGGGGGCGAGAACGACTACTTTACCTGGCTCCCAGCTTACGGCTTCTGGCTCCCTTGTGGTGGGTAATCCAACCATGCCGTTTCTGGCGGCTCAAGCGGGAGAGCCAGCAGACCAGCTATCGAGTTTGCCAGGGGCAGAGCTAGAGGCTACGGCGATCGCGCCGCTTTTGGGCACAGAAGCCATTACGGGCGATCGGGCGACGAAGGTGGCGATCGTGCAGCGAATGCCCCAGGAACGCATCATCCATCTGGCAACGCATGGACTGCTGGATGATTTTAAGGGGTTGGGTATACCAGGGGCGATCGCGCTGGCTCCCTCTGGCAAAGACAACGGCTTCCTAACGGCTGACGAAATTCTGAATTTAAAGCTTAAGGCTGAACTGGTCGTCTTAAGTGCGTGTGACACAGGACGAGGACGGTTAACGGGTGATGGAGTCATCGGGCTATCGCGCTCCTTTATTGCGGCTGGCGTTCCCAGCATTGTT
Source organism: Stenomitos sp. (assembly GCA_041744955.1). GTDB lineage: Bacteria > Cyanobacteriota > Cyanobacteriia > Leptolyngbyales > Leptolyngbyaceae > Stenomitos. The sequence continues at coordinate 8,522 of JBGTJW010000412.1, read as the reverse complement.
GTGTCGCTCTGGGCAGTGCCCGACGCACCCACAGCGTTTCTCATGACAGCGTTCTATCAGAACCTGACCCAGACACCCGACAAAGCACAGGCACTCCGACGCGCCATGCTAGACACGCTCAAGCAATACCCAAAGCCACAAGATTGGGCAGCCTTTACGCTCATTGGTGAAGCAGAGTAGGGATGGGTGTGCCAAGAAATTGTCAGGGGTTGCACAAGTGTTAGGTTAACTGAGAGTAAGTAGGAAGGCTAAATTAAGCCATTACTAAGAGACCGGGTTTCGACTGCGCTCAACCCGCCCACCCACAGGGCTAAGGGCATTTCGACTGCGCTCAATGCAGCTTATCAATCATTACGCCCAGCCACGTAAGTAGGAAGGCATAATCTTTTGTAGGATGGGTTAGCGATAGCGTAACCCATGCGGACGTTGGGTTTCATGCTTCAACCCAACCTACGACCATCTTATATTTAATTCCACCTACCTACTTAGACGACTTAGGTAATGTTAAGAAACGCGGATTGAATAGGTAGGGAAGTCCCATGGAACGTCTCTACAGAAAGGAGATACTTCCTGTTGATTAATCCACCATCCTAAGCGCGATAAATCCCCCTTCCTTTACTCAGACAGCGCAAAAGCGATCGCATAGCAGCTTTCACCCCTTCACTCTTCACTCCCTCTCCCCTCTCCCCTCTCCCCTCTCTCCTCTCTCCCTCACCCCAACGGTCCAGCCAGAATTGTTTTCGCAATGCCGTCGATCGTCTCTGTGCCATCGTCATCCTTCAGTTCTTCGTACCACTGTTGGGTTTTTGCGGGGTCTTTGCCGTGGATCATATCGGCACGTTTGCGGGCACGAGTGATGATATCGGCGACGCGCTCTTTGCGATCGGCTTCGTAGCGTTGGAGGGCATCAGCAACGCTAAGGGGCGTAGTTTTGAGACAGTTTACAAGCACAAACGCATCCTCGATCGCCTGACTGCCACCCTGCCCCAAATCGGGAGCAGCACCGTGTGCAGAATCGCCCAGTAGCGCCACGCGACCACGTACCAGAGTTTCTAGCGGTTCAATATCATGAATCAGCACGCGATTGGTTTTGTCTGGCTCCAGGCGTTGAATCAACGTTTGCACTGGGGTCGCCCAACCCGCAAAAAAGTGTTCCAGTTCAGCGCGAAGCTCACCCGACTCCTGAGCCTTCTCGTGGGACATCGGCACGTCGAAGAAGAAATAAAAGCGAGTCTGCTCCGCAGAGGCTCCGCCAACGCCTGCGATCGGCATGAGCGAGGCGCGTTTGTGTTCGCCCACATAGATCACCCAGCTTGTGAGGGGAGCCAGTTCGTCCGTTGCAGGCACCAGTCCATTCCAGTTGACGTAACCGACGTAGCGGCGATCGCACGGTTGCCCCAACACATAGGGACGCAGGAGCGAGTGCGTGCCATCGGCTGCTACCAACACATCGCCTGTTGTAGTGCTGCCATCCTCAAAGCGGGCAGTCACGCTAGTTGCATCCTGTTCGACACCAACACACTTCATGCCCAGACGCACATTCTCGGCTCCAAAGGCTTGCAGCAGCATTAGTTGCAGGTCAGTCCGTGCGACGGGATACGGACGCTGCCCCACCCGTTCCATCAAAGGGAGCAGGCTAAAGTCGTTGAGCTTTTCGCCGGTGTGACTGTAGTACGCCATGCGATCCATTTGTCCGCCAATGCTGGCAATTTCCTGACTCAAGCCCAGGTGGTTCAGCACCTTTACCCCGTTTGACCAGAGCGAAATGGCAGCGCCTGCGGGACGTAACTCACGGACACGATCGTACAGCTCGACGATGTAGCCCGCCTGCTGCAACGCAATACCTGTGGTCAAGCCACCCATCCCCGCACCAATCACAATCACCTTCAGATTATCCATGCTGCATTCCTCGTCTCATCCCTACCAGCACCGCATGGCTGCTTTAACGGATCTGAATTATTTGCTACAAAAACAGCCTATTGGAGCATATTTTTGCTTTCTGGTTCGCTTCAGTCCAGGAATAAGACCCATTCAAAAAGTGCTGGCTACGGCTTTCTCTGATTGATCCCCTTTATTAAGAAGGAAGCCGCAGGTAGGGGATCGTCATTTGTAGCGTGTCAAAAGGGCATTGGTGTGATGAATAGAGCGCGATCGTGCATGACCACGGTATTCCAGCCATACATTAACGCAAGTAACGCAAGTTGATTGTTAAAAAGTCCTGGGGATGAGCAAGTGCCTGAAGGCTCAAGGCTATGGTTAGGGTAGCTTAACGATGCAAACGCCGTGAATGGGCACGGTCAGGGTAAAGCTGGTCTTTCCACCGCTACTTTCTGCCACGATCGTACCGCCCAAGTAAGCCGTCATCTTTTGCACAAGTGCCAGCCCTAACCCAGTACCCCCATGTTCCCAGCGATCGCTATTGAGACGATAAAACCGATCAAAGATCCGAGGGAGTTCATGGGCAGGAATTTCGACCCTTGTATTCGTAATTGTTAGCTGCAAAGTTTCCTCGCCTTCAAGCGCCATTGATTCAGGGAAAAGTACCGTCAGTGCAATAGTGCCGCCAGGAGGCGTAAATTTGCAGGCGTTGGTCAGCAACTCACCGACAATACGCCCTAGACTAATGGGATCGGTGACGATAGCGGTCAGGCGATCGGACACATCAACCTGAAAGTTGTGTTGTTGGGTCGCAATGCGATCGAGAAAGGGCTTGATGATCTGTGGTAGCCAATTCTCAAGCTGAATGGCTGTGTGGCTAAAGGCATACGAGCCTGCATCAAGCTGTTGTAAATCAAGGAAGTTACTCAAGAGACTTACTTCTTTATCGCACTCTCGTTCTAAAATTTGGATGTAATGGGCTGCTCTGATTTTTAATGATGATGGGAGTGCTTCATCAACACGTTTAGAGAAGTCTGTGGTTGGCTGAGAAGCCGAATCTAAACCGAGACGAGCGGTGACTGGTGACGCTTGCAGATCATCATCCTGAAACAGAATTTTCAGCATCTGAGTCGCCATTTTGATATTGGTCACAGGCGATCTCAGCTCATGTGAAACCGTACTTAAAAAGTCATCTTTGAGTTGATTAAGCTTTGCTTGTGTTTCGATCGAGGCTTGTTCACTTTTAGTCATTATTGTTCTCAATTTGATGCATAGAAATTAACTAGCGCTCCTGACGCATGGTTTTTTGTTGCTCGTTTAGCTCTTAACTTAGTTTTCAGGTTTGGACTGGGAGCAAAAATCTTCGTTTTTCTGGTATGCACTAGATGCCGCATCACAGAGACTAATTTATCCAGATCAATTGGCTTCAGCAAAAAGTCCTCAAAACCAGCGTTGAGAATTTGGGCAAGGCTATCCGTAATGAAAGTTGTAATGGCGATCGCGGGAATATGCTGACCGCCCTTTCGTTCCATGTCGTGCAATTTTGCGACCAGGGTTTCAATGCTTTCGCCTAAAAAGCGCATCTCGCAAAGCAAAATCTGAGGTGAGAGCCAATTAAAGATAGTCAATGCTTCCTTGATGGAGTCGCAGGTAACGACAGTTGCGCCACAGCCTTCGAGCAAAGTATGGTAAAACACTCTGCTGTCGCGATCGTTATCAACCACAAGCACTTGCACGCCTTTAAGTAGCTCAATTTGAGACGATTGGCGATGGGTAAGAAGCATATTAAGACCTCCAGGTCAGCGTTATAGCCTGTGATGGAAAAGTAGAAAACCCAATTGACTTCAAGGGGTAAACCAATCGGGTTAGTCAGCCGTTAAGGAGAGGCTCTCTTTACATGAACTTAGATGAGAAGTTCAATCTCTACACATTGGCAGATGACCGTTTGATCTCCTGAGTGAGTTGAATCAGTTGAGTGACTACGACATAAAACTTAACAAAGCTCAAGGACTCGCTTCAAAGTGCCTTCACTCCCGGTTATGTCTTCTCCAGAACTGTGTAAGTAGCTGGTTGTAATTATTTTTACAAGAGGCATTGAGCGAAGCCGAAATGCGCTCAGCCCTATGTGTCAGCAGGTTGAGCGCAGTCGAAACCCAGTCTCTCAGTGGTGCTTAATTTAGCCCTCCTACTTACTAAGCGAAATCCTAACGCTCTTCTTGCCCAGGTTTTAGCATTTATACACTTGGAACACTAAACTAGTCCCCCTCACCCTCAACTCCTTTCCTGATGGGAAAAGGACATAAGACTAGCTCCTGTTCCCTCTTCTATGGGAGAGGGCTAGGGTGAGGGCGCATTGTGGTGAGGTAAGGACATAAACACCCAAGGTTTAAGACAGCCATAGGAAGTAAAACGCTTTTTTGGCTTCTCAGACACTTTTAATTTCCATTCAAAAGCCAGTGTTTGAGTTGTGTCTAAGTTCTACTAAACCATTCAAAAGGTACATAGTATTTTGGACTATCTCAACTAAAACAAAGGTAACAACTATGAAATTATAAAGATGTCAGATATGAACTCAAATCTCTTAAATGCTCCTAAGTTTTGTCGAACACAGCGCGTCTGCTTCATTGGTGGGGAAGGAATTATTCATGGCTCTCATGCTGAAACCGAAAAATGGACGTATCTGATCGAAATGGCGTTGGGTTCAGAGCCGCCCTGCGGGAGAGTGGGTGCCGAAACAATGGTGATGCTTAATGAGGCAGATTTACAGGCAGGGAATAGCTTTCAACATCATTCTTTGAAGCTAGAGGCAGAGAGAAAGCAAGTTCCTGGATCTAGACTTAGAGGCACTATTTTTTCTCAAAAAATTAATTTCTAATCAACTTTATTAGAGCCTCAAGCTTTGATGCTATCTTTCTAGCTTGGTTCAAACCAGCGCCATTCTATAAAATTGGCATTTCTTCATGACAGTGGCTACAGCGCCAATAAAGCCCGCCTAAGCGCATATGGCGCAGTAAAACTGTTGAACAAAGTAGGCAATGATGTCTATTTTTCAGCGAGTGGTTGACTGCCGCGTCAGAAGGGATTTGATGACTGCGATCGAGCCTTAAATGTGTTGAGAATGGCATTGAAGCGGAGATGCGTATGGTCATTTTAAGTTGCGTTTACTTTGAAGACGGCATCACTCTTTTGCAAAAGCTTTTTGCAGCCTGGTTTCATTTCCTGTTTCAAGCCTGTGTCTTAATTTTCACGAAAAGACAACGTGCAAGTGGGACAGATCATCCGTCTGCACGTCCTCTTAAATCAAAGGTCGTTTATCTTCTACTTAAAGCGTAGCAACCAGAGGTTGGAAATCGTGTATACCGACTGTTTGACTAGGTTGAAATTGTATAAATTAAGCTAAAAATTTGAACTTTTGGCAAAAAGAACTGCAAGCTAACCTTTATTGCCACTCTCGCTCCTCAAGTTCTTTCTGCGGCAATAATAAAGTCGCTTCAATTTCTTGTCGCACCGTGGCTGTCACCTCAGAATTGCTGCGTAAACAATCCAGCAGAAGTTGATTGGCATCGTAGTAATGTTGCAGCGTTTGCTGTTGCTCAGGGCTAAACTGCCATTGGTGGTGAATGTTGCGGTAGGCTGCGATCGTACTTTTCAATTGTTCGACCCAGGCAGCATAGTGCGTCTTCCACCAAATTTGCCAGTGATGCTGAGTTTGAGTGGCATTGGGTAATTGATCTTTCAGTTGTTGCAGTGACTTTTGAAAGCCAGCATCCAGCACAATCACCAGAAGGTTGTTGAGCGCATCGCTACAGGCATGAGCATGAGCAAAAGACTGGCTTTGCTCGATCGCACAATTGAGCAGCAGGTCATCCAGCGCCGCATCCAGAAACATCCCCTGATCAAGGGTGCTGGCTAAGACAAATTGAGACGCAACATGCGGTGTCCGAGCCAGCGCCAGATAAAAGGCTCGTCCCGTCGCGACTTTGGGAGGGGATGGCACCAGTTGCGCTTTTTGGCTTGCCCAGGTCAAAAACTCCTGGAGGTAAGGGTCTTTGGCAACCAACGCATCAATTTGTTGCTTCATCAACTGCATCAAAGAGTCGGCGCTCCGCAGCATAGCCGTAGTCAACAAGAAGATTTCACGCCAGTGTGGATCGGTGATGTGGCTGACCAACCCACTGAGGGCTTGCTCAAATGCCTCCAAGTTGTAGCTGGCAACGATGTTTCGCGCCGTAAAGTATTCTTGAAACGCCAGATAGGAGAAGGAAAACACCCCGCGTGCCCGTTCGACCAAGAGACCATGCTGCGCTTCGATCGCCCTTAGCGCGGCTTCGCTTTCCACTTGCAGGGCTTCTGGCTCAGGGGGAACCTCTGTCAAACTCCGTAGGTAATCTCCAATGTATTGTTCCAGCACGCGCTGTTCAAAGAAGTATTGACCCCGCTCAAACGATGCCGCTGCAATCTGGCTCAACAGCTTGAGCTTTTGGGGCAATAAAAAGTCTCGATACACATCATCGCGCTCAACGCCTCTAGCTTCATCCCATTTGCCCAAAAGCAGGTCTAGCCCTTGCTTGTAAAAGTCTGTGCGCTTGGTCGGAAATTTTGCTTGACCATGAAACACCCAGCAGGCAAGGTGCAAAAACAGGGGGGTGACAATGAGTTGGCGAAACTGCCAGTTTTCCGGCAACTCCAGCTTTTGTATAAACTGCTCAGACACTGCCTGCCCTGCCTGAGCAGTGGTCTTGGTAAAGGCAACAAACCATTTTTGGGCAAACGCAGTGATTTGCTCCTGTCTGAAGGGGGCAATTTCAACATCGGTAAAGCCCCGCAGCCTGAGCTTTTGCGCTGCCGTGCGACAGGTCGCTACAAACTGATTGCTGTGATATTTATCGGCAAAGCGACGCATTTCGCGTAAGACGGCAGTGCTCTCCTGATTCAGCACTTCATCCATGCCATCCAACAAGAGCATAACCCTGCCTGCTTGCAACAACGTTTCGATCACGGTTGGGTCGCTCAGACCAGCGGTGAAAAATTCTTGACGGATGTAGGTTAAAAGGCTAGAGTCGCCGCTGCTTCTAAACTCTTCCGCAAAGTCTTTCAGCGCGATGAAGATCGGCACCCGCTCTGCGGCAAACGTGCCGTTATTGCACTGAATGGCGAGATGCTGTAGAAACGTGGTTTTACCAACGCCTGGTTTGCCCAAGACCCGGAGCCTAGAATACGTTTCGACTACCCGTGTACCCGGTACGTGCTTTTGGTCTACCGTACCTAGCCCAAAGCGATCGAAGGCTTCGGGTCCCAGGTTTTTCAGGTCTTCGATCGCCACCGATTGCTGGCTTTCGATTTCTTCCAAGACATTAACATCAATATAAATGTCATCAATGCTGACAGGTCGGCTGATATCTAAGAGCTGCAAGATGCCGCACTGGTCTTGAATTTTGGCAGATCGCTGCGATCGCACCTTTTGTACGAGCGCCTCCAGATCAATGCCCGCTGACTGACCATTCCCAGGCGTTTCTGGAAATTCTGCGGGTGGATTCATGGCAATCTCACGCCAAGCTAACCCCAGCACAGAGCAGATTTCGAGAAAAATATGGCGTTCAACAGATTGACCGGAGAGAAAGCGCCAGATCGGTTGGCGCGTCTTTAAGTTCACCTCACCAGCGAGATTCTCTTGCGTCCAGCCTTTCAGGGCAAAAGCTCGTTTTGCTTCCTGAATGCCTAGCTCGGATGCCTGGAGCGATCGCTTAACCATAAAGTAAATTTAATAAATAAGTAAAAATAGATTTATATCAATACCTTCATACTAAGCCCTCTGTACGGTATAGAACATAGAGATGGCGGAAGATATACAACAGCCAAGCGATCGGGTTACACGTTGAGCGAAAAATAAAGAATTCAATCAGCACCTTCACCTGCGCGGACTCAAGACTGACGTGCAATTGAGGCTGCAAGTGCTTTCTGACATAGCTCTCAGCCTTTACACGCTTGGCGTACTGTCGCCGCACCTGATGTAAAGCCGCTTTGAATAATCTTCTAAATTTTTGTAACGAATTCAACCATCAAGGCTCATTTCAACCATCTCAAAGGTGTTGAGTTTCGCAACGACCCCAACTCGACGACCTTAACAAAGAGCAGAGAGTGCGAAACCGGGTTTGAGTCGTCGGTCAGCTTACGGTAAAGAGTAACCCAGTTGAAGCGGCTAGAAAGAAGACTAAAACCCCGCTATCTCGTTCAGTAGCGCTATACCAGAGTATGAAGAGGGTCGTTGAAATACAAGTCGCTTGCCCCTCTTTAAGCAATCCACGTTGTCAACGGTTGGCTAAACGTTCGTAAGGATAGTGGGTGGATGTGCGGTGCTTGCGCGATCGCATGGCGTTCGGCTAGCGTGTTGTAGCCCCAGTCAGCCAGAAAAAGTTTTACCTCGTTCAGATCTGGCTGCTGACGGACTGCATGAAGGGTTTGCAGCCGATCTTCCACGAACCAAACTGTTGCATCACTTCCATGCTCTGCTATGAGCGATCGCAGCGTTTCGGGTTTCGGTCGCTTCACCTCCTTGCCAAAGATTCGCAGCTTTGTGAAATCAACGTCGTGCTGTTGCAGCAGTTGTTGAATAAAGCGTCCTTCTTTGGTGCTGACGATGACGA
>JBGTJW010000411.1:0-3701 GCA_041744955.1 Stenomitos sp. | reverse complement strand
GCCAGTTCCCTGTGTCTGCCACTAAATAGCGAATGATCCAGTGCTTGTCATCGAAGTAGAAGTCTTTGACCGTGCCGATGGCACCCTCGTCGTGATTTGCCAATTTATAACCGTGCAGGGTTTTGACTTTATCTAGCATGGCAAGCGTCTCCTTAATGATTAATGTTGACTGAGCGGATGGTAGTCGGCGCAATCTAGCGCCTGCTGGGTGAATACAAATGAAGGGTGTACCGCGCAAGGTAAATAATGGTTGTTGATAAAGAAGCGACACTTTCTACAGGGAGTTTGATGGCAGCGATTGAGCGCTGTCATTTTTGTTCTGACAACTTGCCAAATCTCTGGAGATATCAAGAGGAAAAGTGCCACGACTGCCGTCGAACAGAAAAGGATGAGAGCCAATCCTTCAACAGGCGTAATGACTGCCATCTGTTTTGTCAAGCCTGGCTTTGCTACAACCGGGTCAACAGTCATCAGCGTGACGTGATTTGAAGGAACCAAATTGCAATGTCCTTGAGCCATAAAATTGAGCCTGAGCCATTTAGCGATAACCAGACCAATGTCAGATGGAATATGTTCAGGGCAACACTTCACAGAGGAAAGAAACCTTGGTGGTGTGATTGGCACACCTTAAGGCTTTTTCAACCCCCACTCTTGCACCCAGCAGTGTTCTAAAAGCGTTACTGAATCGTAGATCCAGCAAGCCTCCAGACGCTGTATGCGGTAGCGGTTCCAGAACTCAAACGGGTTTAAAGTGACTTTCGCTGCTCTAAAGATCGGTTGAGTCAAAAATTGATGCAGCGGCGATGATAGTCTCGTTAATCGATTAGTGGGCTGCATAAGATCAAGATTTTAAAGGTTGGGACAGGAACTATAGGTGAATAAGAGACAGGCAAAGGAGCAAGCTGCCCTAAACTGTTGCTTGATGAGGGTTGATCTCAACAGCAGACCATGCGTGATGACGGTCTGGTAGGCTTTGGCTTCACCGCGTCAAGTTTTACTGAGTATGTCAAATAGTTTGTGTCAAGAGTAGAAATTTATGTTGGGTGCTTTCGCAGTCAGCTTAATACTTACAGAAGTTGTCCCAGCTTATCTCTACCCTTTGAATGGTTTAGCAGAACTTATACAACTCGCACGCAATTCAAACGTTTGCTAAGCATCCGCTCAAGGCTCCACCCTGAGCGTTGAGTCGCAAGATCACTGTCCCGCCTCACGGCTTAGTCAGTGCTTTGACAAGTGCCAGTCCTAAGCCAGTACCGCTATGCTGCCAGCGATCGTGACTGGAGAGACGATCAAACCGTGCAAAAATACGTGATAGTTCGCTGGCTGGAAGCTCCACCTTTGCATTTGTCACGCCCAGGTCAACCTTAGTGATCAACTCTGTCCCACAAGCCAAACCTGTTGGGTTTCATAAAACTCCCCGCGTTGCTCCAGGTCATAGCCACCCCAAAGCAAAGCCAGCCACAGTTGCACTAAGGGCATCCCAAGGGAGCGTTGAAGCTGCACCAAAGGCATGGCTACGATTTGATGTGCTGCCAGCCATTGGGCGATCGCGGTACTCCAGGCAGCGACATCCTCCGCATGCGCTAGACCGATCGCCTGATTGAATGCCTCCAATTCCGTCAAGTCAGGTTGTTGACTCATCTGCTGATCTAAGGCTTGCAGCAACGCAACCTGATCAAGCGCCCCAACAACGGAATGAGGCTCATCGGCTAGACTTTGGCGCTCTGGGGACTTTCTCGGCAGACCCGCCAGCGGTTCGATAAATTGCTCAAAATCGACTGCCATACTTTGTCGCACATAGCGATCGAACGCATCACTGGGCATCACCGGACCATCATGACTGCTCGTTGCCTCCAACGCTTCAAACGCCAGTGTGGAGCGATCGCAAAACACCTGCGCGATCTGAGCGATCGCTTCTGCTGCTACCTGTAACTGCCCCACCGTGCTGAGATCCAACAGCGCCGCATCCAACCCATCTAGCAACTGCCGTACATCCGCTACATCCGGAGCGCTTGTCGCTTCCTTCAATACCTCCCACAGCGGTAATTCCAGTTGTTCAAGCTGCCGCATGTTCTGACCTCACGGTTGCAACGGACAAGGACGAATGGCACACAACTCTGGGTTCAGCCGCGTCTGACTCGCAAACTTCTTGATCCCGTAGCGTTCCTCCAACACACTGAGCAATTTATCCACATAGGTATGCACCTGACTCGGCACCATACCAGCACAGTGAATGGGCGGCACGATCGCCACCTTTGCTTGTCCTTGCCAAATCTCTGCGCCGATCGCATGAACGGGAGTATCAACTCCGGCTTGACGATACACCACCAGCACCCCAAAAACCAACTGAGCGAGTGGTTCAAACTCAACTGAAATTTGCTCTAATTCACCCTCTTTCCGTTTGCGGTTACGGGTTTGATTGATGCGATCACGATGTCGAGCATACGATCGTCGGCTATAACAAACAGATGGACTCCAGCAGCGATCGCCCTCTGCTCCATGCAACATCTGCGCCTGCTCTGCTGACAGGGTGGCACACTTACGGCATTTTTCCGGCAGCGCCTTTGTCACTAGGCACCCCTGATTGATACTAAGAGGGCATCGACCCACTGCTGATCGGCGACGGCAAGACTCGGTGGCGGCAGCGGTTCACGGTAATCGATGCGGGTGGCATACCGCGCACGGTCGTAGAGGTCAGAGAAAACGTCCTGTAAGGGGACAAAGGGTTCTGGCTCTTCAGGCTTCAAAGGAATGGGAAAACTCGGCAAAGGTTGTTGTAAGGCAAGCCCATAAAGGTCAGCCGTGGGGCGCTGTTGGCTGCGGCTAATTAAAAGACGATACACTGCGTTCGTTGGTTTTCCCCGCACCCGCATCGGTTTAGCACCGCGAAGCAAGTCGATTTCCACAAGATGTGTTGCACTCCCCAAAATCAACTGCCGTTTCTTCTCATAAGCAGTCCGTCCCTCACCAGTACGTTTATTGGTTGGCGATAAGAGTTCAATGACCGTGATCACCGTATCAGTCCCTACCTCCCGCACTTCTAAGTAGCGCTCCTTAACCTCTAACGGCATCGGCACAGTCACTTTTTCAGGACGTAACTGGGTCATCACCGCTGCCGCTTCTGGAAGGACGGACTCAGGCAAGGGTATATCCGCTTGCCCCGCAAACACAATGGCATCTGGAATGCCGATCAAGAGTGCCTCATCACTCTCATCGCTTTGGTAGGTGCGGGATTCCACTTCCACATAGTACTGCGGACTTAATTGAGGCGCGATCGTATCCGCGATCGCCACCATGAGCCGCGTATGAAAGGACGACCAAAATGCCGGATATTCCAGATAAGGGTCCATGCCGAGAAACGGTGAGGGCATAGCCAGACTCTCAAACGGGCAATATGAGAGCATTATAGCGTTCAGCCACCGATCGAAGCGTTAAACTTGTCTGAGGCTCATCAGATTCCAGATAATGGTCATTAACCGGAATATAGAAATTGGCGGATTTCACAGGGCAATCCCACAGCACTATTTGAATTGCCTCTTTTTCAAACTTGCTGGACACGTTTGCCCACTCACTCAGCAGGACTGGTGATACCACCGCCACCCTGGGTAAGACGCAACCACATCGGCAGTTGCGTCTTACCACCGCCCTCAATCCGCTCCAACGCTGCCATCATCTCAATCCGGACATCAAATGCCGCTTCG
>JBGTJW010000410.1:0-3163 GCA_041744955.1 Stenomitos sp. | reverse complement strand
GCGAAAAGGGTGGCGGCTATGTGATTGAGGACTTAATTGCAGGTAAACCAGTGCATCTGCGGGCGCTCGGACAGGTGACCGACTGCTATCCCCGTGCCTCGTTTGAAACCACGATTACCCGCGAGACGATTAATCAGTTTTATCTCTTCAATCCGCGCAATCTCTATCAAAACTTTATTGTGGGGGTAAATGGGGGCGATCGCCCGTTGGCAACCTATCTTGGACCGCTTCAGCCTCGTCTGGGTAACGCTGTTTATTCAAACCCTGGCGCGATCGCGCCTCTGCTAAACGATCCCGATCTCCAACTTGTAGGCATTGGCACCCGCATTTTTCTCGGTGGTGGCATTGGCTATGTTGCCTGGGAAGGCACTCAACACTTTCCCTTGCAGCGACGGCTACCGAATCGCACCCCGATCGGACCCGCCGCGACTCTGGCGCTGATTGGTGATGCCAAGCAAATGCATGCTCGCTGGGTGCGGGGCTGCTATTTCAAGAATTATGGTCCGTCGCTGATGCTGGGTGTGGGTGTACCGTTTCCAGTTTTGCAAGAAGAAGTGGTCGCGCACTGTGCCGTTCAGGATCAAGACCTGGTGGCACCTGTGGTTGATTTCTCCATTCCACGCCGAGTCCGCCCGACCTTTGGGCTGGTTAGCTATGCTCAACTCAAGTCGGGACGGCTGACGATCGACGGCAAAAATGTACGGGTCGCGCCGCTTGCCAGCCTGTTTCGCTCCCGCCAGGTGGCAATGGAGTTAAAGCAGTGGATTGAAGCCGGAACCTTTACGCTGACAGAGTTTGTCGCGCCGATACCAGCCGACCAAACCTTTCGACCGCAGGATGCCTGGGGTTCGCAAATTACGATCGACTAAGGTGGCTCTATTAACCCTCGCTGGCTGGTTCAGCACGCTTGACTGGTTTGGGCAATGGCTCTCGACGCGGTGCGCCAGCAGGTGCAGCACTTTTAGCACCGACAGGGCGTGTTTTGCGTTGGGGCGGACGACGATCGCCCGTGCGTTTGAACCCGGCACTGGCGGTCTTTTTCTTCGGTGGCACTAGCCCGATCGGGGTGCCACTTGTGACCACAAGAGCCGCACCACGCCGTTCGACCTGAAGATCCCAAAAATAACCGAGTGCTTTAGGGCTGCTTAAAACACCGTCTAAGCGGAGTTTGAAGGCTTTTTCACGATCGGCTGTCTTGCGAGGAGCTTGCTGGATTTTGACCACAATCTGCTGCTCTTCAGCAGAGTAAAACACCACTTCACCCCGAATCGAGAAGTAGTTTTCGTCAAACCCTGAGTCTTCAGGGGTGCTGCTATCTGGTGCTGTTGGGGAGGAATCAGACTGAGGCGAGGCTTCTGGCTCAGATGCACCTTCAACAGACCCCTCCTCGCCCTCTTTATTTAGCTTCTCTGGTTCCCAAACGCCGACAATCTGTACGTGCAAGTCCTGCCGCATTTCACGAGTGCGGGGATAAACGACCCAGAGATGTTGTTGCTCTAAATCCAGATGGTTTCGCACCAGGCTCATCACACGTCCCAGTAGCACCGCTTCTACCTCTGTGCCATCACTCGTCAGCATTGCACCACGAGTAAACTGCTCGTCAGTTGGAGTGTACCGACCCCGCACCAGCCCGATCGCGCGATATTGCTTCGGCTCGCTGGGTGGTGGAATCGGCTGCTGTCGAATCAATACATCCCCAGCTACCGCTTCGGGCGCTGCCGCAGGACTACTCTCAACCACTGGAGTCGGCACAACTTCAGGCTTCGGTGCTACAGCCGCAACTTCTACAGGCTTCTGGGCGACAGGCGGCGTTGCCGGTGGCTGTGGACGGCTCACGGGACGCATTAACGGTCGCTTGGGTACTAACGGCGGTGTGTCCGATGCAGCCGTGGCAGATGCCTCATCAGACCCTGTGCTAGAAGACCCTGTGGTAGAGGTGCGATCGACGCTGGCTTCGTTAGCCCCAGAGGCAGCCGCTGATGTCGGATCAGCAGAAGAGGGCTGTTCTGGAGTGGGGGTAGTTTCGTCAGGCAAGGGAGGCTTGGAGGATGGGGGGAAATGGTCAGGCGAAGGACTCATAGGCTTTAACTCAGTCTGGGCGCTCGATGGCATCGGTCAGCATATTGTACTGAATGCATCAGAGCGGTGGACTAATCCGAAAGGTTTGGGCAATGTTTACAAAAAAAGCATCGAACGGACGGTTCTTTCGGTTCTTTCTAAAGAGTACTCAAGCCAAACGCTTCCAGGACTGGAGCATTGGACGTAGAGAACTCAGTCTTAACATGGGCGATCGACTAGCAGCAAGACGAATAGACTTCATCATACTCAAAAGTAAAGCGCTGCAATCAATCTAAAGCTGCTGAAACCTCTAACACAAGGGGGTTGCAACCAACCGTCTGCAATACCTGACAAGATCAATACAGCGGTGTTTACTTGTCGTTACATCAGGGTTTCAAAGGGAGAAATGTGTCCTTTGGCGATCGCTGCGACATTACCAACACGTATAGCAGTCGAAGAGAACGTGAGGACAGACATAAACCTTGAAACGTCCGTTGAGCAAGGGCTTCGATTCAGCCCTCAGCCTTCAGCCTTTTGCTATGCCAGTTATTTCTAACTGTTCAGTAATTACTAAACTAAATGTGTTAGCTTGTGGCTATGAGTGCAACATCCTTGCAAAACACTGACCCAAGCCTGATGAAACATGAACATCTGCCGTTTGACTATCCGCCCCTTGAGCAGCAGCAGTTCATCGAAACAGTGGGGCTTTCGTTTGAGCTAGTCGGTTTGCCACGTATGGCAGGGCGCATTTTGGGCTGGTTGCTCATTTCTAACCCGCCACACCAATCGCCGGGTGAATTAGCTGCCGTTTTGCAGGCAAGCAAAGGCTCAATTAGCACCATGACACGTCTACTCACGCAACTGGGTTTGATTGAACGCACCAGTCTGCCGGGTAAACGGCGAGATTACTTTCGCATTAAGCCCAATGCCTGGGCTGAGTTGACGAAGCAACGCATTACGCAGATCAAAACATTTCGTCAAATTGCCGAACAGGGGTTGAAGTTGATTGATAGCAGCGCACCACCATTGCGCCAACGTCTTGAAGAAATGCACGCAGTTCATGCCTTTCTCGAGCAAGAACTGCCGCTCATGATGGAGCGATGGG
>JBGTJW010000409.1:0-11497 GCA_041744955.1 Stenomitos sp. | reverse complement strand
ACCACTAACGAAGCACCTAGCAACAGAACCGCGATCGTATCAACAATGCCGTGAATGGTAATGGATGCCCAGAGGCGATTGGTTTCACCAAAGGCAAGCGCGTAGAACATAGAAGCCAGGGTTGCCAGCGCTGCATAAATTGCTTTGAACTGGAAGGGCGAGAGTGCAATGCCTGCACCCGGATCATTACCAATGTGGCAAATGCCAAAAATAATGGAGCCAATGACAGCGGAGAGTAGAACAAGCCGCTTGCAATCGTGTTGCGATGGCGATCGTGCTTGAATCTGATCGCGAATAAATACCATTAGCCCCGATCGGAACAGAATTTCCTCAAAAAGACCGACTCGAAAAGCAAACAGAACGGCATAACTCAAGAAAAAGAGAACAGAGTGAGCGATCGTCGGCAAATTAAACGTCGAAGCTTGAGGTTGTGTAAATCGAAGCAAAATCGCCAATGGCACCAGGATTAAAGCCGCCGTTAAAACTGCTTTGACTGTGTAGAAAACGTCGGTTTTACGAATTTGGAGGCTGTAGCCAAAGTGTTCGCGTCCTAACCTCGTGCCAAAAATAACGACAAGGACGAAAAGAGTCAAACCAATAAACGGTCCAAAGCTGAAAAACGGTCTGGAAAAGCAAAACAAACTCAGCAGACAAGCCGCAGTCAAGAGCAGATCAAACACCGTCATGCGAACCGATGAAGGGTTAACGATAGGCGATAACAGCAAAGCCGCAATTAAAATATAGGCAAAACCAATGTAATAGCCTGAAGATTCTTCTTTGAAGGCAGTTGAAAGCAGTGAGGTGTGGACAAGACTGATGTAAATAAAGTTAGCAACCAGCAGAAAAGTAAGCTGGCTGTTTTGCTTGATCATTGAGAGTAACGTCGGTAACTTGAAGCCGTAGGGCTTGCGATCGCGCAGTGCCAGCATCACAAACGGTAGCCTTAGCACTACAAAAGCGCCCAGCAAGAACAAAACAACGTTAAGCCAAAAATAATCCTGAATGATTAAGCGATCGAACTGGTTAAGCCAGCCAAACCGAGCCGGGTTTAAACCAAGTAATTTGACCACGCTAATATAAGCTCCAAGCAACAAACAGGTAGCTGTTTGAAACCAAAAACCGTCATTTTTTAACAGCACTCGTCTGGCAACTTCTGTCCCTTCATAGGTTGCCAAAAAGAAGATTGGTACTGCCGCAAAAACCAAAAATGAGGTCGCTTCGATCAACTTTTCAGTGAGGGTCCAGGGTTTACTGCTAAAGCCCAAACGAATGACGATCGCACTAAACCAAAGCACACAGCCAATCACCGCAAATGCCAGTTCGCCATTGCCGCTGTAGCGTTTTGGTACGGCAAACTCGCAGCGGTTCGTTAAAAAGCCCAGATTCATCAATCGATCGCAAATGAACTTTGAGATCATAACACTCTGCTTTTTACACCAGCAGTAAGAGCGCAGGACAGATTGGTGGCGTAAGACTTGGTAGCATAAGCTGTCATGCTTGAGCGCGTAATGACGAGAATGGAATGCAAGCAGTGAAAAAGTGGCTGGCACAGCGAGAGAATCGGCAACTGGTAAGTCTTCTGCTAGGCGGCTTTTTGCTGCGGAGCGCGATCGCCCTTTGGTTGCCACCCGGTTTTGATGAAGGCTACTACTACCTCTACAGCCTCCATCCAGACTGGAGCTATTTTGACCACCCGCTGCTGGTCGCACTGACCACGGGCTTTGGTCCCTGGCTGACCCATTCCGTGTCCCCCTTCACCATTCGGTTGGGTTCGCTGCTACTACATACGGGATCACTGCTGTTGCTGTATTTGACCAGTGCGCGGCTGTTTTCCAGGCAAGCAGCAAGCCTTACGCTGGCGATCGCCACCCTCATCCCCATTTTTCAACTCAGCTTCGGTATCCTGACGTTGCCAGACAGCCCACTGATGTTTTTCTGGACAGCGACTTTGTATGTAGCAGTTTGCGAATTTTTTGCTACGAAACAGGCGGTTGCAGAAAGTGATGTATTACCACAGAGACGCGGAGACACAGAAGAAGCTTCTCCTTACTCCTCACTCCTCTCCCCTCTCCCCTCTCCCTACAACCCTGGCTACCGACTCGCGATCGTCGGTCTACTCATCGGACTCGCCTGCTTAAGCAAATATCACGGACTGGCACTTGGTTTCGGACTCATTGGTTTCTGCCTTACCAGTCCACGTTATCGTGCGGCGCTGCTTTCGCCCTGGATGCTGGCAAGTTTGGGGGTGTTTGCGCTAACCATTCTACCGATCGTCATTTGGAATGCTCAACACGACTGGGTTTCACTGCAGTTTCAGTCTGGGCGGGCAGTCCCTGATCGGGGCTATAGTTTCCTCGATCTGCTGGTCACTTTTCTTGCAGGCGTGGGTTATTTGTTTCCAACCTTCGGCTTTCCGCTCTGGTGGGTCAGCGGCAAAGCAGCGATCGAAACAATCAACCGAAGCAGAGCCGCAAAAACGCAGGGGAGCAGGGGAGGCAAGAGCAAAGACGAAGACTTCCGTCACCCCTCTCTCCTCTCCCCTCTCTCCTCTCCCAAAACCGCCTTCATCCTCTGGCTGTCCCTGCCGCTGATGCTGACCTTTACCTTGATGGGTGGGTATCGATCGATTCTGCCAACCTGGGCAATGCCAGGGTTCTGGAGTGCCACGCTCTTACTGGGACAGCAGGCAGTACGTTGGCAACAGCGATCGCCCAAAAATGTCAAACGCTGGCTGTGGGGTTCCGGTTGGGCAATTACAAGTGTGCTACTGCTGCTGTTGCTGCATCTAACGCTTGGCACGCTACAGAAACCGAGTCGTTATGCCCTTCTTGGCGGGTTTCTGGCTCCCAGCAATGATGCGTCTACGCAGTTGATTGACATCCAGCAACTGCGACAGGGCTTTGCGTCCCCTTTGCTTACTGCTGCCATGAGCCAAGCCAATTTTGTGTTTACCAACGACCTGTTTCTCGCGGGACAGGTGGGGATGGCGATCGCACCGCTTCAGCCCAAACCAATCACCTGCTTCGACCAGGATTTGCGCGGTTTTGCTTTCTGGTCAACGCCCGATCAATGGGTGGGGCAGGATGGCTTGCTAGTCACATCAGCCTCGCAGGCAAGCAGAACGCTGAAGCAATATCAGGCATACTTTCAGACGATCCAAAAGGTGGCTGATCTGCCAATTCGTCGCGGTGGGACGATCGTCCAGGTGATCGCAGTGTATCAATGTCAGCGGTTACTCAAACCCTACCCACGCCCCTACGGCAGGGCTAGTTGATTTGCCCAAGGAAAAGGAGCATGGAGAAGCTGTTTTGAGCAGCATACCCAAGAGAATCTAGCGATCGTTTGCATAGCTTCGCTGCCCTTACGCAAGGACTCAGAGCAAGCGCTCCTGCTGCTTCCAGGGTGCTTTGCAATACCACTCTGTCTCCTACGGCACAATTGGCTCTCCCTCTTGAGATACTGTTAAGCAACTGTTACTTTGTGTTTCACTCGCAGTATTGGTGAGCGGTGATGTGCCTTCAAATGATCCGATACAGTCCAGGATTCAGTTGAAGCGCTCCGTTTTACGCTCCTGTTAATGCATTAAGCGAGGTCTGGATGAATACTACTGATTTGTCTACTAACGATTTAAAAAACAACGTCAACGGTGCGATCGTGACAGGTGTGCTGCTCATACTGCTGGGTGCCGCCGCGATCGCGTTTCCCTTTTTCAGTACACTTGCTGCTGAAAGCTGGATCGCCTGGATTATTCTCTTCAGCGGTATTTCTAAGCTAACCTATGCGTATCAGACGCGGCAGCAAGAGGGGTTTATCTGGCAGCTTTTGCTGGGTCTTCTCTATATCGGTACGGCAGTGCTGTTGCTGGTCTATCCGCTACAGGGAGTGCTGACGCTGACATTGGCACTGGGCGCTTTTCTGCTGACAGAAGGGGTTTTCGAGATTGTTTATGCGTTTAAACGTCGATCACAGCCAAACTGGGTCTGGTCGTTGGCAAATGGCATTACAACACTGGTTCTGGGCGGTCTGATCTGGTTTGAGTGGCCCCTGAATGGTCGGTTTGCGATCGGGCTACTGGTCGGTATTAGCATCGTCTTTACAGGAGCTTCGAGAATTTTGTTAGCGCTTGTTGCTCGTTCCGGCTTGAGTGACGCGCAAACAATCTGATACGTGACGCAGAAACGCTGTATCAACCTTGTAGCTGCTTCGATCGGTGAAGGGGCGAGTGACTTATGCTGCCATTGCCCCTCTACACATCACAAAACAGTAGTTTTAATGAACTGTAATAAGGGCGATCGTGAATAGGGCAATCGCTTGTAGCCTTGGCGATTGAGATGACGGCTATACGGACACTAAGTCGCCATGCCCGACGGGCGATAACCTGCCTCTAGCCTGACGGCATTTAAGCAACGCAGGTGCTAAAACTCTTGACTTGCCGTAGTCTGCGTCGGCGGATTTTGTTGATGTAGTCGCGGTTTTAACCGCCAGACACGTCTCAGACATCCTCTAAGGGCGATCGCTAATCATGTATTGAACCATCGGGCATTACTGCCTCTTTGAGATAAGCGCCTGCAAGATTCGCTTCGCGCAGATTGGCATCCTGGAGGTTTGCTCGATGCAGGTTAGCATCCTGCAAATTTGCCATCGTTAAATTGGCTTTAGTTAAGTTTGCGCCCTGAAGATTTGCCATCATTAAGTTCGTGCCATGCAAGTTCGCATTACTTAAGTTGGTTGTGCTTAGAGTTGCTTCCCGCAGGTCAGCTTCTCGCAGGTTGGCACCAATCAACGTCGCTTTGTAGAGGTTTACGCCAATAAGGGTCGAACTAACAAGATTTGCCCCGTCCAGCGTTGCGTCGATCAGGTTTGCCATACAGAGATTTGCCAGACTGAGATTCGCCTGTTGCAGATTGCTTCCGTAGAGCGTTGCGCCAATCAAGTTTGCCATGCAGAGGTTTGCCATACTCAAGTTGGTCATGCTCAGGTTAGCCTCTCGCAAGTTTGCCATGCTGAAATCCGCCTCGCGTAAGTCAGCTTTGTAAAGGCTGGCTTCGTGCAGGTTAGCTTTATGGAGAATGGCTGTGTAAAGCGTCGCTCCTTCCAAAATTGCGGTGCTCAAGTTAGCCTCCCGCAAATTCGCCATGCTAAGGTCAACCTGACTGAGATCGGCTTCGCGCAAGTCGGCTTTGTAAAGGTTGGCTTCACGCAGGTTGGCTCTATAGAGCAGGGCGGTGTAAAGTGTGGCTCCTGCAAGCATAGCAATGCCGAGGTTTGCCCCTTCAAGATTTGCCATGCTGAGATCAACCTTCTGGAAGCTCACTTCCCTAAGGTCAGCTTTGTAAAAATTGGCTTCTCGCAGATTGGTGTTTCTGAAGTTTGCTCCCTCAAGGTTGGGACTCGTCTTGGGATGGTTATGCCACCACTCATTCCAGGCGGTTATGCCTTGCTTAAGCAAAGCAAGGTGCCCCTCGTTTGCCATTTAGTCATTCCTCTTATTGCTGCTAGTTTGTTTACGGCTAGTCTGATTACCGCCAATACATGGCAGCAGGTTTGCCAAGGCTACCGTTATTAGTGTTCCCACTTAAGCGGTAGTCGGTAGCAATTTTCCAGTGTGCTTTCGGTGTGGAGCAAAGACTTGCACTGCGATCGCACCCATCACTGTCCACACAGTCTAAGGTTTTCTCTGCTGACTCGCTTTTTGTCAAGGTGTCGCACTAAGCAACGTGCGTGCTCGATCGCTGTCTGCCTGAATTTGCGCTTTGAGGGCATCAAGGGAGGGGAAGGACTGCTCCGATCGCAAAAAGGCTTCTAAGTGAACGATGAGCGTTTGGTCA
Source organism: Stenomitos sp. (assembly GCA_041744955.1). Classification (GTDB taxonomy): domain Bacteria; phylum Cyanobacteriota; class Cyanobacteriia; order Leptolyngbyales; family Leptolyngbyaceae; genus Stenomitos. The sequence continues at coordinate 5,669 of JBGTJW010000409.1, read as the reverse complement.
TAGAGATCGCCTGCCCAATCCAGCAAATGCACTTCGATCGTCTGTGTTTTGCCATCGACCGTAGGGCGATAACCAATATTCATTACGCCTGGTAAAGATGGCACCGCTGCTAGGTCAACCGTATGATCACGATCGCAGATATGCACGCGCACAGCATAGCTGCCCAAACGCGGTAAAAATTTATCGGGTGGCAGTTGCAAATTGGCAGTCGGAAAGCCGAGCGTGCGTCCTAGTTGCTGCCCTTGCGTGACCTTACCAATGAGCCGATAGGGACGACCTAAAAGCTGATTAGCATAGGGCAAATTGCCCTCCTGTAATGCCTGCCGAATCGCAGAACTGCTCACGCGCTCGTCTCCTAGATGCTTGAGCGACGCAATTGTCACGGCAATGCCATAGCGAGCGGCGATCGCCTGTAGATCGCTTGCCGTCCCCGATCGCTGTTGACCAAAGCAAAAATCTGAACCAATGCTCACTTGCACTGCCTTGAGTTGCTGCACCAGCACTTGCTCAAAAAACTGCTCTGGATTCAAGCTTGCCAACGCACGATCAAACGGCAAAAGTACAAGCTGTTTGACCCCAAGGGTACTAAGCTGTGCTGCCTTTTCAGTGAGCGGTGTCAGCAACAGGCGTGGTTGTCCTGTAAAAAATTCTTGCGGATGGGGACGAAACGTTACCACCGTCGCATAAGGATGAGTGCCTTGATCAACGGCTCCAGGCGTTGGCAAAACAGGTTGAATGACCTGTCGATGCCCCTGATGCACACCATCAAAGTTTCCCAGGGCAACGGCAGTTGGAGTCAGAACAGTAGTTGGCGATGAAGTAACCCACACGCTTTACATTTTTACACACAAAGGATCAAAGGCGGGAGGCATTTGCGTTGAGTGCATTCCGTTATTCCTTACGCCCTGTACCCTACTCACACCGAAAGTCCTATTTCAGCCGCGATCGCTCTAGGCTCTCGAGCCATAACGGGCGGTGCAATGTGAATCACCAAGCCTTCTCGCGCCATCAAGCTATTAGGAAACGCAGCAGCAACATCTGACCCTACCTGATCGAGAAAGTCGTCGCTATGCAATGGATCGTGATGGAAGATGACCAGCGTCTTTACATGAGCAGCTTTAGCAATTTTGACCGCTTCTTGCCAGGTTGAGTGCCCCCAACCCACTTTGCTGGATTGCTTCGAGTGGTATTCTTCGTCGGTATAGGTCGCATCGTAGATCAGTAAGTCAGCCTGATGCGCCAAAGCAAGGACATTTTCATCCAGCCGATCGGGAAAATGTTCCGTATCAGTGACATACGCCGCCGCATGACCCCGCCAGTTAATGCGATAGCCGACTGCTTGACCAGGGTGATTGAGCAAGGCGTTTTCGACCACGACATCGTTAATCCGAACCGTTTCGCCGATTTCAATGTCGTTAAACTTCAGGTCTGCACCCATGATTTGTAGCGGGACAGGGAAGTTTGGATGCAGCATCTGGTCATTTAAGCGCTGCTCCATAGTGGAGCCATTCGGTGCGATCGCGCCGTAAATGTTGAAGCGATTGCCCTTAGCAAAGGCTGGCACAAAAAAGGGAAAGCCCTGGATGTGATCCCAGTGGGAGTGGGTGAAGAACATATGTGCGTCAAGTGGCATCTGCGACAGCAGCGACTGCCCCAGGACACGAATGCCCGTCCCCCCATCAAAAATCAGGCGCTCGCCGCCGACGCGCATTTCAACACAAGGGGTATTGCCGCCGTAGCGCACTGTCGAAGAGCCTGGACTGGCAATACTTCCCCGAACGCCCCAAAATGTGACTGTAAACTGGTTTTCAGTGTTGGACATGGGTGTTTTTTGCAAAATTCAATCAAGCCTCCAGGCTCAGTAATTACCTCAGCCACGAAAAGACATAGCCTGGATAAATGTGACATTAAAAACAGTGATTCAACGTACCCTTTAAAGCAGCTTCATCAAAAAGGTGCTCTATGTCAGTGATCGTGATCGCACGATGGACTAAATCTCAGTAATCAAGCGGTATTATTTCAGCCATTTAGACGAAACACCATGCGTAAAGCAAGTGCGAATCTAAAAGGCTTTTACTTAAAGTACCCGTTCGATCGCGTACACGCACAAAAGTCAGAAGATTTTCTACCAGTATGATTTTTAGCCGTTTTGATTACCTCGTCTGCGAATAACCTCACTCTGGGAACGTAAAATTCCAGTTTTTTAGGTTGGCTAGTCCTGTCGCTGCGGTCAGGTTGTATTGCAATGGCGTTATTGTAATGTAGTTGTCGCGAATTGCCTGCACATCTGTGGGGGCTAGCTCGCTCAGCCTTGAGTCCTCGTCTACCTCCTCTAACAGTTCGCCAGCAAGCCAGTAATAGGTCTTACCACGTGGGTCGAGCCGCTTCTCAAATACATCAATATAGCGGCGAATGCCCTGTCGCGTCACTTTCACACCCTCGATCGCTGCCGCTGCTACCGCAGGCACATTCACATTCAGCAGCAGCAGTTCGGGCAGGGGTTGTTTGGCAATTTGAGCGACTAGCGATTGGGCAAAGGCGGCGGCTGGCTGAAAATCGGACGAGGAAAAACTGGTGAGGCTAAACGCAATGCTGGGAATACCCTCAATCACGCCTTCCATTGCTGCTGATACCGTGCCAGAGTACAGCACATCAGTTCCCAGGTTAGACCCGTGATTAATGCCAGACAGTACCAGGTCAGGTGGATGATCTAGCAACGCCCAGAGTGCTAGTTTAACGCAATCTGAAGGAGTGCCGGAACACGCCCAGGCTTTGACGCTGGGATGAAAGATAGATTCGACAATTTCAGCGCGAATGGGCTGGTGTAGGGTTAGCCCGTGCCCAGTTGCCGATCGCTCACGATCGGGGCACACAACCGTTACATCATGCCCTGCTTCGGCTAGACTATTCGCCAGAGCACGAATACCCAGAGCGTAAATGCCATCATCGTTGCTGATGAGTAGTTTCATGAATCAGTGAGAGTGGGGAATGGGGAATGGGGAGTAGGGAGTAGGGAACTTTGGAGTGCGATCGCCTATGCCTCCACTCAGCTACTAAACTGAAGAATGAATGCAGCAGACGAAGCCGCATGAGAGCCAACGTTCCCGATCCAGATCTTATTCAACCCTTTGGGCTGGGAAATGAACTAGTTGTTCGTTGTTCGATCGTGCTTTGTCCTAGAACAACAACCCTAAACCAACAACTAACAACCAACAACTTTTAGTATGACTGTTCAGCTTCAAGAACTCGCCGCACAATTAGAATCCATTCGTCAGGAAGCGCAACAGGCGTTAACGGCGACCGACTCGTTAGATCAACTGGAGCAACTGCGGGTGAAGTACCTGGGCAAGAAGGGTCCGATTCCCCAAGTGCTGGGTGGCATGGGGAAACTGGACGCTGCCGATCGCCCGCGTATTGGTGCCTTAGCAAATGAAGTAAAGGAAACCATCCAGACGGAACTCGATCGTCGCCGTCTTGCTCTCCAGGCGATTCAGATTCAGGCGCTGCTTGAAGCAGAGACGTTAGATATTACGATGGCAGGGGTCTATCGTCCCCAGGGGCGCATTCATCCCATTAACGGCATGATGGATCGAGTCACAGACATCTTTGTTGGTTTGGGCTACACCGTCGCCGAAGGTCCAGAAATGGAGACAGACTACTACAACTTCGAGGCATTGAACTTTCTGCCTGACCATCCCGCGCGAGATATGCAAGACACGCTATATCTCCCCGACGGTAACATCATGCGAACCCACACCTCCTCAGTGCAAATTCGCTACATGGAGACGAACGATCCACCTGTGCGAATTGTCATGCCGGGGCGTTGCTATCGTCGCGATACCGTTGATGCCACCCACTCTGCGGTCTTTCATCAAGTCGAAATTTTGGCGGTGGACGAAGGACTGACCTTCACCGACTTGAAAGGCACAATCAAAGTATTTTTGGAACAACTGTTTGGGGAAGTGCCCATTCGCTTTCGCCCCAGCTTCTTTCCGTTCACAGAACCATCTGCCGAAGTCGATGTGCAGTGGAAGGGTCGCTGGCTTGAGATTATGGGCTGCGGCATGGTAGACCCCAATGTGCTAAAGGCAGTTGGGTATGACCCCGAAGTCTACACAGGTTTTGCGGCTGGTATGGGTGTCGAGCGGCTGGCTATGGTGTTGCACCAAATTGATGACATCCGCCGCCTCTACACAAGCGATTTGCGTTTCTTGCAACAGTTTTAGGTTGCCGCAAGAGTAGCGACGCATTTTTATAAGGAGACGGGAGCCAGAAGGTGTAAGTGATGCTCAAAGCTGCCGTCTGGCTTCGTCATCGCGTGGCTCAGGTCACAGTTTTAGGGCGAATTTGCCGACGATCGATCATTGCCCGTAGCCGTTCTAAAGGGTAATCGGACACAAAGCTGTCCCACGGTTTCTTCTGCCCAGCGGCATCGTAAACGTGCAAAACCCCGTTAATCATGCGGCTCGACACAATTAGATCTAGCGTTTTAGCCAAATGTAGGCACTGCGTCAACTCAAGCTGGGTCATAGTTTTAATCAGGCAGCAATGCTTGCTCTGAGACATTAGATTTTAAATTGATCCTAAGCAAATGTGATGGCAAACACCTGTGACTTCGTACCGAGCGACATGAAATTTATCAAATGTCACGGCTTACGCAGAAAGCAGGTTGCTTCACAAAAAGAGGCGGTTGGCATCCCAAAACTCTAAAACTCGGGTTTCTCTCAGCCGTATTCTGCAACGCTGGCAGGTTGAGATTGAGGACGGCGATCGTCGCGTGTTGAGGATCGCGCCCGGTCGCAAACGCATTCGGAGATTTTGTTGGGACGACAAACTGCTTGGGCATGGGAATGCCCACCCGATCGCTTAAACGAGCCACCATATCGTAAAGTTCAGGTGCCTGCTCTTGTGCGATCGACTGCGCTTGATAGGCTGACAATGCTGCTTTATCCGAGTAAAACCAGGAGCCAAAGCTGGTGACTGCGGCTATGCCTAATCCTAGATACAGACCCGACTCGTCACCGACTAGATAATAGCCAGCGAGTACAAAGATCCCGCTCAGTAGACCTAGCAGCCCTACCGTTTTGATTTCATTCATGCCAACCAGAATTTTATTGACGAGGACTCATAGGGTAGTAGCGTTCCACTTAGAGTCTCAAATTAAGGTTTGTCATGTCTCTATCCTGTGAATGAACTTTGCTCTATTTAATGAATTTGTCCACCTGTACAAGAAAGGAATTTGAAGGCTATGTCTCCCAGCAAGGAACTTCAACCCCGTCCACCTTTAAAGCAAGCCCTGGTTTAATTTACATCCAGCTACTAATGCGTTTGGGTCTGTAAAACCGTGATTCGCTAAACTTGAGGCTTCAGATCGCCGACTAACGATAGTAAGCTTTAGCTTGAGGCAGTGAGGTAACTGCTTTCAACGAGCAAAGGTGATTGCTATACTACATGTATACTACAAGCGTCGCTTGATTCAGTTAAAGCGCTAGCTTCTACCTTCATCTTGGCTTCAGCCATGACAGCACCCTGGTCTAGAAACCTCAGTCTAGAAAAAGGTTGCCTAATTTATGGTATGTGCTAGCTCCAGGCGTTAAGACGCTGATCATTTGCATCCATCCCTCAACCCTAGTCCCCAATTCCATGACTGTGACAGAACCCGGCTCTTA
>JBGTJW010000408.1:0-12143 GCA_041744955.1 Stenomitos sp. | reverse complement strand
CCATTCAATCTATCTTTATACCGCAAAGCATGCAGTACGCTTTCTGATCTACATCGGCTTGAGCTTGAGGCTTGGAAAATTTTGAGAAGTCTTAGTCATTTCAAAAATCTTATAGAGAAAGCCGCACGAATGAACGCTTTTTCAATCCATCCACCAGAGTGCAATCACTTGCCTGTCTCCACTGAGGTATCTCAACCGAACCCGATCGCTGACAGCTTAACGATTTCGGTGATCGTCCCTGTTTACAATGGTGGGGAAAGTTTTTGTCAATGCTTGCAGAGCCTTTCGGTTGTTGCCCCCAACGTTTTAGAAATTATTGTTGTGGATGATGGCAGTACAGATGATTCCAAACAGCTGGCCGAGCAGGCTGGGTTTATGGTTTTGCACTTTCCAACAGCAGGTGGACCGGCACGGGCAAGGAATCGCGGTGCACAGGTTGCTAACGGGGCTTTACTGTTTTTTATGGATGCCGATACCACGCTGACGTGGCATACCATTGAGCGTATGGTACAGGCATTTCGCGATCGCCCCGATTTGGCAGCCCTGGTTGGCTCCTACGACGATGCTCCTAGCGCGCCCAATTTTCTATCTCAATACAAAAATCTATTTCATCACTATACGCATCAAACCGCCTGCGAAGATGCGTCTACCTTTTGGGGAGCCTGTGGAGCCATTCGGCGAAATATCTTTTGGAGCGTGGGTGGCTTTGATGAAGGCTATCGATATCCTTCGATTGAGGATATTGAGTTGGGCTACCGTCTCAGGCGAGCAGGCTATCTGATTCAGCTCAATAAAACGGTTCAAGTCAAACACTTAAAGCATTGGCGAGCCGGGTCTTTGCTGAGAGCAGAAGTGTTTTATCGAGCGATTCCCTGGACTGAGTTGCTCTGGCGCGATCGCCAGCTTAACAACGATTTGAACCTCAAAAATGCCACTCGCTTTAGCATCCTGTTGACCAATGTACTGTTAGCCTGCTTAGTGGCTGGGTGGTGGTGGTCTACAGCCTGGAAGCTTGGACTGGGGCTGGCTCTGCTTCTACTGATAATAAATCGGGACGTATACCAATTTTTTTACCAAAAACGCGGCTTGTGGTTCACGCTGCGGGTCATTCCATGGCACTGGTTGTATTTTTTCTACTGCGGTCTTGCCTTCATTGTCGGAACCCTTCGTTATCATGGTCGCAATTTGCCCAAAATGCGGTCAAAAGCCTTATCCTAAAGCGTAATCGCTCTTCACACTTTTGCTTTGTTTCAAGAAAATCAGCTTGATGTCGAAAACGCTTATGAAGTAAAACGTTTCAGCTCGTGCTTCGATTCATCTATCGGTTATCGGTGCCTCAGGTGCGCTGGTTTTGGTTCCGTATGACTCAACCAGGCAACATAGGAGCGTGGATTAAATAACCTGTGAATTTAGGGTTCTGTAGGGATATGGCAATGCCATGTCCCTCCGCAGGATCTTGCGCTCACGTGAACTCAATCTAATCCCAGTGACTGTATCGGAAGCTGTGCCAGACGTGTATATTTGATAGGAATTTTCGCACTTCTAGCGATTTTGCTTGCCTGAGCTTAAGTAACGCTGTTCTCCAGCAGTGCATTGAAGGGTTCAAATGAAACATTTTCCAGTAGTCATCATTGGTGCGGGTCCGGCTGGATTGACAGCCGCTTATGAACTAATGAAGCGAGGCATTCACTCGATCGTCTTAGAACAGGCAGATAAAGTCGGAGGCATCTCACGGACAGAAACCTACAAGGGCTATCGTTTCGATATTGGTGGACATCGCTTTTTCACCAAAGTTCCAGCGGTGCAACAGCTCTGGCAGGAAATTCTAGGAGATGACTTTATCAAAGTGCCCCGCCTGTCTCGAATTTACTACAAGGGTAAGTTTTACAACTATCCTCTGTCTGTCCTCAATGCCTTAGGGAACTTGGGAATTTGGACTAGTGTCTTGATTTTGATGAGCTATTTGAAAGCTCGGTTAAGAGTCAAGCTAAATCCTGGACGAGACGCTAAAACGTTTGAAGATTGGGTGACAAACCGCTTTGGTGAACGGCTTTATCGGACGTTCTTCAAGACGTATACGGAGAAAGTTTGGGGCATTCCTTGCAACAAAATTCGGGCAGATTGGGCGGCTCAACGCATTCAAGGTATGTCTTTGAAGAGTGCTGTGATCAATGCGCTCTTTGGTAGCCAAAATGCTAAAAGTTTGATCAAAGAGTTTGATTACCCGATTCTGGGTCCGGGGATGATGTGGGAGCGCTGCCAGGAAATCGTTGAAGCGAAGGGTTCTCCCGTTTATCTCAACACTACGGTGACGCGGATTCAGCGGTCTGGTAGTCAGGTTCAGCAGATTACTGCGCGTCAGGGCGATGGCACGTTGCAGTTTACGGCAGATCACGTCATTTCAACAATGCCTGTACCAGCGTTACTCCGTTGTCTTGAGCCAGTGCCGCCTCAAGAGGTGTTGGCTGCGGCTCAAGGCTTGAAATATCGAGACTTTCTCATCGTGTCGTTGATGATTAAGCGATCGCATCTCTTTCCAGACAACTGGCTTTATATCCACAGTCAGAAGTTTAAGGTGGGGCGGATCCAAAATTTCAAGAATTGGAGTCCAGCGATGGTGCCTGACACCAGCAAAACGTGCTTAGGCATGGAGTACTTCTGTACTCAGGGCGATGAGCTTTGGGAACTCTCGGATGACCAATTAATTCAACTGGCAACACAAGAAGCGATCGCGTTGAACTTTGGCGTTCAACCGGGCGATGTTGAAGATGGTGTCGTCATTCGACAGCTTAAGGCTTATCCGGTGTACGATGCGGACTATCGACTGCATCTGCAAGTGCTGCAAGATTATCTGGAAACCTTTGACAACTTGCAGACCGTTGGGCGCAATGGGATGCACCGCTATAACAATCAGGATCACTCTATGCTAACAGCGCTGCTGGCAGTTCGGAATATCCTGGGCGAAAATCACGACCTCTGGGCAGTCAATACAGAGCGATCGTATCAGGAAGCGTTTACGGTTGAAGAGGCGCAAAAGCAGGCAAATCTGTTACAGGCGCTGCGTACTCAGACTGATCCACTGTCGTCCGATCACCCAACAGCCACTATTCACTAAGCCAGCGGCTTACCTTAAACCGAAGCCAGCGGCTTTTTAGATTCCGGCTTTTCAGATTCGACTAAAACACCCACCGAAGAGACGTGTCAAACCTTGCAAGCGTTGAACCGATACAGTTTCCCAGTTTCTCCATCATTGTGGAAACAGAGAACTTAGCCAGTGCAGCACTGACAGGCTTATGCCGATCGCTTGATGCGATCGCTGCTCAAGATCTGTCTCCCTCCTGCGCCAAAGAGGTGTTAATCCTGGAAAGCGGTGATATTGCGCCAGACTTGCTGAAAACGCTTGCTGGCAAGTACCCCTGGTTGACGGTACGAACGATCACTGCCGAGGTGGATTACTATGCTGCCAAGATGCAAGGGGTTGCCCTGACCACAGGCGAGATTATTGTCTTTGTCGATTCAGATTGTCTTTACGAACCCCACTGGCTGCGGAGCTTGCTCACCCCGTTTGCTCAGAATGCTGAGATTCAGGCAGTTGCGGGTGAAACCAGAACCTCAGCCCGTGGTATCTATGGTTTAGCCATTTCGCTCACCTACATTTTTCCGCCCTTTTCCCGCAGGAGTGACCTGCATCCCACACGCTTTTATTTCTTCAATAATGTTGCGTTTCGGCGTTCCTTATTGCTGGCGTATCCCATTCCCACCGCATTGCCAATCTACCGGGGCAATTGTGTGCTGCATGCCCACACTCTCACCCAGCACGGCATTACCCTCTGGCGACAACCGATCGCCCGTGCCGTACACGCCGCTCCGAATGGTCTGGCTCATTTTTTCTGGCGGTTCATTCTGTTGGGCTACGATGCTCTGTCACTGTATCGCTTGCAGCGAACCAGGGGTCAGACATTGCCGATGGTTCACCTTATGGAAGACGTGTTCATTGGTTTAGCCCTGGTGGCAATGCGAGTGAAGGAGGCAACAGTACGCTTATTCAAGCTCATTCGAGAGCAGCCCAGTCATCTCCTAGCGCTACCCTTCGCCGCCGTGATTGCGTTGGTCTCGCTCTTGCTGTTTCTGCTGGGGGTTGGCATTGCCTACCTGCGACCCAATTATTTCTTGGCTGACGGCGATCGGGTGGATGCTAAGTGGGAGTCATCTTGACGGTGATGAAAAGCCCATCTGGAAGGCAGGTCACTCACGATGTCTAATGCTGAAAAGGCTGCTTCCAAGAAGGCTGCTTCTGACCAAACAAAGATGCCATCCGGTCGTCGTCTGATGTCGGGAACGGCTCAGGTGTTTCTGGCAGAATCGCTGTTGTTACCCACAGGTCTTTTGACCGCAGCATTCCTGACGCGCCAACTAGGACCAGATCGTTACGGGGTGCTGCTTTTAGTGACGGCGATCGTCGCATGGGTCGGGTGGACGATTACCTCCGCCTTCACCCGCACCACAATCAAATTTATTAGTGAAACAGACGATTGGCAGGCGGTTGCCACAACCGTTTTGCAATTGCACCTGTGGCTTGGAATGGCGGCTGTCGCAGGGCTTTGGCTCGTTGCCGAACCGCTGGCGATCGCGCTGAGAGAACCCAGCATGACTCGTTACTTGCGGCTGGCAGCTCTCGAAATCCCCATTTTTTGTCTGGCGTATGTTCACCGTAGCGTTTCGGTGGGCTTGGGCAATTATTACCAGCGGGCAATTTCGACGGCACTCCGCTGGCTGGCGCGGCTGATCCTGTGCGTAGCTCTGGTCGCCGTTGGCTTTTCTACCACAGGGGCAATTTTAGGCAGCATCGCCGCTGCTCTGATCGAACTCTTGATCTATCGAGTTTACATTCAAGCGCCCTTGTTTACCCGTTCCAGCTTTCCGCTAAAAAAGCTGTGGGGCTATGCCATTCCGCTGTTCTTACTTGCCATTACCCTCAGGCTTTACGAAAAGCTTGATTTGCTAATGCTGAAGCTGTTGGGTGGCACCGCTGCCGATGCAGGTTTCTACGGCACAGCCCAAAATCTTTCCCTGATTCCCAGTTTGTTCACGCTGGCGTTTGTGCCGCTGCTGCTCTCGACGTTGAGCCGTCTGATCCATGCGGGCAATCTAGAGACAGCCAGAACGCTCAGCCGGGACGGGATGCGCCTGGTCTTCCTCTTCCTACCGTTTGCGGGATTAGCCGCTGGCTCTGCGCCCGAAATCATCACCTTAGTGTTTAGTGCGACTTTTCTTCCGGCTGCCCCCCTCTTTTCAGTGTTGATTGTTGCGGCTGTCGCGATGGCGATGATTGGCGTAACAACCTGCATTCTGACCGCTGCTGGACAGCCCCGCTGGACGATCGCCATGACTGCACCAATGGTACCTGTGGCAGTGCTAGCTGATCGCTGGATGATTCCCCGGTTTGGTGCACTGGGTGCGGCACTGGTGACAACGGCTGTAGCGAGTATGGCTGCTATGGCGCTGATTTTTGTCATCTACCGCCTGTGGAACATTCTGCCAGATTTCCGCTCCCTGGGGCGTAGCCTGTTGCTCGGTGGCGTGGTGTATTTCCTGGCAGCAAGTTGGATGACACCGGGCTGGTGGGTGTTGGTAAAACTGACTATTTTTGGACTGGGGATTGTGGCGGGACTGTGGCTATTAGGGGAGTTTCGCGATCGCGAACGGGCGGTTATGCAATCCTTCCTGCAAGCTGGCGCGCGGCTTTTCAGAAAACCTCATTCTGGCTAGGTCTGTATGGTTCAAACATCGCTACCTTTCGTCTCTGTGATTATTCCCGTTTTCAATGATGGAGAACGGTTGCAGCGATGTTTGAGTGCGTTAGACCAACAGACCTACCCTACCCATTTATACGAGGTTATCGTAGTGGATAACGGGTCTGATGCGTCGCAGTCGATCGCTGGTGTCGCGGCACAATTTCAACAGACTACGTTCACGTATGAAAGCCAACCGGGTTCCTATGCGGCGCGCAATCAAGGGATAGCGCTGGCGAAAGGTTCTGCGATCGCCTTTACTGATGCCGATTGTATTCCCGCAACTAACTGGATTGAACAAGGTGTTGCGCTTTTGTTGCAAACGCCCAACGTCGGATTGGTCGGTGGCAAAATTATATGTTCCTTTGTTGATCCGACTAATCCAACCCCCGTTGAACTCTACGAAAGCCTCTGGTACTCGCTGCCGCAGCAGGAATTTGTGGAAAAGCACCATTTTGCTGCCACAGCCAATCTGTTCACCTTTGCCAGCGTGATGCAGCGAGTGGGCGGTTTTGATGGCACGTTAAAATCAAATGGCGATCGCGAATGGGGACAACGAGTCCATCAAGCCGGATATACGCTCATCTATGGCGAAACGGTGCAGGTGAGTCATCCTGCCCGACACAATTTGTCAGAACTCCATCGCCGCGCCCGCCGCATCATTGGGGGACGCTACGATTTACACCAAAAAGCATCCTTCTGGCAGCGCCAACGATTTTTTATCCTCACCATTGTTCAATACTTGATTGCTCCAATCGTGATGCTGGGCTTCAACTTTCTGCTCGATCGCCGCTTGAAAACGCTCCACCAAAAATTTCACGTATCGCGAGTCATGTTTTTTGTGGCTTATTGGTATGTGTGGGAAATAGTGCGCCTGAAATGCGGTGCTCCGTCCTATCGCGGTTAAGATCGCCGTAGCAGGAACCGTTGTGTTTTCAAAACCATAGTGCGCGATCGCCCATTGCCCATTGATCAAACCGGATAACCATCACTGGTTTAACCGATACAAATAGGCAGAGGCTCCAGGTTGTTCAAAGGAATCCAATCGTTGTCCAACGGAATCCAAACGAGCCTTAGCCACGCCTCTCCCTTTCGTCTCAACTCCCGCAAAGAGGAACCATACCCGCTGCCCAGGTTTAAGGTTATTCGCTTTCATGAAATCGTGCCAAACTTGAGGTGAGAAAGCACGTTTGTAATAAAATAGAAATGCATCACGATCCCCGACATGGTCGGTTTTGACATAGCCAAATTTATCCGCGTAATACTGGAAGTTATTAAAGGCATCGCCTACATAAAGAATATCGCCTGGTTGCTGGTGTGTTTTGACGTACGCAAGCACGGGTCGGATCTCCTCTTTCTTTTCTGGATAAAAGACAAAGCTCGCCGCCCGTTGCAGGGGAGGTATCACCAGGAAAATCGCCAGGACGGCACCCAAAATTCCAACCGCTTTGCGTTTAGAAAATTGAGCTAAAAGATAGCCAATGCCTTCAGCAATGATCAGAATAAAGAACGGCACCAGAAACGTAATCAGGCGCGATCGAAAAGGGTATTTGTGCAAATAGGTGGCGGCTAAGTTTGCTAAAGAGGGAGCTATTAAAATCAAAAGCTCTGCGTTTCGATTTAGCCTAAAGAAAGCAAAGCAGCCAATGAAAAAGGCAATCAGCGCCATACCATCGAAAGGTCCTGTATAGCCCAAAGGATTATAGAAGAATCGCCCAAAGGAATCTAATAACCAGGGCAGATCAAAAATTGTTCCTGGGTATTCACGCCCCCACATCCTTTGCAGGTTGCGATTCGTCATCACATTAGCTGTAATGATCAAATAAAGTGTCGCAAAGCTAGTAAGCCATAAAAAATAGATCGGTAAGCGATTAATCAGGACGGATTTTCGCTTTTCTGAAGGAAGCGTGATCCAGCTAGCAGCTTCAATTCCTGCTAAGACAAAAACGACCGGATGTGAGAACCAAACCACTACTGCTCCAATCACTCCTAATAGGAGCGATCGTCCTTTTGCTAAAAGTTGTCCACGTAGAGGTATTAATAGTAAACACAGCAAAATTGCCAGCATGACATCACTGGAATATTGCTTAGTTTCAGTAGAAAAATAAAGCGCAAATCTGGAGCAAGCGAAAAGGAGCAACGCAATGGGAACAGCGATCGCTGACACTGCCCACTTGCTTAATTGGTAGAAGGCAATCATTGAAATAATGCCAGCAATCAAAGGAAATAACCGCAAAGAATATTCGCTATTGCCAAAGACGTGAATTGCCGTTTTTTCAATCCAAAGGAACCCTGGTGGAGCTGCCTGATCATAATCTAACGGTTGGAGCAATTCCAGGTAGGAGCGATTCAGTAAATTCAACGCCAACATCACTTCATCTCCCCACAACGAACGATTGTTCAAATATTGGGAGATACGCAGGAAAATTCCCCAAAAAACAATCAGTAGCGATAAGCGATTGAGTAGAGTAGACGACGTAGGCTTATTGAAATCGAAGAAGGAAAACCTATCAGAAAGCTTCATTACAGAAGGGTAGAAGTACGACGCTGCCGTTTTTGTTTGAAGGCGACTAACAACCTGAAAAATATCCAGTCGCCAGCCTAGAAAATATCAGATAAATGCATTCTCTGCAAGGCTATGTCGCAAATACTTATAGTGAACAAAAGCTCTGTGTCACTCGTGTTATATAAAGTTTCGCTTGAGCCACACTGTCTTGTACAAGTCCCTTCAATTGCCCTTTGTGGCTTATAGTCATCGCCTTAAGGCCCCTCAAAGGTTCGTCTTGCTATGTTGAATGCCTAGATGAATAACTTAAAGGCTCGTCGCGCTCCTCTCGCGGTGAATGCGCCTTAAAGCCTATCCCAAAAGCCTTGGCTGCCAAAGTTCAGTAACCAAACCAGGACCATATCGATCCTCACGAGATTTGGAAATTGATTAGGTTTCTGGATAAATACGGTGTCTCAAACATGAATGACTATCAGTTTATTCTTTATCCAAGTTTTAGAGGACTCAACTTAAAGGTCGATTTAACCGTTACCTATCTGCCTCAAAATAAAACGCTTACAGTTACTCTCGATCCTTAATGAATTTTCAGCAAAAACATAAAGATTGCTTACAGGAACAATGGCGTGATGCCCTTCTAACGCTTTGATTCTGGTGGACGTCACTTTAAGATCAAACACGGAATCTTGAACCTCGTGTGATCGATCGGTCTTGTATGCTGGCGGCACTGGGCGCATTCTGGGCTAGAGGTGGATGAGTAGCAACCATAGTTAGAGCAGGCGATCGCCGTTCACGACCTTCTAAAATTACTTGACTCATGGCAAGTAATAGTAAGCCATCCATCTGCCGCATAGGAATTCAGGCATTCTCCTGCCGTACTGGCAAAACTGGACTCAAAGTGACACATACTTTGAGACTCAACGACCAGACCCAGAAGGCTTTGTTTCCCGGACGGTCACGCGCGGAAGGCTGTTTACCGGAGCGCAAAAGTCGTTTACTTACTCTCTTCACGGGGAGTAAGCTTTTGAAAGCGGTCAGACTTAAATAAAACAGGGAAAGCTATGCCCTACAGTAATTTCACAAGCTTAACGGAAGTCTTAGAGGACTTTAAACTCCGACTCGAAAACCGGTCAGGGTTGTTCAAACAAACACAGACCGTAGAGCCTTCGCAGCAGCTACAGGCAGCGCTCTCGGAAAACACAGAACTGGGGCTAAGTATTGGCAGCGAAAAAGCAAAGTCAGAACTCATTGTGACACCGATCTTGCTTGAGGTAAGGCGTCTAGCCAAGACTGAAATTAGTTACTTTTCAGGCATTAGCCTCAACGCTGACCCGTCAGTCGGACTCAATGGAGAGTGCGACTTCATTTTCAGTCGGTCTCGCAACCAGTTTGAGGTCAGTCGACCCGTCGTCACGCTGGTGGAAGCCAAAAAGAACGACATTAACTTTGGTTTAGGTCAGTGTGCCGCCCAAATGGTCGGGGCGCAACGCTTTAACGAGCTGAAAGGAACACGATCGCCCACAATCCTGGGAGGGATCACAACAGGCGAGGTATGGAAATTTCTGTTGCTTAAAGCAGACTGCCTGCAAATTGACCTGTCAGACTACTACTTGAACCAATTGCCCGAGATCCTGGGCATTCTAGTCAGTCCATTCTTGTCGGAACCAATGCCGGGTGACAAAGAACAGTGGTGATTAAACCAGGCTACCAACCCCAAGCCAGTGACACCAGTCTTGAGACTGACGTGTATGCATTTGCGTTGCTGCGGCAGAAGACGAACGGCGATCGCTGGAGCATGGCAGCGCGGCTGATCCGGTGGGCTAAAAAGCTGTCTTTACAAGGTATTCAGAAAGCACGACCACTGGAAGCCAGTCGCTACTTTGCCCAAGCAGCGCTGGGTGACAAGTGGGCACCAGCGCTCACACCAATAGACGGAGACATAACCATGTGGGTACAAGACCCGGGTGCGATCGCACAGTTGCTTCACCCCATTTTTGAGCAATTCAACGTACCGTATTACATTACAGGCGGCGTAGCAGCCATTCTTTATGGTGAACCACGGACGACACGTGACTTAAACATAGTGATTAACTTGCAGCGCCCCCAGCTCTTAACTTTAGTTACCGCGCTTGAGGCAGCAGGTTTTTATTGTCCTCCTGGCGCGGTTGAGGAGCTACAGGCAGGTCAGGGACAGACCTTAAGCGTGACTCATATGAGCATGGTGCTCAATGCTGACCTTGTACTGAACGCAGACACGCCTTTTGACCGCTCGAAAATGGAACGGCGACGCCTGGAGTCGTTTGGCGAGACAGACAACCAACAGTTCTGGGTTGCGTCGCCTGAAGACCTGGTGCTAGCAAAACTGCTGTGGAGCCAACGCTCACAGTCTGAGAAACAGTGGCGGGACGTACTGGGAGTACTCAAAGTGCAGGGAGAAACCTTAGACTTTGGCTACCTATTCCAGTGGGCTGACGCCTTGTCACTTGCAGAAGTCGTGAGTCAAGCGATCGTGGCAGCAGGATTGACAACAGAACCGTAGCCCACCTCCTATGACCTCCCTTCAACGTCCCGTCAGCGTGTTCTCATACACGCCACAAAGGACAGCACAGCATGGGCCCGCCACATAGTTTGGTTAACGGTCAAATAGCCTGGAAGGGCAAAACAAAGGCAGCAGCGGAGGCAATGCGAGACAAGCACCTCGACCGACTGTTTGCCAACTCAGACTGGGAACCAATTGTCATTCCGTTTCCGCAGGGCATTATGATCGGTTTCCTGAACTGGGCAGGAAACTGGGAGTTCTATACCTATTGGTTTCACAAGACTCCAGAACAGCGGCGTTGG
Source organism: Stenomitos sp. (assembly GCA_041744955.1). GTDB lineage: Bacteria > Cyanobacteriota > Cyanobacteriia > Leptolyngbyales > Leptolyngbyaceae > Stenomitos. The sequence goes on along the minus strand of JBGTJW010000408.1, from coordinate 1,007 downwards.
CATGGCTGCGAAATTCATGGCGAGCGCGACAAAAAGCGAGTGCTCATTAGTTTGCACCGACACGTCGCCACCCTGGTGCGGGACGCAGAAGGCGACGACGTGGGACTGATCTACCTCTGGCATGAAGACCACGACGGCAAAGAAAACTACCTGCAAATGAGCGCATGGCACGCCACGTACAAAGCTGCCAGAGCCGCAGGAAAAGGGGACGAAGCAGCACGAGACCTTGCAGACGAAGCACAGTCTGAGTTTGCGAACCGCCCTGAACGTGAGCCAGTACGCTCGCTAGAAGCTGCTTTGCTCTTTTTGGCAGCAGGCAGCCCTGTACCTGTCAAAAAACACGTCTGGCAGCAGTGTTTTGAAGCAGCTAAAGCACTGACCCAGGAAGGACGGTTTCTCGTCTTCCGGGGAAAGCAAACCTTTTGGTGCGAAGACCCTCACCCACCTGGCAGCAGTGCTTGGATCACCGACACGCTGATCGCGGGTTATGCAGACCTGGGAGGGCAGCTTTACTTGCTGCAACTGCAACCAACTGACCTGGTACTGCCAGCCCCAGAACTGCCCCTTGCAGCCAGTAGTTTGCTGACCTGACGAAAGAGTAGAGACGACCACAGAGGAGGCTCACTCTCGGGCTTGGCTTAACGTCAGGTTGCAAAGGCAAGTGAGCTGCTGCTGCTCAAAATATGCCGTTCGTTTACATACAGGACAAAACTCATGGACAAAAAAACCGCCACCAGGCTGCTGCACGTCTACTTGTACCAACACGGAGTACTGACTACTGCAAATGTTGAGAGTAGTTTGCTTTCTGACCCGTTCCGCTTCGACGTCCTACAGTTTGTGTTGAGCCAAGGGTTAGCACAGCAACCGATACTGTTGGCGAAGTCGAAACGCAGTGCCCATGTCAGAATTGAGCTAATCATTTCCTGCTATCTCTGAAGCGCTAGGAGGAACGGGCTTATGCTACAAGTTCAACCCACTGGCTCAGTGCCAGCCGAAACTGCTCGCAT
>JBGTJW010000407.1:0-14349 GCA_041744955.1 Stenomitos sp. | reverse complement strand
TTGTCTAACTTCTACCAGGAATTGGCGGGCAGTTTTTCTGGCATTGATAACCGCATTGCCGATACCCAGCGGCGCAAAGCGCTGGAATCTGCCGAAATGCGTGACCAGGCGACCTATCAGCTTGCGTTAGTGCATCGGGCGCAAAATCAACCAGAACTAGCGGTGCCCCTGCTGGTGCAAATTATTCGCAGTCAACAGCCAACTCGCAGTCTGGGGCAAAAAGCCTACCAGCAACTCCTTGAGCTAGGTTTTGTCGATGCTCCGTTTCCTCGCCCTCGTGCTGATCAGCCAAGTGCAGCACCACGCTAATAGAGATGGGTTGGCAGTACCGTTGGTGGCATAGGGTGACTACGATCTCGTCTGTCTTCAAGCCGATGAGCCATTAATCCAATGAGACTCAGCGGGACACTGAACGTTAGACTAGAGTTACGCATATCAATAGTGGTTAAGGAGAGCAAATGATTAGCCCCGATCAGGTTGAAACCATGATCAAAGCTGAACTACCCGATGCCCAGGTTCAGGTGTTGACGAGCGATGGCGAACATTACGAAGTGACGGTTGTGTCATCGCAATTTGACGGTAAACGCCTGGTACAGCAGCATCAGTTGGTGAATAAGGCAGTCCAGCAGCATCTACTTAGCGGGGCAATTCACGCCATGGCGATCAAGACTTATACCCCCCATGATTGGGCGATCGCCAGCCAAGCGGTTTGAATTGTGTCGCCGATCGGCTCTTTTTAAGCTTCAGTCCTCTTGCACACTCACCCTTTCATACCTTATGACTCCCGAAACTCAAGCGCGGCTCGAAACGCTCATTAAGCAAAACAAAATTATGGTCTTCATGAAGGGCAATAAGCTCATGCCCCAGTGCGGCTTTTCTAACAACGTTGTGCAAATTCTCAACACGCTCGGCGTACCCTTCGAGACGGTGGATGTTCTTGCTGATGAAGAGATTCGTCAGGGCATTAAAGAATACTCTAGCTGGCCCACCATTCCTCAGGTCTACGTCGATGGTCAGTTTGTTGGCGGCTCTGATATTTTGATCGAGCTTTATCAAAAAGGCGAACTGCAAGAAATGGTCGAAGTCGCGATGGCTTCCTAATATTCTGTTTAGCAGCGCCCTTCAGCAACGCTAGAATTTTTTGTGCTACATCCAAAGGTTGGGTTGATTGTTCGACCCAACCTTTTGCATTTTGGGCTTTAAGACTTCATGACCCATTAGCGCCTGCTTTCGCCATCATCATGCCTTCAGCCAACGCAATTAATCCTATTTGCACCAGAAATTGCAATGCAAGTTAGCGTCATCGCCGATACCCATGGACTGTTGCGCCCTGAAGCAGTAGATGCCCTGGCAGGCTCTGAACTGATTCTCCATGCAGGCGACATTGGCAAGCCAGCGGTGCTAGATGGTTTAAGAGCGATCGCACCTGTGATTGCAGTGCGGGGCAATAATGACAAAGGTTTATGGGCAGAGGCAATTTCTGAGCATGAAACCGTTGAAATTGCAGGCGTTTCATTCTACCTGTTGCACATGCTCAAAGACTTGGCGATCGATCCAAAACTCGCAGGAATCCAAGTTGTCATTAGCGGACATTCCCATAAACCGCTAATCGAAGAACACAACGGTGTCCTCTTTCTTAATCCGGGTAGTGCAGGACCGCGAAGATTTAAGCTTCCGGTGACGCTAGCCCATCTGTATCTCAACGGCACAGAGATCCAGGCTCACATCGTTGATCTGAACGTTTGATTTGCCCATGCACTGTGACTTTTTGTTTGGCGTAAGTAGCTGAAACGTTGGCAAAAGCCACTAATTGACGCACAGCGGTCAGGATAATGACATTTGATAAGAAGCAAGTTGCCAGAGTCGAATGCTTGCCGTCAACCGCTATAATCCAAACATTTCTGCGAGGGTATCATGCAACAGTTCCTTGCGGCTGCGGCAGGTGGTGACATGACCTGGATGCCACCGCCTAATGCATCACAAGACGAGCCGCTGATTTTATGGTTAAAGCCACGATCGTCTCTACGCTGGCAGCCCTACACTCAGTTTCCCTCGTTGATGCAACCGGATGCAGACGACACACTACGTTCTCGAGGGTTAGCAACGATGCAGTTTCTGAAAGCGCGGGGCTGGCTTATGGTCGCGCCACCGTTGTAATTGCTTTCGATCGTGGCGGAACTTTTAGCCCCCACACCTAGAGCCGATCGCCCTTCCGTCTGAGCGAAATCGTCTCCAGGCTGCGGTTGATCTCCTGAATCTTGACCTCTGTAGAAGTCGAAAAGAACGTTAGGACAGACAGTAACCTTGAAACGTCCTTTGAGCAAGGGCTTCGATTCAGCTCTCAGCCTACCGCCGAGCGGAAGCAAGCTACAGCCTTCAGCCTTCAGCCTTCTGCTATGTGGGAGCTTCTGTTTCCCCCAAACTTCCCCCAATTTCTGCTCTTTTAGCTGAAATCAGCCCAAGGAACCGAGTTTGAATGAGTCAAGTTAAACGGCTGAAACGTCGATAGGACGGTACGGAGAGGGGGAGATTCGAACTCCCGTTGAGTTACCCCAAACCTGATTTCGAGTCAGGCGCATTCGACCACTCTGCCACCTCTCCAGAAGGGGCTTAGTTTTTGGTTGTTGGTTCGTCAACAGCCAAAAACTAACGGCTAGTGATCTATTCTACAGGGCAGAGGGCGAGTTTTCCTGCGATTCTAAAGTTGTCTTAAAGCCATCGGTGGGTGTCCACTGGAGCGCACCATCGCGCCCGATCGCATAAACCTGAGTACCAAGCTGACGGAGTTGAGCTTCAGTTTGGGGGTGTAACTGGTTGGTGGCGATCGCCACTTGCGGTCGTAGTGCGGCTACAACGTCTGGCTGTAGCCGCTGACCAGACCACCAAAGCACCTGCGTCTCTGGCAAGCGACCAGCTTTAAGGAGTGTCTGCTGCTGCTCGGTTGATAGGCTTCCCAACAGTGTCCAGGTTTGCTGCCGCAGATGTAATGAGGCAAGCAGCGGCTCTGTACTCAAGAGTTTGAACTGAGTGGAGCCAATTTGCGCGGTTTGTCCTGCTGCCAGCAGAGTGGGTTTTACCGTTAGCGCAGTGTCCTGAATGAGGTTCTCATTGATGGTGTACAACTGCTTAATGGGTAGACGTTCTGCCACTTTGCCCCAGCCACCGGGTCGCTTAGGTGGGCGATCAGTGGCGATCGCCCACGTAATCTCATTTACCCCCGCTTTTTGTAAAAAAGGCAGTACAGCAAAACCAGTGCTAGACGCATCACCACTGTTAATGAGTGCCGTGCGTCCGGCTTCTTGCAGCACCATCACAGGTTTTCCCGTAGTGGCTAACAGCGTGACGCGGAACATGGCAGCACTTGCCTGCCATGCCGGAAACACCACCAGCCCGATCGCCAGCAGTAGCGCTACCCACCATTGCCTGCGCCACCAGGGTTGAAGCCAGGTTAGGGACAGCAAGCCGTAGAGCACGATCGCGACCAACGCTGAGATGGTGCCTACCGCATAGGCATTTCCCGGCAACTGGCTGAACCCATCCACAACCAGCATGAGTGCCTGGGCGGGATACTTCAACAGCCACGCCAACGCGCTACCTGCGGGCGACCAGATCAACGCTGCCAGGGCACTGATCATGCCGCCAATACTGAGAATTGAGATCAGCGGTGTAGTGATCAAGTTGACAAGGATGCTGTAAGGCGACAACACACCAAAGGCAGCCAGTTGCAGCGGTAACGTCCACAGATAAGCGGCGATTGGAACGGCAAAAAGGGGCGCGATCGCGCTGGGCATCCAATCCAGTCGTTTCGTCAGCGGTGGCACCGTCACCATCAGCCCCATCGTTGCCAAAAAACTAAGCTGAAAGCCTAGATTCCAGAGCCACAAGGGGTCGAACAGGAGTAAGAGAACGCCTGCCACCAACAGCGCTCCCAGCGGCTTTACTTTGCGATCCATCACTAATGCCACTAACCCACCAAAGCCCATGAGCGCGGCTCGTAGCACCGCAGGCTGTATGCCAGTGAGTCCGACGAAAACCAGTAGAGCCGTTGTGCCTGCAACAAACTGCACCTTTGCCGAAAAGCGACGGGTTAACGCCAGCACAACACCGAGAATCAAGGAAGACTGGAAGCCGGAGGCTGCTAACGCATGAGCCAACCCTGCACGAGTGAATTGATCTTTTAAGTCAAACGGAAGATCAACACCTCGGCTACCCAAGACCATCGCGCTGACCAAGGCTCCAGCAGGGCTACCGAGCCAGAGCATTTGCGATCGCACCACCCGTTGCCGTATTTGCCACCAACCCCAGCGCGATCGATCCTCCAGCACTTCCGTTTGCTTGCTCCGCATCCCTGCAAAGCAACCCTCTTGTCTGAGATAGGCTTGAAAGTCAAAGCCACCCGGATTCGTTGCTGCTTGGGGTAGATAGAGGGCACCTGTCATCTGCACACGCTGCCCCGGATGGAGTCCCGTTGCTTGAAGGAGTGGCACCGTGACATACAGCTTGCCCGTGGGCATTTTTTCATCCACATACTGCACTTCACCAGTGACCGAATTGACCTGCCGCACTGCCAGCCAGAATTGCGCCTTTTGGCTGCGGGTCAAGCGAGGTACGCTGTCGAGATCGCCAATTACCACCCATTCTTGCTTCGGCGCATTTGCAGGCGGAATCAAGCGGCTGATATCCGTAATGGCAGGTTGGGGGGTTCTAAACTGGCAATACAGGCTGGCAAACAGTCCGAGCAATCCAGCCAGAAGCCAGACCCATGCCTTGGGTGCCGATCGACAAACGCGCTTGATGCCGAACGAGAGACCAACACCCAACACCAGCACCCCATAGCCACCCCAGGGAAGCTTGGCTACCAGCAGACCCAGAATGTAAGCAAGACTCAACACTACTGCACCCGTTGCAGTCATAATGCACCCCAAAACCAGCGAGAAAAACTACGCTAAGGATGCCCAAAAGAGAATGAAAATTTTGAGTTTGAGCAGAATGCGGGCAGTTTCGTCAACGCACCGATCCTGTACTGCAACGATCGCGATTTTGGACAGGTTGAATGAGCAAAACCGCTTTTTACACAGTTTCGTCCAATTTTCCATCAATTTTTATTGAAACGATAAAGCTATAATATTTCAGCGTTTCTGCAATGCAACTCCAAAACAATGGCTTAGTCGATAAAATAAGAACTTAATCAATCAAAAGACATATCAACTTTTTCTTATATTTTGCTTATATGTATTGCCCTTGTACTGATTGCAAGAGCTGATCGGGTTGGCAAAGGAGAACGACGCATGGGTAGCAGCAGTTCAGATGTCCGCAATGTAGCGGTGCAGGCAGGTAGCAGCTTGAGCTTTTTTGAGCGTTATCTCACGGTTTGGGTGTTTTTGTGCATTTTTGCTGGCATTCTTCTGGGACGGTTGTTTCCGGGCGTGGCGACAGCACTCGATGCGATGAGTTTCTATCAGGTGTCAATGCCAATCGCCATCTGCCTGTTTTTCATGATGTATCCCATTATGGTGAAAATTGACTTTACCCAGGCAAAGCGGGCATTTCGCGCCCCAAAGCCTGTGATTCTAACGCTGGTGGTTAACTGGTTGATCAAGCCCTTTACGATGGTTGCTTTTACGCAGTTTTTTCTAGGCTGGCTGTTTCGCCCCCTGATTACGGGCACCGAAATCATTCGCGGGGCAGAAGTCTCCCTGGCAAACTCCTACATTGCAGGAACCATTCTGCTGGGTATTGTGCCCTGTACAGCAATGGTGTTGATGTGGGGCTATCTATCCTACGGCAATCAGGGGCATACGCTGGTGATGGTGGCGGTCAATTCTCTGGCGATGTTGTTTCTCTATGCACCGCTGGGTCGCTGGCTGTTGGCGGCGAATGATTTGAATGTACCCTGGGCGACGATCGCGCTTTCAGTGTTGATCTATGTGGGCTTGCCGCTCCTTGCAGGGATGTATTCGCGCTACTGGATTTTTAAGTACAAGGGGCGCGAATGGTTTGAGCGGCGGTTTCTCAAGTATCTCAGCCCGATCGCGATCGTGGCGTTGCTCCTGACGCTGGTGCTGCTGTTTGCGTTTAAGGGCGAGTTGATTGTCAACAATCCGCTGCACATTGTGTTGATTGCTGTGCCGTTGTTTCTGCAAACCAATTTCATTTTTCTGCTTTCCTACGTTGCTGCCCAACGACTGAAACTGTCTTATGAAGATGCGGCTCCAGCGGCGTTGATTGGAGCCAGCAATCATTTTGAAGTGGCGATCGCCACTGCCGTTGTGCTGTTTGGGCTAAACTCTGGGGCAGCGCTGGCAACTGTTGTCGGCGTTTTGATCGAAGTCCCTGCGATGTTAATGCTAGTGGAATTTTGCAAACGCACCGCCATGTGGTTTCCTAGAGAGCCGGAAAAGGCAACGCTGCCCGATCCACGTTGCATCAATCTGTAAAATTGAAATCGTTTGATGAGGCAACTGGAGTGGAAGCGCAACCCGATTGCTTTGAGACAAATTGTGGTGGGTCATTGCTGCTCACCTCGATTCGTGAGCGCTAGAGACATTACGGCAACACGACACAATGGACTTAAAGAACGGCAATTTGCTTCAGCGATCGCTCGTCAGAGTTGTGCTTACGATCGTCTTATTCGTCATTACGAGCTGTAATTTAGCCTCCTCTCCATCCCTTCCAGAACGTTCTCCCAACCTCCCATCTTCAACACCCAGTACCCTTCCTCCAGCATCTCTTGCAAACCAGCCGCCTCAAGTTAATCCCACACGCTTGTTTGAGCATATCGAAGCGTTGAACTTTGAGCGTTTTGAAAGCAGCGATCGCGATCGTGCCCGTCGCTATCTGGTGCAAACGCTGACAGACTTTGGCTGGAACCCGCAACTGCAAGTCTTTGAGGGGGGCGTGAATATCTTTGCTCAACGTCCCGGTACTACGGCTGATGTCGGCGCGATTTTAGTCAGCGCCCACTACGACACGGTAAAAGGATCGCCTGGTGCGGATGACAACGGCAGCGCGATCGCTGCGACACTGGAAGTGGCTCGTCTATTGGGTTCTCGTGTCACTCAGCGCCCTTTATGGCTGGCTTTTTTCGATCGCGAAGAGACAGGCTTGCTGGGCAGTCTCAATTTCACATCGCGTCCTGAAAATTTAGTGAATCTAGCTGGCGTAGTGAATCTCGAAATGATGGGCTATGCCTGCTACACAGCGGGATGCCAGAAATATCCTGAAGGCTTACCTGTGAAAGTGCTAAGCGATCGTGGTGATTTTTTAGGGGTCATTGGCGATCAGGAGCATTTGCCGCTGCTGAATGCTTTTCAGATGTCTGCTTCGACTTCACCAACGCAACCCCAACTGCCAGCCGTTATTACAGTGCCGATTCCGCTCAAAGGCTTGCTGACTCCAGACGTGTTGCGGAGTGACCATGCACCCTTTTGGGCAAGAAACATTGGTGCAGTGATGGTTGGCGACACGGCAAACTTCCGCAATCCCCATTACCACCAGCCCAGCGATACACCCGAAACGCTCGATCGCACGTTCCTTGCGGGAGCAACGCAACGAGTGGTAAATGCTGTCACAACGCTATTGGACAGCCGAGAGGCGCTGACAACAACAGCGAACTGATCTGGATCACGCTCTGGTCGTAGGATTGTCACACTGTACGACTCGGTTCAATCACCCGGCGGACTTGGGCAAAACTGCATACTAAGCAGTATCGAGTTGCCCCCAAAAAACATGGAAGCCCAAGTGTTGTCCCCGTCTTTCCAAGATGTTGTGAACCGTATTCTGACCTCTCGCTGCATTACCCGCCTTGATCAACGGTTGCTGGTTTCGTTGGCAAAGTTGAGCCGTGATGAACAAGCATTGCTGAATGAAGTCTTCGATCGTCTGCGCCGAGGTCTTTTACGGGTTGTTGATTAGATCGGTAGACACATTAGATCGGTAGACACATTAGATTGGAAGAGAGGGATGTGGGGTGTTACTCTCTGGTAAAAGCACTCACCGCCAGCATCCCAAGAATCGTCTTTAGTTTTGCTACACGCGGCTACTCAAAAACCGAGGTTTAAGCAACCTTCTCACCCTTTTTCTGTAAAACCTTACCTAGAAGCACAATCAAACCTGGTAGTAGTGCAGGGGTTGGGATATTTTTAGGATCTTTAGGATTAGGATTTCCGGGAGGAACTGAAGGGGAAGGCGAAGGCGATGGCAAAGCTGCTACCGATGGCTTTGGGCGTTCTGCCCGTCGGCTGTTTACTCCGCCACCAAAGCCTGAAAAAAAGAGTAGGATGATGAGCCAAATCGTAAAGAATGCTTCAGACATGGGAACGGACTCCTGGCTTAATGTACTTACAATTACGGTCAGCCACAGAAACCTCAGTATAAACTGATATACCTTTACGAGAATTTTACGTAGGGTCTACGTACCTAACGCAAATTTTACAAAGGTAGAATATAGTCTCAGAAGCCATACGCAGATCCCTCGCCCCGTGGGTCTGCTGCCCCTTCGAGTGTGCCATCGGAAGCACGAACGATCGCCTGGGCATTACCCCACGTATTGCCTTCTACAATGGTGTGCCCCCGCTGGCGAAGATTGTCCAGGGTAAGGCGGTCAAGACCGTTGCGTTCGACCCGGAGCTGATCGGGCAACCACTGATGATGCAGGCGCGGAGCCGCGATCGCACGTCGAGCATCCATATCGTAGACCAGGACATTTAGCACGACTTGCAGGACGGTGGTAATGATGGTGCTGCCACCAGGGGCACCCACTACTAAGCGAAGTTGACCGTTTTCAGTGACGATCGTAGGTGTCATGCTAGACAGTGGCGTTTTGCCTGGGGCGATCGCATTGGCATCGCCGCCGACCAGACCAAAGGCATTGGGCACACCAGGAGCGATCGCAAAATCATCCATCTCGTTGTTGAGGATGATCCCTGTACCTGGCACCACCACGCCAGCACCAAAGCCCAGGTTGACCGTGAAGGTGAGACTCACGGCATTGCCTGCGCTATCCACCACACTGAGATGGCTGGTGTCGTTCGATTCTTTACTTAGCCGCTGGAGAGTTTCTGGTTTAGCCGCCTGCATCTGGGTGGACGGTCTGGCTCGTTGCAGATTGATTTCCTGACGGCGCTGTTTGGCATAGGCAGGGCTAATCAACGCTGCAACGGGCACCTTGACAAAATCAGGGTCGCCTAGATACACCGCGCGATCGGCATAGGCAATCCGCAGGGCTTCTACCAATAAATGCAGTGCATCGGGACTGTGCCACCCCATCGCCTTGAGATCTGTAGCACCCAAGAGGTTAAGAATTTGCAGCAGATGCACCCCACCCGAAGACGGCGGCGGCATTGAGCAAACACGCGCGGCTTGAAAGTTGCCGCAGACCGGATCGCGCCAAATGGGACGGTAGCGCTTCAGGTCAGCCAGCGTAATCAAGCCCTTATTAGTTGCCATGTCACGGGCGATCGTCTCCGCCAGTTTTCCCGTGTAAAAAGTCTGAGGATCAGCCGCTACTTGGGTCAGCGTTTGCGCTAAATCTGCTTGCACCAGACGATCGCCTGCTTGCAACGGCACACCATTACGAGTAAAAATCTGACGAGCAGCAGGATTTTGCTGGAGTGTCTTCTGTTGGGCGATCGCCGCTGCCAAACGCCAACTCACTGGAAAGCCTTTTGCTGCCAATTGTGTAGCCGGAGCCACCACAGTCTTCCAGGGAAGCTTGCCATAGCGGCTCTGCACCTCATACAGCCCTGCGATCGTACCTGGTACACCAACCGCCAAATAGCCATCCGTGCTGGCATTGGGGCGTACTTTCCCTTGAGCATCCAGATACAGCGTGCGGGTCGCTGCCAGGGGTGCCCGTTCACGAAAATCGAGCGCCTTCACTTCGCCTGTCGAACCCAACCGCAGTAGCAAAAAGCCACCGCCACCCAATCCGGCTGAGGCTGATTCCACAACCGAAATCGCCAGAGTCGTTGCCACTGCTGCATCGATCGCATTTCCACCTTTTTGCAGCATCGTGAGACCCGCTTCACTGGCTAGCGGGTGTGCCGAAACCACCATGCCTTTTTTGGCACGATCGGGATAGGGAAAGGCTCCTCCACTCTGACTGCTGACTAACAGCACCGTCAGGCAAACCAGCGGCATCGCTAGTTGTTTAGGCGTAACCAATCGCTTCATTCCTCAGCCCTCTTTCATCCAGCATTGCTTCTTACACCCTACACTGTTCGGCTGACCGCTCACCGCAAAACCTCACCTCTGTGCGACCCCAAATAAAAAGACCCCTGACATTGCTGTCAAAGGTCATTTCCGCACACAACCAAGGAGAAACACATGAATAACTAAGAGACGTACTGTACGCCTTTGCCCGATCGCTAACGCACCGAAACCAGCTCCCGATCAATATGAGAGGGCAACGCTTCTTGAGGCACTGAAGTCAACGCCAGTTCTGGATGCTCAAACTGAGGAAACCGATTGAGAAACTCAGCCTCAGCCGGTTTAATCGCGTAGGCACGCCGCACCTTAGAGGAAAGAGCGATCGCAAATAATCCCATGATGCCGACCAAACTAACCACACCGATGGAACCAAGCGGCTGTCGATTTGCGTTACCTGGCAGACTTGCGCTAACAGATCGATCGCTCAGATCTGGCTGGCGCAACGTCTGACTCAGACCCGCCTTGCCGTCTGCCAGTGGACAGGCTTGCGCGGCGATAGAGGAACCAAACAGAAGCGTCACTGTAATAATGGCAGCGGACAAGATGACTGATAGAGGGGGGCGTAATCGAGTCATAGCCTTGTTCAAGTGAAGGTTGTGCTGATTATGGGCGAGTCGCTGCCATGAAACAGGCTAATAGGATACAAAAGAACAAAAGTCTTGCAAAAAGCTGAGGGCTAAAAGCGAAAGGTCGCCTCAGAATGCAGCCGCTTACCATCTACAAAGCGGGTTGATCAAAGTCTGTCTCTGTGCCGAAGCGCTACCGATCGCAACCTACAACTGCAAGGACAGCGGACTCACTTGAGAAAGGACAAGGGGTAACTCTTATCGGCTGCAAAACCAAGAATACCTGGGTCGCGGTGTTCGTAGAGTAAATTGCCCTCGGCATCAAACAGAAAGGTCGCGCCCCGCTGAGTGAGATAGGCAGCATCAGGAACATAGGTTTTCCAGTGGCTCAGCACTTCTACCATGTTGCGTAGTCGTAGCGTTGCCAGCTCAAACGGACGTTGAAAGCCTTTGCCACCAGCCCACTGAAAGAACGCACCTTTAAGGGGTGGCAGCGGGGTTGCCCGGACAACTTCATCATCCGCTATCAGTTGCGGTGCATGGCGATCGCCCCGATACCCACGCAACACTTCAGCCAACGTGCCAGGGCTACCCATGCCAGCGCACATCAGCACCAGATTTAACCAGGCATTCTGCGCCGTCGATAAAGCGGGTAGTTTTAAGGCAAGTCCGGGATACAGGTTCAGGGCTTGATGCAGTTCTGCTGTTGGATCGACAAATAAACAGTCAGAGGGGAACCCCGTATAGGCGCAAAATTGTTGTCCAGCAGCACGATCGCCAATGCCAACGGCTCGAATGTGAAGACCCTGGGCTTGGAGTTGTCCGCTTTCCCGTTGCAGCCACCAGGCGTATTCGAGACTATCAAAATCTCCTAGCTGCGGCCAGATCAGCACTAACTGCCGATCGGTTGTTTCGCATGGCTCCAAAAGGGGTACGACAGCGCCATCACTCACTCGTTGACGCTTAATCTGGCTTAAAAGGTTGTAGGGCATCATCAGCGTGCAGTCGTTTAGGCAAACATACCTCGAAAAGTATAAGCGGCTGACCAGTTGATGACTACTGGGTAATGTCAGCAGTCTGTTGCCTACCATTTCAGCCAGTACGACTCATCCTCCTGCTCCAGGTTTTCGTCGATCGACCTTTACGTCAATGCCTCGCTGTGAAATGCGCAAGGCATATCAGTAAATAAACGAGCTTGGGTTGCTCTTACTCAGAGATGCTCACACTGTTGTTCCCTACTACGGCATTGAAGGCTGCACACTAGTAAGTATCAGCGTAATAAACCTGAAAATATACGGAAAGATTCTGCCTACCCATCTTCAGCAGCGTATTATGCGAAAAGTTCTACCTATCTATTGCGGGATCTTAGACAGAAACATTCAGTCTATTAATAGTTAGCCTGCAAGGTGTCTGTTGGGGCAGAATTACACTTATCCCTTAGATTCAATATATTTCTCGTAAGGATACTAATAAGATGGACATTGTAACCAAAAACTTGCTTAAAACTTTTCGTGCTGAGGAGTCCTTGCCAAGCGATATAACGGAAGATATACTTTTTGAGCATTTTGCTAACTTCTGTATCCTTGCGAAGGAGTATAGTGAAGAATTTAGCTTAGATGATATTCACACTGGCGAAGGTGGAGACATGGCTATCGATGGAATAGCTGTCTTGGTGAATGGAAATCTGATTGCGAATGCTGATGAGATAGATGATTTAGCCCAATCTAACAAGTATATAGAAGCTGAATTTGTTTTTGTACAAGCTAAAAGTGCAAGCAAATTTGATGGAGCAGATATAAGCAACTTTCTCTTTGGTGTACGAGATATGTTCAATCCGAACTCAAGAATGCCTAAAGGTGCAAAGGTAAAAGAAAAAATAGATTTGATCAACTCAATATATGAAAAACCAGCTTGTCTTGAAAAGCAGCTTCAGTTGCTCAGAAAATTTGAAACTAACTTAGAGTATGGGAAGCAAGGAGCTGATTGGCTTAACCTTAATATTACCGACTTTGCAAAAAGTATGGGGAAATACGCGCTATCCCAATGCCCAAGTGTTCAGAAAGCTGCTTCAGTAGATATGATTGATGACTTTTACTTTTCCATTGAGCAGCTTTTGGAGCGAATCAGCCATTGTCTAATTTGGGGAAGATATAGCATCTTGGACTCATTTGATATTCCTTTGATTTTTGATCAAAGAACTCATGAGATTGCCTTCTCCTTCTTTCAAGAGACAATTATTCCTTCCCGTTTGCCTACAGAAGTGAGGAAACAGATACACGACTATGTAAATTATCTTGTAAAGAGACTACCACTTTATTCTTGCTAGCCCTTCTAATATGACTAATGACGTGTTTTTCTGGCGATTCGCTGTCGGATTTTCAACAACTCATCAGCTTGAAGAGCTAGATGAGCATAATTTTGCATTGCAAGCTCCATAGCTTGATCCAAACTGCATCCCTGACTTACTAAACTCTCTACATCTCGCTCAAATTGATCGTTAGGAGCCATAGACAGGATTCTTTAATTGTCAGTGGTCACTTAGCTATACATTTCCGCTAAGGAGAATCAGGACAATTAACCTACTTTAAAGAACAAAAAACCCAGATAATTGCTCACTGCCAATAAATAGCTTCCGCAATCATCTGAGAATTCTGTATTGTTGGACATAGGAAAGCTGAAAAGTTACTGGTTTCTTCTCGACTTACGCTCTTCCCTGGCGCGAGCTTGTTTTTCCTGAAATAGGCGGTCTGCCTCATTAGCCTGACTATTATGGTCTCTAGTCACCTTTGAGATTGCTGGATCTACTTTACAGCCCTGAGCTTCGATGCTTTCCAAGTCATTCTTAAACCAATCGAAAATAGCCATGTTTTAGCCTCGCCATCAAGTTACGTCTAGATGAATCATTCAAATCAGTTGCTCATACATCAGTACGAAAAGCACTGAGATAGACGCACCATGGGCAGAGAATTGACTTTGCACTACGAGTATATAGTACAAAAGAACTATTTTAGTCAAGATAATTATTTTTTATGTGTTGAAACAGAGCTTAATAATGCTGTACGATCCTTGCTTAACTGGTCGCTGAGGTAACAAGCTGAGGTTAGAAAGCAAGCGGAATTTCATCTTTTGCTGTTGAATATGCAATAGAGGCGATCGCAATTCCCACAAGTTCTCCCTATGCCTACAGAAGAACCCGCCCCTAACTCTGCCCAAGCTTCAAGCGTTCCTAAACCAATCACGGCTTCTCAGGAACCTCATCCTATTGCCCAGTCTGTACAGCAATCGGGCAAGTTTGGGGTGAATATTGGTCAGGGACAGGGTGTGCATATTGGCGATGTGTACCAACAAGCAGACCCTGAGACCATCAAGCGCATTGTTCGGGAGGAACTGCGCCTACCGCAACGAGAATATGGCGATCCTGTTGGCTTGGGTCTGAATGCTCTAGCTGAGCTCATGCAGTATCCTGTGTTAGGTGACAATACAACTGGGCTCTTCCAAGCTTTTGGTGATCTTGCGTCATCAGCCGAACGATGACTGATAGATAGAGCAACAAGCTTATGCAGCTAAGACGAAA
>JBGTJW010000406.1:0-4778 GCA_041744955.1 Stenomitos sp. | reverse complement strand
TGGAAAAGTAAAACGGCTGCGCTTGCCCCGACGCTCGATCGCCGATATTGGAGCGGTCTCGTCTTGTTGTTTCGGCATAGTCTCGAAAAGCGACGGCATGGTTGATCGCAGCTTCTAGCCGTTGCTTGAATTCAACGGCTGCCAGTTCAGTACGGGCTTGATTTGCCAGCATGACTTGCACAACAACAGCATTGATCGAGGATGCTGCCTGGTTGTAAAGCTGCCGTCCCCTTCTGTACTTGTTCCAGTCGCTTTCACTAAGGCGATCGCTCCCACTACTGGGTTGAAATTCTTGCTTGAACGTGGCAACGGCACCTTCAACGCCATACCGTGCCTGTACAAAGGGTGCCAGCGGATCGGGGTTAAGTAAGGCACCATTTTTACCGCAGCTTGCTACTAAGACGGCACAAACAAGACCAGCCAAGCCACTTTTCACGCGCGAGGCAAGCTGAACTTTGCGGTTTTTACTAGCACGATCGCTCATGTCTTTTGCCTGAAAAATTTTAACGACTGAGCAAGGCTGCGATCGTAGACCGTCGCCATGAAACTAACCCCGGCTCTTTTACGCCAACAAGGGCAGGTTACTCAGACTTAAACGCCCTCTTGGCTTGCGTATACCGAAAGCGCATCACCAAACCAAGCGTAATCTGCTTCATCACCCAATAAAAGACAGTGAGAATGATGAATGTCACGACAATGACCAATAAGGGACGCTTTGCCGTCAATTCATTCAGCGTGACTATCAGAACGTTGCCAGGTTCCGTCACAAGATCCCAACTGTTAAGGCGCGGAAATCTGCCCAGGTAAATACCGATCGCACAAAGTCCATGCATCGCCAATTCCGACCACAGAACCAAGCGTTGTGCGCCCTGTCGCTTTAAGTAACGTCCCTGGTTAATTACTGCAATGACGTATGCTTCAAAACCACTCACGATCGCCATGATGTGAAGTGGAATGAAGACTAGAGCAATAATCCAGGTAGCGTAACCTGCACGAGTGCCACGAATCAAATGAATGATATCAGTAAGCAAGTAAGGCGCATTGGGCAAAAAGGCAAGGAAGACGACCCAGGTCAGCCACCACAAAAAGGAGCGCTCATTTGTTTGCCGCCGAAAGAGCCAGAAGCTCAAGACTAACGGAATGAAGGCTAAAAAGAGATTCCATAGAATCCAGCCGCTGTAAATACCAGAGAAAGCTCCGATCGCCTCTAAAATATTTGCTTTCATGTCGATGCTTGACCTTAGTCGTCTTATCCTTTCACAGCTTAGTTTTAGTTTAAAGGCATCCTTCACTAGAGTGAAGCGGCTGGACTGCAACCACCAGACCCACGATCAACAGGTCAATGGATGCCATGATGACACCCACTGACCTGTTTACTTCATGACCGAATCATGACACTGCTATCCTGCACTATGGACAAGCAGTCAGGTTGCCGCGACCACCTGGAAAACCGTTAGAAACCCAGCCAGCCACAGGACTTGCAATCTGTATCCAGTTGCGACCATCGGCACCGAGTCGGGCGGTTGCTGGATTGGTTGTCAGGGAAACACGCGCTAGATTAGCCACACCACCGACGTAAACAGCAGTGGGGGACGGTTCTCTACGGATGCTGAGACCGAGTGGTTGCAGAACACGACGGCAGGTGTTTCCGGTTGGTGGTGTTGTTGGGGTGCCGGTGCAGGGCTTCAGGTTTGCCGTTTGGATATAGCCGCTTACAGGGCTGCTGATGCCGATAAAGCCGCCGCTGCCCGTATCAGCAAGCGTTACTCTAGTCTCAGGATTGAGAGTACTTACTGTTGAGCCAGTAGTGGATGCCTGTTTGTAAACCGAAACCTTTTTGTTGACGGCGCGGCACTGACCGATGATCGAACTTTGAGCGAGTTTAGCGGGTTGCACTGCTTCTGTTTCGGCAACGGCAGGAAGGCTGATACCCGCTGTGGCGATCGCCAGAGCCAGAACGCCAGCCGAAACGTGGAGACGGTTGTTTTGCATAATTTCCATTGATAACACTCCTCTTTGAAGTTCAAAGCACAATTGAAGGCGAAGCACAGGGTTTAATTGTTCATAAAAAAATTCCTGCACTGAATCTTACACGCAAAGGCTAGCTCCATCGCTAAAAAACGTGAGAGTGTAACGATTGGAAGCAAAAGAGGCAGCGTGAAGTGCTCAGCGGCAGCGTACGCTTTAGGGCTAGGCTAAAAGCTAGAAGCTGGCAGTTGATCTAGAGCAGCGTTCACCAACCAAAGAGGATTGTTAAGTCCAGCGTTCAACTATGTTGAAAGGTCGCTTTTTTCGCTTTTTTCACCATCTCACTCCAGCCACAGTGCGCGAAATCATTGATCGGGTGGGGCAGCGACGGTTGCCTGGTCTCGCATCTGAAATGGCGTACAATGCAATGCTGGCTCTGTTTCCAGGCATTCTGGCAATACTAACCGCGATTAGCTTGTTTGGTGGTTCTAAAGAGAGCCTTCATAACCTGATTGAGCAGGTGAGCCAGGTTGCGCCGGAGGACGCGCTCTTGCTCATTCAAAACTTTATTGGCGAGATTGGCTATCAACGCAATCAAGGTCTGTTTTCAGTCAGCTTTTTAGTCTCGCTCTGGGCGGCTTCTAGCGTCCTCGGTTCCGCTATGGTTGCCCTTGACCAGATTTATCAGGTGCCCCCGCCGCAAAGGCGACCCTTTTGGAAGACAAAGCTGGTTTCCCTGGCACTGACGATCGGCACCATTCAACTGGTGATTGTTGCCTCGGTGCTAGTTTTTATCAGCGATTTTATTGTGCAAGTAGTGGCCTATCGCAGTGGTGCGATGGAGCCGGGAGTCTTTGCCCTCTGGCGGCTCTTTACCTGGCCGATGGCGTTGATCATTATTGCTCTATCCAGTGCCTTTATCTATCGCTTTGGCCCGAGCCGCTGGACGGTCGGCACTCCCATTCTGCCGGGTGCCCTACTCGCAGCCATCTCTTGGGCAGTCCTTTCGGGCTTGTTTCGCTTTTATGTCGCTCACTTTGGCAGCTACAATCGGGCATACGGAGTGATCGGCGCAGTCATTGTACTCCTACTGTGGCTTTACCTTAGCTCACTGGTGATGCTCATTGGTGCCCAGTTGAATGTCACCGTCGGCGCAGCCATGCAACGGCAATCCAGACGCAGGTTCTAAAAAATGATCCCAAAACGATCCCTGAGCTGCTCATGAGGGTGCGCCAATACCTGGGCTGCTGCCTGCTCTGCCTTTGCCTGCTGGTGCTGCCGGGATGTCAGCGTGCAGGAGCAACACCGCCTGCTGTTACGCAGTTAACGCTGTGGCAGGGAGTCAACCCACCGCCCAATCGTGCTGTGCTGCAACGCCTGGTAGACCAGTTCAATCAAGAACATCCCACCATTTACGTAGAGTCGCAGTATGTCGGGCAGAGCGATCAGCAGTTGCCCAAAATTCTGGCGGCGATCGTCGGTAAGTCAGTGCCCGATCTTTTGTGGTATTCGCCCCTGCTGACAGGGCGCTTAGTCGAACTCGATGCGCTGTATCCCTTAGAGGACTGGCTCAACGCTTCACCGTTACGATCGCAGCTTGATCCCGCACTGTTCGACAGCATGGTGCTAGAAAACCATCTCTGGTCGATTCCCTTTGGCACCAACAATGTCGGCATTTTCTACCGCCCCAGCCTTTTCCAGGCAGCAGGCATCACCACACTGCCAAAAACCTGGACCGAGTTGCGCCAGGTTGCCCGCCAGCTCACCCGCGATACGAATGGTGATGAACGCATTGACCAACATGGGCTGCTGCTGCCATTGGGTAAAGGCGAGTGGACGGTGTTTATGTGGCTACCGTTTTTGTGGAGCGGGGGTGGAGAGTTGGCGGACGGGGATCAGGAGGCAAACGGGGGGATGCTTCACGCGATCGATCCGTCTCCTGCGACGGTTCAGCTAGCGAGTCCCGGCGCGATCGCAGCGTTGCAATACTGGCGCGATTTGCTCGATGATGGGTCTGCCATCCTGTCAGCACCAGAGCGAGGCTATGAGCTAGATGGCTTTTTGGCAGGTAAGGTCGCCATGCAGCTATCGGGGCCGTGGACGCTCGGTCAGTTGCAAGCAACAGGTGTAGATTTTGGAGTCCTGCCGATTCCAATGCAGGTAACGCAGGCAACCGCGATCGGGGGCGAAAATCTCTTTTTGCTCAAAACGACACCAGAGCGTGAGCAAGCAGCACAAGTCTTTGCAGAATATGTCTTGAGTGAATCGTTTCAGACCCAGTGGGCGATTGGTACGGGCTACTTGCCGACGAATGTACGATCGCGACACAGCAAGGTTTATGAGGCGTATAAGGCACAACAGCCTGCCGTTGATGTGTTTTTGTCGCAAACATCCTACGGGCGATCGCGCCCGATTGATCCTGGCTACAACCGTCTTTCTGAAGCGCTGGGACGAGCGATCGAAGCCACTCTCTTAGGGCACAGCACTCCGGTGCAAGCACTCACGGCGGCTCAAAAACGGCTAGATTTATTCCAATCCGATCGCTATCAGTAACGGCTATGGCAAAAGGCTGAAGGATGAAGGGTAGTGACTCAAAAGCGAAGCCTCTTACATTCGGACTGTAAGAGGCTTTGCAGAAACTACAGGCACAGGCTCGATCGCAGTAGTGTTGCTGCTACAGAGCATGAATAGCAAAAAGGTCTAATGAGAGGACGACGGCGTGATCGGTTCTA
This sequence comes from Stenomitos sp., assembly GCA_041744955.1. Lineage (GTDB taxonomy): Bacteria > Cyanobacteriota > Cyanobacteriia > Leptolyngbyales > Leptolyngbyaceae > Stenomitos. Next base: position 78 of record JBGTJW010000406.1, on the reverse strand, counting down.
CTGTTTTTTTGGGAAAGCTTGGCTCATCGAGTTGCTTAACAGTCACTTCTCCGTTGGGGGAAACAAAGCAAATCGCCT
>JBGTJW010000405.1:0-15605 GCA_041744955.1 Stenomitos sp. | reverse complement strand
GGTCCAGAGTTGGGCATTGGCTCGCAATTTTGCGCTCAATCTTTATCGTGATCATGGTTTTGACAATATGGCACAAGCGCAAAGACGCTCAGGGTTTGGACTAAGCACACTGATGTCTCTATTTAGAATGAAATAGCCCTGGCTGTTGCCCTATGTCCTAATTGTCATAAAGAAATGCACTACGGTTTTCTAAGCTGACCACTTAAAACGGAATCCTTTCCAACTTTAGTACGATCGCCCCTTTCCCCAACCGCCTCAAGCATTGCGAAACACAACACACTTTCTGAAAGTGGTCGATCGTAATCGCAAGCGAGAAAGAGATAGCTTAAAGTTACAGGAATGATGACAGCTTAGGCGTTGTCTGTGAAAACACCAGGGATTTTAGAAATCGAAGCAAGCCTTCAGCAGCAGCGCGATCGTATGTTAGAAATTGCTTTCCAACATGGAGCTAAAAACGTGCGGCTCTTGGTTCGGGTAGAAGCCCAGCCTAATAGCGATCTTGCTTTACTGGTGGCTTTGGACGAGTCATTAAGCCCCTGGTTCCCGGTTGGACTCATTCAAGCTTTAGAAGCACTACTCGGGCACAAAGTCGATGTTTTGACTGTAAAAGATTACTTCTGCTCTTTCTAGAGAAGAAGGGGTCAGGCAATGGGTAAAGTGGTAATGTCTTGGAATCATTAAAATAGCTACTATTACAAAAACTAGGGGCTTTGATAGCCTTAATTAAGACAATTTGTTGTGCTAGGCGGAGCGGAAACGGTTACTCTGCTTGACTTTTGGATTTGTATGGAAAACTGTGAAGAGCGGCTTTAAAGTGTTTTCCAGGCTTCTTTTTGATCGCCGAAATCACCCTGGCGGGTAGCAGGCTTTCAAATTATTTCAGCCAGAATTGGGTTGTCAAGGCGTTGAGCCTGGAGTTAACCCCCACACCTGGAGATTGTAAAGTATGGAACTTTCAACGTTTGAACTATTAGTGAAGCCGATCGCACCACGCTTTCCTGCTGCTGCTCCTGGTAGTGCTGCTGTTACGGCTGTTGCTCGACGTGTTGTGCAAGGCTACTTCCTAACCATCAGCAATTTGGATGCCAAAGATCTCACGTTTCGGTTGGAATTCGTTATCAGTAGACCTAATCCAGTTGACCCCGATCGCACGTTGTTCAACAATGCTGATTTGCTGATTGATATCGCTGGAGCCAATACACCGATCACCCTTTCTGGTGGTCCTACTCGCTTTAGTGGGTCTTTCCGCTTACCGGCAGGACAAACTGCCTCGGTGCAGCTTTTGCCCAAGTTGCCTTTGAGCCTGTTATCCAACCCAAACCCCGATTTGGAAATACGTGGCTATGTCAACCTGACGCTGCCTGCTCTGTTCAAGAATATTAGGGAAGGTTTTGTGTCTCAGAGTGCCGCACCCGTCAAAGTGCTGCTCAACCCAGAGATCCGGGGTACGTTCTTGCCCAATACCTACCCCACTAGCTTGACTGGAGACTTTGACCAGATCAACTATACGTTGGCGATCGCGTCTGGCAAAGCACTCAACGAAGTTGCGCCAGAGCCAAGTCGCCCGATCCTCATCGGTCCCATTCTGACGGATGTGTTGGCAGACGTGACGACTGAGATGCCCCCTCGTTTTATTGAAGGCACGCCGCTAGAACAAGCACAGTCATTGGTTGGCTTGATGGCTCAATTGGATTTCAGCCCTGAAAACCTCCAGAGTTTCAGCGATCTGCTGTCCAAGCTAGAAATTCCTCTCCAAGTCAGCCTGAAGTAGCTTCAAACCGATCGCGCTACGGTCAACGGGGTCATGGACATTGCCGTTCAATCGCTGTGACCCCATTCTCTAGAAGAAAACTTATGCAGCCTTCTTTTCGCTTTCAACCACTTTTGTTTAGCTGGGTTGCCTTACATCCCAAGCCCAAAGGTGTAATCCAGTTCGTCGGTGGCGCTTTTTTTGGCTCTTTTCCCACGCTGTTTTATCGCTATTTCCTGAGCCAATTGTTTGAGGCTGGTTACACGATCGTTGCCTTGCCGTTTCGGTTTACCTTTCGGCACTGGTCGGTGGCGCTATCACTGCTGGACGAGCAGCATCGTCTTCAACCAGAAATCATTACTCTGGCAGCGCGATCGGGCTATGAGACTGACGTATATCGGCATCCTGAAAACTACACCTGGATTGGGCACAGCCTGGGCTGCAAGTATATTGCCTTGCTAGAACTGCTAAGCGGCGATCAGTGGCAAGCAAACCTGCCAGTCTGCACCCCATCTCAGCAAGCGCAGGTACAGAGACAGCAAATCAGCGATCGCCTGGGTAGCGGGAGCGCCATTCGCAATCAGCGATCGCTGCTACTGGCTCCTGATATCAGTGACACTGAGAGCGCCATTCCAATCAAGCCGTTGGCAAAGCTGTTGGATCGTCTGGGGCTAGGAGTCTTGCCCGATCGTCAGCAGACCTTGTGCTTGATCGATCGCAGCCGCCTCTTTAACTTGACTGGACTCATTTCGTTCGATCGCGACACTATTGCAGGCAGTGTTAACGATCAAGACGAGGCAACCAGTGATGTGCTGTGGTTGGTCAAGCACTTAGAACGTCAGCACTTGATACAGACCGAACTGGCTGGAAAACATCTGGAGCCGATTGGGGTGCGGATTGGTCAATGGCTTGTGGATCTCAACCCTCTAGACAAGTTCATTAAACCCCTATGGCTACGGGATCTTGAGCCAGTAACGCTGGATATTCTTAAGACGTTGAAGGAACGCAGCAGGGGGTTGAGTGGAGAGGGGAAGGAGTGAAGGGGTGAAGGAGTGGAGGAGTGAAGGGGTGGAGGAGTGAAGGGGTGAAGAGGTGAAGGAGGGACAGGGGCGGTTAAGTGTTGGGTTGGGAACTGTCTCAAGACTTTGCTGCCCCTCAAGACCTTGCTGCTCCGCTATGGGCTGCTTGTTTCGGGGGAGCGATCGCGCTTAAATGACAGATAGCACCCCCTAATCGCAGCCTTAACTTGCAACCTTTCTGTTTAAGTGCTTCAGAACGCAGCAGTGATGTCAAAATCATGGCGTTACCAGTGGAGCGTTTGAAGGTATGGGCGATCACCTTCGCTGCCAAACTGATCGCTGACTACCAATGATGCCAATGTCTAACCTTCCACCCCTGACTACCGAAACCCTTTGGGCGATCCTTAACGACACGCTGGATGATGCGACGGTGAATCAATTGGTGTGGCATTATTTAGGCTATCGTCGGGATGAGGTAGGCGATCGCTGGGACACCACTGCGGTTGCGCCTGATTGGCAAGACGCGTATCCCGAACCGCCAGACTTTATTGAGAACCGTCCGCCAACGGTGAAGCTAACGCGATCGATTCCCGCTGCAAACAAGCAACTGCTGAAGGACAAGCTGGGGTTTCAGGGCTACAAGGTGGATGAGTTGGTGCCACGGAAGACGAGACGGGCGACGATCGCCAACTGGCTTCTCAGCTATATGCACCAAACGGGTATTGATGCTTAACCTGACGTGGTCATGACTGCCAATCCCTATGACTGGCTTGAGTCTGCTCTCACGACGATTTATCGAGCGGACTGGTATCGCTCTGTGCAGGCGATCGAGGGGTGTTCTGGAGCGGTCGTGCAGATGGCAGGGCAGGCTGTACTTAACTTTGGCAGTAATGATTATCTGGGTCTGGCGGGGGACGATCGCCTGATGCAAGCGGCGATCGCGGCTACGCAAGCGTATGGCACAGGCAGCACTGGATCGCGTCTGGTCAGTGGACATCGGGCACTGCATGATCAGTTGGAGCGGGCGATCGCCGATCTCAAGCAAACCGAAGCCGCCCTGGTTTTTAGCTCTGGCTACCTGGCAAATCTGGGCACCGTTAGCGCACTGGTCGGCAAACGCGATCTCATCCTGTCAGACCAGTACAATCACTCTAGCCTCAAGCAGGGTGCCATTCTCAGTGGTGCCACGGTGCTGGACTATGCCCACTGTGATGTCGTTCAACTGCGGCAGTTGTTGGAGCAACACCGCGATCGCCACCGTCGTTGTCTGTTGCTGACCGATAGCGTGTTTAGTATGGATGGCGACCTGTGCCCCTTACCAGAGCTTTTGGCATTGGCAGAAACGTTTGATGCCATGCTGTTGGTCGATGAGGCTCATGCAACAGGTGTATTAGGCGCAACGGGCGCAGGCTGTGTCGAACATTTTGGGTGTACGGGTCGGGCGATCGTCCAGGTCGGCACTCTCAGCAAAGCGCTCGGCAGTTTGGGCGGTTATGTCGCGGGTTCAGCCACGTTGATCGACTACTTGCGGAACCGTGCGGCTGGCTTCATTTACACTACAGGGCTGTCTCCAGCCGATACCGCAGCAGCACTGGCAGCCGTGGCGATCGTCCAGCAAGACCCCGATCGCCGTCGCCAACTATGGCAAAACGTAACGCAACTCAAGCAGGCACTCCAGCCATTGAGCCAAGAGCTTGCAGCCACGACGAATACAGCGATCACGCTTCTGCCGTCTGCATCGCCCATTTTGTGTTTGCAAGTTGCCAGTCCGGCGATCGTGCTGCACCTCGGAACCTTACTGCGGCAAGCAGGCATCTTTGCACCCGCTATCCGCCCACCAACTGTGCCGACCAGCCGTCTGCGCCTCACTCTTATGGCAACGCATGAGGGTCAGCATTTACACCAGTTCACGACGGCTCTAAGTCAGGCAATGCAGGTACGATCGGATGGATAGACAAGCCTACCCATCGCTGACCGCTTTGATCTTGCTAGAATCGCCAATGCCATCCTCAATACTTTGTCGCATCGCTCTTCAAGCCCATGACTCAATCGATTGCTGACCTTCGTCAAAACTACACGTTGCAAGCACTGAACGAGGCAGATGTTGACCCTGATCCGATCCGGCAATTTCAACGCTGGTTGGATCAGGCGATCGCCGCCGAGTTGCCAGAGCCAAACGCCATGACCCTTGCGACCGCTACTCGTGATGGCATTCCTTCTGCCCGTATTGTGCTGCTCAAAGGCTTGGATGCGCGTGGCTTTGCCTTTTACACCAACTACGAAAGCCGCAAAGGGCAAGAACTGGCGGATAATCCACAGGCGGCGCTCGTTTTTTTGTGGACGGTGCTGGAACGGCAGGTACGAATTGAAGGACAGGTAGAAAAGGTCGCAGCCGCAGAAACGGATGCCTATTTTCAAAGCCGACCTTTAGCCAGCCGCTTGGGTGCCTGGGCTTCTGAGCAGAGCCGCGTGATTTGCGATCGCGAGGTGCTGGAACAACGGTTTGCCGAGTTGAAGGCAACCTATGCCGATGAAACGGTTCCCCGTCCGCCGCATTGGGGTGGCTATCGAGTGATTCCCCATCAAATTGAGTTTTGGCAGGGACGTACCAGCCGTTTGCACGATCGCCTCCGCTACCGTTTGGAGCAAGGCAATTGGTTCCTGGAGCGATTGGCACCTTAAAGGCTTTTCAGCGTGTCTTTGCTTAAGAAACGTTCGGCTCGGAGTGCTTGCGCCTACTGCGATTGTCCTGGTGTAGTGCCTGCTTGCCCCGGTGTGGTGCCTGCTTGTCCGGGTGGTAAGCCGCCGCCTTGTCCCGGTGTGGTGCCTGCTTGTCCTGGCGTAGTACCTGCCAGCCCTGGTGGTAAGCCGCCGCCTTGCCCCGGTGTGGTGCCTGCTTGTCCGGGTGGTAAGCCGCCGCCTTGTCCCGGTGTGGTGCCTGTCAGCCCTGGTGGCAAACCGCCTTGTCCTGGTGTGTTACCTGTCAGTCCTGGTGGTAAGCCGCCTTGTCCTGGTGGCGTGTTGACTGTCAGTCCTGGTGTGCCGTCGGGTACTGCGCCAGTACCTGCCTGCCCTGGAGTCGGAGCCGCCCCTGCTGCGGTATTAGGCGGTGTTGGGATTGCCACTGTTGGGGGAAAGGCTGTTGGCAAGGCAAGTGTGGGGGAGCCGAACAAGTAATTGATAGGCAGGGCATTCGGGCTGGCGGGTCTGGTTAGCTGATCCAGAGGTCTGGTAGACGACGTTGTTTGGTTTCCCTGAGAGGCATTGAGATTGGGGTCTAGCGGTTGCCCGTCTGCTGTGGTTGCCCCGTTAAAAATGCCAAGACTGGCTTGTGTGGTTACAGCCTCAGAGGTTTCTGTACGGACTGCCGCGATCGCCGGATCAACCGATGTGCCAGCGCCGTTGCTGGAGGCGGAGCGCTGTAAATCCAGCCCCTTGACCAAGTCGCTACTGTCGTAAAACGTCTTGAGGTCAAAGCGATAGACCTGCTCAATCCGATCCTTGACGACGACTGCAATCTGCCCCGCTCCTAGCGGTTGGGTTTGAGTACGATCGCGGTTGGTAATTTCAATGCCACTATCGGTGAGTGCCCCAATCAGGGTTACGTCTGTATCAGGAAGGTAGCGCACAAACAGCGCTGACCCACGAATGCCAGCGGCGGCATTGGGGGTCTGAATACGAGTTTGCCCCCGACCCGGTGGCACTAAGAGTAGCATCGTCCCGTTCGAGAGGTTAAAGGTGCGAGTCTTTGGCAGAAAGCGAAACAGCGCTTGTCCACCGATTCTTGCTAAGGAGCCATCGTTGAAGCGGAGTTCTGCAAGGGCAGCACGAGCGGTCGAAAGTGCGTCACCCGGAACTAACGTATCGCGAACTTTTGCCGATCGCCGCGCTTGATTTTTTAACAGCAGCTCTACCCGATTGCGTAATGAGGCAATGACTGCACGATCAAGCGGCACTTCGGCGTGTGCCACGGATGGCAGCAACACTGCTGCACCCCAAATACCGAGGGCTATGCATGGCGCAAAATGGCTAAACATAGATCTTTTAACCATGAGTTCCAACCCGCTGAGGAGGCATTAACGTTGAGTTGACTGATGAAACTGACTGTAGTGATAGCAACCCTTGAGCCTTCGATCGTAGTCTAGCGACAGATTATACAGGTCGTTTCTTCAACAAGTCTTATTCACAGCTTCACATTCGGGTTGGCGCGCTCACGTCCTGCTTTTCCTCTGTTCAAGGCAATAGTAGTGTGGTAATGACTCAAGTAGCTTGCCACACAGACAAGTTAGCGCCCTCAATAAGTAGCCTTCAGTCTTGGTACGAAGGGAGTTTGAGGGCTTCGCGCTCAGGCAGTTTTACGTTTAGCAGAGCATTTACGTTGAAGCCTTTCCATCCCCAAAATGTATGCTCAGTTTAATGACGCTACTGGCTCTTTCTCGGCTGCTATTGCAATAAGCGCTACGTCCACCTTCTGATCGCCTACCTGGCTAACGGCTGCTTTCACGCCGGGTCCGAAAAAGCCCGCAATTTTGGCTTGCTTTTCTTGCCAAACTTCAAAGGGAATTAAGGGCGACTCAAACTCCAACACCAGTGTATAAGCTCCCTCGGTTTCAACCTCTTGCACCCCTACTAAAACGGGGCATTCTTCGTCGGTGGGGCTTAACCCAAGGTGAGTCAAGGAACTGTCGAGGTGTGCCCGTTGCCCGTAGCGATAGCGGGTTACGTCTTTACGAATCTGATTTTGGGTTGCGGTTGCCTGTTGCTCTCGCAAGGTCAGCACACTGGCAGGGGTCGGTTCGATCAGCGGTACGGGGTGTAACTCGGACGCTTTGAGCGCTAGCCCTCCCAGCAGGAGCGGAATGCCATAGAAGAAGCCAACCAGGTTGAGCGTGGCGTTATCGACAACAAAATATGCCCAAAAACCAACGACGGTTAAAATGCCACCAATGCTTAGACCCAGGGTACCCAAAGAAGTTCGACGTAGCATAGAGTTAAAGATCTAGCAGGTGAATTAACATTTATTTTAATTATTATCCGTCTCTTAGGGCATAACGACCGGGCGATCGTGTGAATGCGTTCTTGATCTGCATATCGCTTGCGATCGTAAGGCGGTCACAGGGATAGCGGCAGCATTTTGTTAAAGCTGGGATGGTGAGCAAACGCGGATGCTAGACGGATGACGATGGCAGCCTTAGACTCGTGTCATAAGGGTATGTAGACAGAGGCGACCCGCGATCGCTGGCTTTAATTTCCTCACTTTGGGCGCTTCTATGTTTAAGAATGAAAAACGTGCCGCTGAAAAAGATTCGCTGCTAGAGCAGATCAATGCCCTTAAGCGCGAAGATGAAAAGCTTTACAACATCCTTGCGGTGGATATCTGGGCACTTGCCAAGACGATGGATGAATTTCAGCCAGGTTTCTGGGCAGCGTTTATGAAAAATCGCGATCGAGCGCTCAAACGCTTTATTGAGGAAGTGGTGAAAAGCAAGCCAGCCGATATCAAACGTCCACCTTATTTACATTAGGGGAACGCATTTAAGAAAGGCAATCGGTCTCTTGGAGGCTAGTTTCTGACCGCTTGCTGTCCTTGCGGTCGATTGTGAATAGAGGCTTTACAATAGGGACGTATTAGCTACCTCATAAGCCACCATCAATAAAGGACGTGCCAATGATTAATTCTGAAACTCTCCGAGAGCGCATTGATCTGATTGAAGGTAAGCGTGAAGCCCTGGTACGCTTGCTGGAGCAACCAGATCTCGGCACTCTCAGAATTGATGTCAATCAAGCAATCGAAGAAATCGATGATTTGCTGGATGAATTTAAACAAACGTTTCCCGAAGCGCAACTAGGTTAATGTCTGACGCAGACATCAGCGCTCCGGTCACAATAGCGGTCAATAGTTGCGTTGCTATCAATCTAATAGCGATCGCCCTGATTGTTAAAATTGGGCGATCGCTAGAGCTGGGCTGCTCGTTTGCTAAGTTGCCTGACTGTATCAATTAGCTCTGATGTAGACGTGTCTTTCTTCCGAAACGCATCAATCTTGGCTGTCTGCAACATGACCTCGGTTTGAGGGTCATCGAGAGAGGAATAAGCCAGAATTTGTACGGTTGGCTTGGCACTTTTAATATGAGTGGATGCACTCAAACCATCCATCACTGGCATCTGAAGATCCAAAATAATGACATCGGGATGATGTTGCTTCACTAAGTCGATCGCTTCTTGCCCATTGCTTGCTAGTCCTACTAGCTCCATATCGTGCTGGTTCTGAAGTGCCAAGCTCAAACTGAGTCGGGTCAGTTCGTGATCATCAACGATTAGAACACGAATGGCGGAGGGGTCACAGGTCGTCATTCTAACCCTGCTAAATTACTAAACGGCGCTTGGAGTTGACTACGAGTCTAATCTGCATGATGCCTCATTGCCTCTATCATCCGAGCGAATTCTACTGGTGTTGTAAGATTACGCAAAAGATGGTTAGGGATCAACGACATACGAAGCTTTAGGTCAGCGGTCTCTAGAAGCTAGTGCTCCAAACTAAGCTCTAACCGCAATTTCATCTGATACTAATTTAAATTGAAAAAGTCCCGCTTTTGTAGGGACAACCCGCTTATTACGGTAGCAAGTAATTAGAGACGCGCAAAATTAAATCGTTCAATGGAACAACTCATAAATCTCTCTGAGGCAGCGATCGCAGCTCTCTTTGACCTCTGATCGGTCGTTGCCACTGGCATCAGCCACACGTCTCGTCCCTAATGGGGGCTAAGATGACTAGCGTGTGGCGGTTGCTGCTTGATAGCCGTTAACGAATCCAGTCTTTGAGTAGGGCTTGGCGACGCGGATGCCGTAGCTTACGCATCGCTTTTGCCTGAATCTGACGTACCCGTTCGCGCGAAAGTTGATACAGTTCGCCGATTTCGGTAAGGGTGTAGTGTTGTCCATCTTCAAGCCCAAAGCGCAGTTTGATGATGTCACGTTCACGATCGCTGAGATGATCCAAGACAGAATTGAGGCGATCGCATAGCAATTTGTGATCCAGGCAATCGTTTGGCGCAATATTGTCTGCGTCTTCAATCAATTGCATGAGTTCGGTATCTTCTTCGCGCCCAACCCATGCGTGCAGTGAGAGAGTGCCCTGGCTTACGTCCAGCACCTGCTCTAGCTTGTCTTCATCAATTTCCAACGCTGCTGCTAGTTCAGCTTTGGTGGGCTTGCGTCCGAGTGCTTGCGAGAGGGTTTGGCGGGCTTTGCGAACCTGGTTCAGCTTTTCGACCATGTGGACAGGCAACCGCACAGTACGAGACTGGGAGGCGATCGCGCGGGTAATACCCTGACGAATCCACCAGTAGGCGTAGGTTGAAAACTTGTAGCCACGCTCGTAGTCAAACTTTTCGGCGGCTCGCATCAATCCCATTGCACCTTCCTGGATCAGGTCCAGAAACGGCACGCCACGGTTGAGATATTTTTTGGCGATCGAGACAACGAGGCGTAAGTTAGCTCGCACTAATTTACGTTTTGCCTGTTCGCCACGATCGCCGCCCTTCACAATTTCTCGTGCCAGCTCGATTTCTTGTGCTTGAGTCAGCAGAGGATAGCGAGCCATTTCACGTAAAAATAGCCCGACTGAATCATCGGTCAGACCCAGCCGTTCAGCTTTGGTTGGTTTGTAGGGAACCTTGTCTGGCACCGGATCGTCCGGATCCAGCTCTTCAATTTCGGTTAGATCGATCGCAAAATCAAGTTCAGCAACTACTGACTCGGCAGAATCAGTTTCAGTGACATCAGAAGACAATTTAGCAGTCATACACGCTCAAATAAAACTCTCAGAATGGGATGTAAAATTGCCTCCAACTTTAACAAAGAATTTTGAAAACGCTCACTTTTTTTGAAAAAACTTTCTAAATTTTTGTGTTGAGGTTGAAGCAACCAATAATGGACAATAGCAAGTCCTTAAATTTTTGTCCATTTTATTTGTCAGGCTGTACAATTCTGGGTTCCCTACTGCCCACTAGATCTATCTGGTGATCAGCTTTTCTTATGTGCCTAACGGATTATTCAGTAGTTGGCTGATCAACAATTCAGATGCTTTTAAGAGTGAGCGGAGTCTTGTCGATCGCTCTTGCCTTGTGCAACGCTGCCTGTGCGTCAGTAGCGACTGGAGGCTGATCACCTCTCTTCTACTCATTAGTTAGCGTCAGACTTCTCTCTGCTTTAAGCAAAAATTCCGCTGCGATCGCAATCACCCAAAACGTCTAATGCCGCTTTTGCACTCCAGACATTCCTGGTTTTTGAAAAATCGCCTTGTGCTGTTAGTCAGCATGAGCCTCGTTGCGTCGATCGGTTACGTCATTCGCTTTGCTCAAACACCAACATTCGCATGGTTGAATGATGCACTTGGCAGCATCGCTTACGAAATTTTCTGGATTTTGCTCATTGCCTTCCTTACACCGCGCACCTCTTTGCAGGCGATCGCGGTTGGCGTTTGTCTTACCACTTGCGGCGTAGAGTGGCTTCAGCTATGGCATCCACCGTTTTTAGAAGCCGCCCGCGCTACTTTAGCAGGACGGCTCATTCTAGGCAATACCTTCAATTGGTTGGATTTTCCTTCCTACGTGATTGGCAGTGGGCTTGGCTGGCTTTGGGCGCGATCGGTGCAACGGTGGCAGGAGTGAAGGAGTAGAAAGGTGAAGGAGTGAAGGGGTGAAAGGGTGGAAGAGTGAAGGGGTGATTGTCGCTAAGGCAAACTACTTTAGACTGTGGGTTGTAGGCTTGTGGGGTGTAGGCGTTTGAACTGCAAACTCAACGCTGCACTTTCAACACTGCAATTTAATGGACGCTGGAGCAGAGTTATGGATGTCAAAGCCGCTGTTGCATTAGAAGCAGGCAAACCACTAAGCATTGAAACGGTGCAGCTTGAAGGACCGAAAGCTGGCGAAGTGCTGGTCGAAATCAAAGCTACAGGCGTTTGCCATACTGATGCCTATACGTTGTCTGGCAAAGACCCTGAAGGGCTGTTTCCTGCCATTCTGGGGCATGAGGGCGCAGGCGTTGTGGTCGAAGTGGGTGCAGGCGTGACATCACTGAAACCGGGCGATCATGTCATTCCTCTATACACACCGGAATGTCGCAACTGTGAGTATTGTTTGAGCCAAAAGACTAACCTCTGTCAGGCAATTCGATCGACGCAAGGACGAGGTGTAATGCCCGATGGTAGCAGTCGGTTTTCGATCGAGGGTCAACCGCTCTATCACTACATGGGCACGTCCACTTTCGCAAATTACACGGTGCTGCCTGAAATTGCACTTGCCAAGATTCGGGCAGATGCCCCCTTTGAAAAAGTTTGCTACATCGGTTGCGGTGTCACGACGGGTGTTGGCGCAGTCATTAACACCGCCAAAGTAGAATATGGCTCTACTGTCGTTGTGTTTGGCTTGGGTGGCATTGGGCTAAACGTGATTCAAGGTGTCCGCATGGTTGGCGCAAAGACGATCGTTGGTGTAGACCTGAACCCCAAAAAGAAAGCGCTGGCAGAAAAGCTGGGCATGACTCACTTTGTAAATCCCAGTGAAATTGAAGGTGATCTGGTGGCGCATTTAGTTGAGTTGACCGGGGGGGGAGCCGACTACAGCTTTGAATGTATTGGCAATGTCAACGTGATGCGGCAAGCGTTGGAATGCTGTCATAAAGGCTGGGGCGTGAGCGTCATCATTGGCGTGGCAGGTGCAGGGCAGGAAATCAGCACGCGACCGTTTCAACTGGTGACAGGGCGAGTGTGGAAGGGTAGTGCCTTTGGTGGAGCTAGAGGACGCACGGACGTACCCCAAATTGTGGATTGGTATATGGAAGGCAAAATCAATATTGATGACCTGATTACCAATGTGATGCCGATCGATCGCATCAACGAAGCCTTCGATCTGATGCATAGCGGTGAAGGCATTCGTACGGTGATCACATTTTAGTGAGTCATGAAAAAGCGATCGGGTTGGTTTATCCGCCCGATCGCTTGCTGCCTCTTCTCTTTGGCACTGCTCAACTACCAGTGCTGGATGGTACTGCGTGCAACTGTCAGTTAATACTGCTTATGACTGGTTGCAACAGAGAGGCTAAATTCTGCTCTTGCGTCGTCTTGGCACAGGGGATACATCCAGAGGCGATGGCTGCTTACGTGAGCGCGATGGTGTCACGCTCGTTTCATGCTCAAGGGTTGCTTTGGCAGCAGCTTTAGGGCGACCTCTGGCAGGCTTGGGCGGTGCAAGCGTTGGCTCTACCGAGGTTTCTGCTGTTAGCGCTGGCTCTGAGGTGCTGGAGTCGGTAGGTTCTACTACAGTGTCTGTGGTGTCTGTGATGTCGGTCGATCGCGTCTCAGTGGCGGCTGGCGGAGCGTCTACGCTGACCGGCTTTTTCGCTGCACCTCTACCTACTTTTGCTATCCGTCTGGCAGCCGACAGGTAATTTCTGAGCGTGGAAGCGCTGATCTTGGCACCGTTGCTGGTCAACAACACGGCAAGATCATCCATCGTTTTGCCTTCTTTCAGCAGTACGGTGAGTTGTTCGTGCTGCTGCTCAATCACTTCTCGGGATGTTAGTTTTGCTGTCGATGGGTCAGAAAGGCTCTTCAACAGAGTCTCTGTTGCCTTGCTGGGCGACGTGAGTGCGGGTGCTTTGGCTGAAGACTTTGCCTTCGTTTGAGGTGCTTTGGGTGCTGGAATGTCTACTGACGGAGCGATCGTTGCATCACTTTGCGGCTCTATCACCGTGTCAGCAGCATTGTCACTGCTTTCAATCGCGATCGTTGGAATTGTGTTTGTTTCAATCGGAGGCAGCAGCAGCCCCTGAGCAGCGCCTTGCTTGCGCCAATCATCAAACGATGGCAACCCTGCAATGTGCAAATGGCGAATTTGCTCTCGCAAGACCTCATCGGAATTACGCAGCGTTGCTTCGCAGACAAATTTGAGATATTGATACTCAATTTCTGCTAAAGCGACTTCTACATCAACAGTCTGGAAGGAAATTTTTCTGAAGGCTGTGAGATCTTGAGGCACGCGGTTCTCCTTAGGCGTTGAGAGGATGGTTGAAAAAATGCTTATTGCCAGCGTCGTGTGAGGATGCAGGACACATTCAAAGATCTTGCTACAGGGGCTAATCCCCCTTTACGATTGGCTTTCAGTCGACTCAGGAAATTCTCCCGTTGTCATTAAAGGAAGCCTCAGTCCGTCAAAACTGCACGATAGCGAAATAATTTTATGCGTCAATCTAAGACAACTTTTACACCTATTGCCGTTATACTGCCTCTGGCTCTAGGTTGAAGCAAAATTTTAGTCAGTTTTGCAATCGCAACAATAATAGGGTCAGTTCAATAATCAACCTCATTGACGCACAAAACTTTTTGCTGGGCGCTGAAAACCACTGCCACGATAGCAAAAGCCGCGTCGGTGGATGGTTGAGACCCTAAACATATGACTGAATTTGTGGAGGTAGACTTCGTCTTGATAAACACAAGTTCTCTTTACCAGTCCAACGGTAAGTGGATGAAGGTTCTGGACTTTTAGCCAGTCAACTAGATGAGCCGCTTTGATTTGCCTGATGGCTTAACACGATCGCTCAAGCCTTTGAGCATTGATCAAGTAATGATGCGGATGTCTCCTGTAACTGAATTTTGTTAGCGTTTGATTTATTCTTCCTCCGCAGCCACCCCCTAACCATCATGAGAGCTTTACTAATTCCGCTGCTGCTGCCAATTGTGTTGGTGTCAACCTCTTGTACTCAAGCGGTGCTCTCTGCAAAAGCCGTTGACGATCGCCCCGCTTCGCCTCAACCCGCGATCGCCTCGCCTATTGCTACACCACTCACGATCGAGTCACTAGCAGGAATATATAAAGGTGTCACTGATAAGCAAGACTTTGCTGCCCAACAGAGAGAAATGAAAAAACTGGGCATGAATGTGCCACCCGAATTGCTTGAGACGATGAGCCGTCAAATGTCTGATGCGATGAAACTACGAATCATGAAACTACGAATCAATGCTGATGGCACGTTTGAATCTTCGATCGCTACTAATAAACAGCGCGGCAAAGTCAAAATTGATGGTAACAAGCTCACTTTTACTAACGACCCAATCGAACCCGTTGACGGCGTAGATGGCTCAACTAAGGTTTCCAAGTGTGCTGAGTGCTGTACGTTCACTCTAAATGTCTCAGCCGATGGGAAAACATTACTGCGTGACAATCCCGAAAATCCGTCCAAACTTATCCCCACTTACATGAAGCAGTAGCGCATCTGTTACGAAAAGGATGTGGTTTAGCAATGTCACTATTTTGATCAAAAAGCTCTCTGCACAGTCATCATGCGAATTTTACCTGTTTTACTCCTGCTGCCAGCTTTAGTGTTCTTAGGAGCGTGTACGCAAACTGTGCCGTCTGCGATCGCCAACGACGATCGTCCTGCTTCTCCCCAACCCGCGATCGCCTCTCCTGTTGAGTCACCACTCACGATCGAGTCACTGTCAGGAACATATCAGCCAGTTATCAGTGAACAATGGGTAGCAAATTATTTAGAAGATGTTAAGAAGCTTGGTGTCGATGAAGCAACCTTAAAATCGTCTGAAGACTTTGTGCGACGCACCTACGACAAATGCAAAATAACAATCTATGCGGACGGTAGGTTTGAATTTCAGGAGGGCGATTCTAAGGCATACGGCAAGGGTGTGACCAAAATCTGATGTATGTCAGTAGAGCTGTTATCCTTTTATTAGGGCTATTAGGAGACAAGGAAGATTAGGGGATGCCAGCCTCAATAACTGCCAGAGATACAGATTTTGTCACAGTTGAGATCAAAAT
>JBGTJW010000404.1:0-3910 GCA_041744955.1 Stenomitos sp. | reverse complement strand
GATAGAAATGAATGAGCACCAACATCCCCCAAGGGTGTTCGCTGATCGCGTCGAATAAAATAGCGACCCCAATTAGGATTCAGATGAGCTAGCCATGCCATGAATGCTGACTTACCCGCCCCTGGTTCCCCTGCCAGCAGCAGGAAGCGACAACCTGGATCAGCTAATTTCTCCTCAACTTGTTTTTTTAGCCAATGGCGTTCTATGAAACGAGGATTTTGAGTTTTACTAACATAAGTTTTAATCAGACTGCTGTAGAATAAATCTTTGTTTGATGTGGAGGGTTCGTCGTGCATAACTCTTATTTGGGTTAAGGGTTTTTAGAATTAATAATTACTCGTGCTGTCCTAACTTGAATAACTCAGAACTCTGAACAGGAATAGCGCTAGATAAAACTTTTGCGGACAATCACATTGCTGTTGAGTGGAAGTTGAAATAGTGCCAAAGTATGCTCAATTCTAGCAAGGTACCTCAATCAAGAAGTCATCAATGCCAAAATCCAGAAACTTTGAAGAACAATACCCAACCATTCACCGCTTTGTTGAAGAAATTGGCTCGATCGAAATTGGACAACATGAGATGATTTCATCTTTTGTTCGAGCATATGATTTGGGCGGAACAGTTTACGAGGGAAAAGACAACTATCCCAGTCTCGAAGATGCACTCCAGGATCTGGAAGCAGGAATTAAAGCCTATCTAGATGAGCATGGCATTTAGTGCCGGAAGTGTCCCCTAACATTTGGGTTGTAAATTCAGGTGCGATGCTGATGAGAGTGAGCCGATTGCCCCACACCCGTCATCACTTGAGCCATGCGATCGCCCCTTCAAACCCCTCACAACCTGCGATTTCCTGTTACCAGACTGAAGTACGACGAGTGATCGCACCAGGGAGATGACTGGAAAACGCTATGCTGAAACTAGCAAAAGGTAGTTCTCGATGAGTTCCTTCCATGCATACAGTCACCTTTACCATTCCTGACGAAGCCCTTCAAGCGCTCCAAACCACTCCCGACAAGTTGAATCAGGAAATGCTGATGGTTGTGGCTGTGAAGCTCTATGAACTGAGTCGCTTATCCTCTGGCGCTGCGGCAAACCTGGCAGGCATTCCCCGAACTGTTTTTCTGAGCAAGCTGGGCGACTACGGCGTAGATACCTTTCATCTCACCGAAGCTGAATTGGTCGAGGATCTCGCGAATGCCTGAGGTCATCACCGACACCTCACCGCTTCAATACCTCTATCAACTTGCTCAACTGGATCTGTTACCCGCTCTGTATGGGCAGATCAGAATGCCCCAGGCAGTAACGGATGAATTGGCTCAAGGGCTTGTGCAAGGTATCTCATTGCCCGACCCAACCGCCCTCTCCTGGATGACACTGTGGCCCCGTGCCCTCACCCAGCCTCATTCCAGATCTGCCCAATCTCGGCGCAGGGGAACGCGAAGCCCTCAGTTTGGCGATCACCATTCCTGATTCCCTGGTGATTCTGGATGATGCACTGGCAAGAAGCTATGCCCAGCAACTGAACCTTTCGATGACAGGGACATTAGGAGTCCTACTGAAAGGCAAGCAGTCAGGCTATGTGGGGGCGCTGACTCCGCTACTTGACAAACTGAATGCCCTGAATTTTCGTCTTTCTCCAGCGACCCGTACTGCGGTACTAAGATTGGCAAATGAATGATTGGGAAACAGAACGGACGAATCGAGCACTCAACGCTACCCAAATTCATAGCCCTGATTCACCCAGTAATGCCAGTCAGCGATCGCCTGCTGTGTCTCTTCGTCTGCCTCGGTCGCCTCAAGCTGAATTAATTGCACCGCCAGCGTATCGCCCTCCCAGTCAATCTCCACAAACATTTCGCGATCGCACTCATCTTCCGGTGCCATGCCCACCACTGCAACGATCGCGCCTTCCTTTACAGGCGAACTGCGCCGCTTACTGATGCAGGTGGCGGTAAAGGGAAACTGCATCGTGTCCTGCAAGTAGTAGTACCAGCCCATCGCCTGCTCTTCCGGTCCATAGGCATCCACCACAATTTCCATTGTGATGCGCTCTTCCCGCTTCTCGTCCCGTTCATCTTTCGCCATCACAGAACCTTACTGCTTATTGCTGAATCATCCACACAGGCTCAAGGTCAGCGCCCCTTTGCCAGGTCAGCATAAATCAACGTCTCAACCCCCAACACAATTAAAAGGAGAAGCTCTACCCAGGACAGAAGCGTCACCCCTAAAGGCGGTTTGGGCACCAGAAACCAGAAGGCTGCCAGTGCAATCAGCCCCGAAACGACAAACGTGATTTCATCCACAATCAACTGCTGAACCTTGCGCCGCATCCGTCGTGGGTCGCTCCGATGAGCAATCTCCCAGCCAAACAGCGACTCCAGATCGGGGTAGCCCGTCTTTTCCTTCACCCTTTCTACCAACGTGAGGCGAATGTACCTGCCGATCGCCGAAATTTTTTCATCGTTGACCAGGTAAGTCCAGCCTAAAATCAGGCACACCCACGGAATGACCAGAAAGGCATAGTAATTCGAGGGGTTAGAGACCGCGAAGGAGACGACTGTCCCTAATAAGCCCAGCGTGACATAGAGCAGGTTATCCCGAAAGCCAATCCGTTGAGCCTGCTCCGACTTCAGCTTGTCATATTCCTTAAAAAAGATTTCGAGCACCGGGTCTTTATCACTCATGGCAGCATCCTGCACTGTAGCCTGCTCTGCTATTTTGGCTGATTGGCGAAACGAACACCAGCTAATACCGGAAAATTGGGCGATCGCTGATAAAAAAGCCAAAATAAGAAAAAATGAGCCGTCACGAAAAACTATGCCCCGTGCCGTTATTCTCACTGCCCTTTCTGTAGAATATTTAGCGGTTCGTGCCCATCTGACCGACTTTCAGGAAGAAGTCCATCCTAAAGGAACGATCTATGAGCGGGGAAAGTTTGCCGCTGAAGGTCAAACCTGGGAGGTCGAGATTGTTGAGATTGGGGCAGGTAATCCAGGTGCGGCATTAGAGGCAGAGCGGACGATCGCCTACTTCAATCCAGATGTCATCCTCTTTGTTGGGGTGGCTGGAGGCATTAAAGATGTGACGCTGGGTGATGTCGTTGCCTCCAGCAAAGTTTACGGATACGAGTCTGGCAAAGCCGAGGAAACGTTTAGACCTCGACCCGAAGTTGGGTTAAGCGCCTATGGCTTAGAACAACGAGCCAGAGCCGAAGCCAGAAAAACGGATTGGCTACTAAGGCTATCATCAGTACCTTCCTCTCCTCCCAAGGTTTATGTCGCCCCGATCGCGGCTGGCGACAAGGTGGTTGCTTCGACCGAATCAGAGGTGTTTCGGTTCTTGCGATTGAACTATGGAGATGCGGTCGCTGTTGAAATGGAAGGATTTGGCTTCCTTGATGCGGCTCGCGCCAATCAGCAGGTGTCTGCACTGGTGGTTCGAGGCATTTCTGACCTGATTTATAACAAGACTGATGCAGATAAGGAAGGATATCAAGAGATTGCTGCACAACACGCCAGTGCTTTTGCGTTTGAACTATTAGCTAAATTAAATTCTGACTCAAGGCAGAAACCTGAACCAAAAATTTCTCAGGGTGAGCAGATGGTTCAATATAACTCTGATTATGCTCAGGGATACCAGACAATAGTTCAGTCAGGTGGGATAGCCTACATTGGCAACACTCATGTTCCTACCCCTCCAGATCAGATTAATTCCAGAGGCTTAAAGCTTCAATTAGTATCCGTTACTTCTAAGCTAGAGCGTGTATCCTTAGGAACTGTCATCAATTAGATAAGCTGAACTTAACCATGTTTGCGATTGATAGACCAGGATTACCATGACAACTCGACGCTACGCGCTACGCGATGACCAGTGGGAACGCATCCAAGACTTCCTGCCCGGGCGGGAAGGT
>JBGTJW010000403.1:0-4382 GCA_041744955.1 Stenomitos sp. | reverse complement strand
GAAGATCCCAACGGTTACAAAGTAGAGCTGATCCAACTGGGCAGCCAGGGAGCCGGCAAAGCGGAACAGCAGGCTCAAACTGCGGGTGTTTGAGGGAGTGGGGAGTAGGGAGTGGGGAGTAGGGAGTAGGGAGTGGGGAGACGGAGAAACAGTTTATTCTGAACCTCGGTTTGGCTGGCTTACTCAAACGCAAAACGCCTGTTCATCCTTTTTTCCCTTCCTCTGCGTCCCCTTCCCCCTGCTTTCCCTTCCCTTGCTTCTTCTTCCTCTTGATCCCCCTTGCTCCCCTCACCCAATTACCGATCCGACCGTGTAAACTCCTGATAGGTCTAACTTGGGTTGTCTTTATTGGTTAGGCAGACCCAGCAAACCGTGGGAGGAGTGTGGTGTGAGTAAAAAAATCTGGTTGGCTAGAGGGTTGGGCAGCCTGGGGGTGCTCTGCCAGACGTTGCCTGGGTGGACAACGCCTCTTCCTAGCCATGACTCTGTAGTAGAGCCTGCGGAGCTATCAATGGTCGTGCCTCTTGACGATCGCCCTTCGTTAGCTTGTCCTTCTATACCGCCACAGGTTCAGCCAGAATCGTTACAGGTACAGCCCGATCGCCTTGAATCTGACTGTATGGAGCCAGCGGATGCAATGGCGCAGGTGCAATCGGTTTCTGCGTTGAGCGATGTGCGTCCGACGGATTGGGCATATCAGGCTTTGCAGTCGCTTGCTGAACGGTATGATGTGGCGATCGGCTATCCAGACGGCACGTTTCGGGGCAATCAAGCTCTGACACGCAACGAATTTGCAGCCGCACTGGCGCGTGTGCTGGATGTCATTTCGCAGCAGTATGGGGTCGGTCGCGGCAATGTTGCCCAGTTGCGGGAAGACCTTGCGACCGTGCAGCAGCTTCAAGCATCCTATGGAGCGATTGCGACCGATTTGCGTGAGCGTGCTAACCAGCTTGACCAACAAGTTGCCATGCTGGAGCAGGATCAGTTTTCCACTACCACTAAACTATTGGGGCAAACAGTTTTAGTGTTTACAGATGGCTCTAATGCTCGCGGTACCGTGCTGTCACGCACTCGCCTCAATCTCATCACAAGCTTTGCGCCCAATGGGTTACTCTCAACGCAACTGGAAGCTGGCAACAATAGCAACGATGCGATCGGACGTGCCCAGGAGCGTGAGCAAAACCTGTTAGGCACGCTGGGCTTGCTGGCAGGCGGTGGTGGCTTGGATTACGTTAGGGTTGCCAGTGCAGTGCGTCTCAGCAATTTGTCCTACTCCTTTCAGCCTGCGCCCGGTTTTAACCTCACGGTTGGGGCGCGCCTGTCACCACGCGATTTTATTGACTACAACCGCTTTGCTAACGACTCTACCGAAACGTTTTCCTCCAGCTTCTTTCTCAACAACCCGCTGATTGTGCAAAATCAGATCGATCGCGTGGGCGGTGCCGGGGCTGTACTGACCTGGAAACCAGCCACTTTACCGCTGATCGTACGGGCGCTGTATGTGGCAGCCGATGCCTCACGTCCCAATGCTGACATTACGGATGGTGGTTTGTTTGGCGATCGCAATCAGGGTAGCCTGGAAGTCGAGTATGACTTTAGCAAAAACATCATTGCCCGGTTTCAACTGACGAAAGCGACCGTGAATAATGTAGATATTTTTGCAGCCGGGATCAATGCCGAATGGGCTTTCAACCGCCAGTACGCCGTCTTTGGTCGGTTTGCGATCGGCAGCTATGAGGGCTTCAATCCACTGTTGAACCAAGACTTAGACCTGAATCCGAAAAGCTGGTCGATCGGCTTTGTCGCACGGCAACTGTTCATCCCTGGCTCTACGGCTGGCATTGCGATCGGGCAACCGTTTGTCGAAAAAGACCTGGGCGATGCGACACAAACCAATATTGAAGTGTTCTACAGCGTCTTGCTCAACGACAACATCAGCGTTACGCCTGCTTTAACCGTAGTGAGCAATCCTGACAATCGCGATCGCGGTACTATCTTTCAATGGTTCCTACGCCTGGTGTATTCGTTTTAACGAACGTGCTGTCTAGCATTCCTACGGGTCGCGGACTGATAGCCGATCGTTAATCTCGTTATACTAAAAGCGCTAGCGTCACTGTATTTATACTTGTAAATTTAAGACTCACAATGCAGCCCACCGACCCGAATAAGTTCACAGACAAAGCATGGGAAGCGATCGTACAGGCGCAGGATGTTGTTCGCCGCTACAAACAACAGCAACTGGAAGTAGAACACCTGATCATTACTCTGCTAGAACAAAAAGACGGTCTGGCAACGAAGGTTTTTACCAAAGCAGGCGTTGACACTACGCGCCTATGGCAGCAGATTGAAGATTTTGTCCGGCGACAGCCAAAAGTGCCCAGTAACGAGCAGCTTTACCTGGGGCGCAACCTGGACATCATGCTCGATCGTGCGGACGAAGCACGCGAAGGCTGGAAAGACGAGTTCATTTCGGTCGAGCATATGCTACTGGGGTTCGCGACCGATTCACGGTTGGGTCTGCGGTTACTGCGTGGTTTTAATGTCGATGCCAAACAGCTAGAAACCGTCATTCGTGATGTGCGGGGCAGCCAGAAAGTAACCGATCAAAATCCCGAAAATCGCTACGCTGCGCTCGAAAAATACGGGCAAGATCTCACCGAAAAGGCAAGGGCAGGCAAAACTGACCCGGTCATTGGTCGAGATGAAGAAATTCGACGGGTGGTGCGAGTCCTCTCTCGCCGTACGAAGAATAACCCGGTCTTAATTGGCGAACCAGGGGTGGGTAAAACGGCGATCGTCGAAGCCCTGGCACAGCGCATTGTCAACGGTGACGTGCCCGAATCCCTTAAAAATCGGCGGTTGATCTCGTTGGATATGGGATCGCTGCTGGCAGGCGCAAAGTATCGGGGTGACTTTGAAGACCGACTGCGATCGATCCTTAAAGAAGTGATCCACTCTGATGGACAAATTGTACTGTTTATTGACGAAATCCATCAGGTCGTTGGTGCTGGAGCCACTCAGGGCGCGATGGATGCAGGCAATCTGCTGAAACCCTTACTGGCACGTGGTGAACTGCGCTGTATCGGTGCGACGACGATCGATGAATACCGTAAATACATTGAGAAAGATGCCGCCCTGGAACGTCGCTTTCAACAGGTCTATGTCGATCAACCCAGCGTCGAAGACGCAATCTCCATCCTGCGGGGTCTCAAAGAACGCTACGAAGTGCATCACGGGGTCAAAATCACCGATTCCGCTCTCGTTGCCGCTGCTACGCTTTCGTCCCGCTACATTGCCGATCGCTTCCTACCCGACAAGGCGATCGATCTGGTCGATGAAGCCGCCGCCAACCTGAAGATGGAAATCACCTCGAAGCCAGCCGAACTGGAGATGTACGATCGGCGCATCATGCAGCTTGAGATGGAAAAGCTGTCGTTAGAAACCGAGAAGCAAAGCCCTGGCAATGTGTTCGGTGTCGGTCGATCGGCGCAAGATCGGTTAGACCGGATTGAGCAAGAAATGACGCAGTTGCTCGAAAAGCAGGAGCAGCTTAACTCTCACTGGCAAAACGAAAAACGCTTGCTGGATGGCATTAACGCCAAGAAGGAAGAAGAAGAGCAAATCGAACTCCAAATTCAGCAGCTTAAACGAGAAGCAGACCTTGCAAAGGCAAGCGAAGAACACGAACGCAACACCAAACTTAAGAAAGCAGGCGAACTCTTTCATGCGGTACTGCCGCGCATTCGCGATGAACGGGGTGCGTATGAGGCGGAACTGCGAGTCATTCAGTCTGATGGTGGGGCACTTCTGCGCGAACAAGTCACCGAGTCTGACATTGCCGAAATTGTTGCCAACTGGACGGGCATTCCGGTCAATCGCCTGTTGGAAACCGAACGCCAAAAGCTACTCCAGCTAGAGAGCCACCTGCATCAGCGTGTAGTCGGTCAAATCGAAGCCGTTGAAGCGGTTTCGGCTGCGATTCGTCGTGCCCGTGCAGGCATGAAAGATCCAGGACGACCGATCGGCTCCTTCCTGTTTATGGGACCCACAGGCGTAGGCAAAACCGAATTAGCTCGTGCGCTGGCACAATCGCTCTTTGATGCAGACGATGCCATGATCCGGCTCGATATGTCGGAATACATGGACAAAAGCTCCGTTATGCGTGTTATTGGCGCACCACCCGGATACATCGGCTATGAAGAAGGGGGGCAGTTAACTGAGTCTGTCCGTCGCAAGCCCTATGCCGTCGTGCTGCTCGATGAAGTTGAAAAGGCGCATCCCGACGTGTTCAACATCTTGCTGCAAGTGCTGGATGACGGACGCATTACCGATGGACAGGGTCGCACGACCGACTTCTGCAACACGGTCATTGTGATGACGAG
>JBGTJW010000402.1:0-2969 GCA_041744955.1 Stenomitos sp. | reverse complement strand
TCGGTTCAATTGCTTGATAAAGATAGCCCAGCAACACTGCAAAACTGAGGGGGAGGGTTTCCATTTAGCTGCTCTCGTGCACACACCTCCATCCTCTCCTTACTCGTTCCTGCTGTCAAAATTTGAATTTAGAATTGCTGGAGAAGATGTCGTTTAACAATGACACCAGCTCCGGTGCCGCTATTTGGCTTGCCAGGGCGGTAAAGCCAACCAAGTCAGCAAACAGAACGGTTGCGGCAGCAAAACTGTCAGCAATGATGCCATTCTCTTGCTTCAGACGCGCCAGTATGGGTTGCGGTAAGACATTCAGCAGCAGGCGTTGAGTTTGCTCTTGCTGCATCTTCTCAGCCTTCAATCAACTGACCGAGAAGTACGGCTTAGAGAAAATTAAAACGATTGGCGATGCCTATTTAACTGTGGGCGGTGTGCCCAGTCCCCGCCCGGATCATGCTGAGGCGATCGCAAACATCGCGATCGAGATGCAGCAAGTGATTAAGCAATTCCACACACCGCAGGGAGAACCACTCCGTTTATGCATTGGCATCAACACGGGGGCTGTGGTTGCAGGAGTCATCGGCACCAAAAAGTTTTCCTATGACCTCTGGGGCGATACCGTCAATGTGGCAAGCCGGATGCAGTCGCTTACGCCAGCCGACAGTATTCAAGTCACTGAAGCAACCTATCAGCAGCTCCAAGGTCAGTATCACTTTGAGGAGCGCGGACTAATCGCGGTGAAGGGGAAGGGCATGATGAAAACCTACCTACTGCTCGGCAAAAAGCCAGAAGCTGAACAAGGTAGTGACGCTCAGTAGGCAGCCGACTCCACCACTATGGCTCGAGCTATAAAGCGTTTTAACGTGTACAACGACAACAATTTGTCACCGATGACACTTAATTAGTCACTGTACACAGGCTGATGGACACATCCCGACTCGAACGGGAGACCCCCACGATGTCAACGTGGTGCTCTAACCAACTGAGCTATGCGTCCGGGTAAGGTAAATGAGTATAGCATAAGCAATGTTTAGAGATAAAGACTTTGACACATTCGATCGTGGGGAAGCATTCCATAACGGATAAGCAAGGAAACGACTCTCTAGTGTTTATTTGAAGTCAGATTGCCGCATGAATGAAGCAGGCGGCGATCGCGCCAGTAGAGTCAAGCGTTAGAATCCAGAGGATTGTCGTGGTTCGCTGCTTTAAGCCTTGCTCAAACGTTTTTGTTTTCGAGGGTTTTCACTGATGAGCGTTTGTATTCACTTTCTGCCCGACGATGTAACCATAGATGCAGAGCCGGGTGAACCCTTGCTGCAAGTGGCAGCTCGTGCTGGAGTCTTTATTCCTACAGGCTGTTTGATGGGTTCTTGCCACGCTTGTGAAGTCGAGCTTGACGATGGAGAATCAGTCTGTAGCTGCATCAGTGCCGTACCGCTTGAGCGATCGCGCCTGACAGTGAACCTTTATGCCGATCCGACATGGTAAGAGAAAGCATTAGTGGTAGTGAGCTGCTAGCAGAGGGTTAGTCGCTGGCAGGTGCTATGGCAACGTCAGTGGACTCAAACTTGTAGCCAACGCCTCGTACGGTATGAATCAGCGTTGGTTGACTCGTGTCTACTTCGAGATGGCTACGAATTTGCCCAATGTGTACATCAACCACACGGGGATCACCGACAAATTCATGTCCCCAAACTTCACGAATGAGCTGAATGCGTGTCCACACACGACCAGGATTACTTGCCAAAAAATGGAGCAAATTAAATTCTAAGGCGGTTAAGCGCACGAATTCATGGTTGAGCTTTACTTCCCGCCTGAGTGGGTCGATCGTCAAGTTGCCAAAGAGTAGGGGCTTGTCTTGCAACGCTGTCCGCTCCCGCACTCGTCGCAGTACCACCTCCACCCGCACCGCTAGTTCTTCCAAATCAAACGGCTTGGTCATATAGTCGTCTGCGCCCCCAGACAACAGCTTGAGCTTGGCAGCCTGATCCGTCGAACTAGTCAGCATCAGCACACAAACATTGGTAGCGGCTTGCATATCACGGCAAAGTTGATAGCCATTACCATCTGGCAGGTTAATATCCAGAATGACTAAATCGGGATCAAACTCCTTAAAGCGGACGATCGCGCTCTTGCTATCACCAACCGACTCTACTTGATAGCCCTGCTTACTACTGAGAAAGCGCTGAATTAACGTGCGGATTGCCTGGTCATCCTCAACGATTAAGATCTTCTTGGCAGCCGTTATCGCTACATTCGTCATAACCCTACCTGTAATTCTTTACGATGCACTGACTTCTGGCTTCCCATCTCCGGGTGCCTCAAACTTGTAGCCAACGCCTCGTACCGTCTGAATCAAAGCTGGCTGGCTGGTATCAATCTCAATTTTTTTCCGAATTTGACCAATGTGTACATCAACAACCCGTTGGTCGCCCACGTACTCATAATCCCAGACTTCTTGAATCAGTTCTGCTCGCCGCCAGACTCGACCGGGATGACTGGCGAGGAAATGAAGCAAATCGAATTCCAGTGCCGTGAGCGGAATAATATCGTCGTTAAACTTCACTTCACGCCGCACCGGATCAATCAGCAGCTTGTCAAACAGAAGGCACTGCTGCTCTGCTGAGGTGACGGGACGTTGGCGCTTCAGGATTGCCCCCACCCGCACACCCAGCTCTCCCAGGCTAAACGGCTTGGTAATATAGTCATCAGCACCTTGTGAGAAGCCTTTAATTTTATCCGCCTCATCCGTGCGACTTGTTAGCATAAGGATGAAGACATTAGTGCGGCTTTGCATCTCCTGACAGAGGTTGTAGCCATTGGCATCGGGCAAGTTCACATCCAAAATCACAAGATCCGGGTGGAATTGTTCAAAGGATGCCAGCGCGGTCTTGCCGTCCTCGGCTGATTCCATCTGATAGTTTTGCTTAGTTAAAAAGCGATGAATGAGGTTCCGGATTGCAGGATCGTCATCA
>JBGTJW010000401.1:0-5019 GCA_041744955.1 Stenomitos sp. | reverse complement strand
TGTTGCCTTCGACCTTGTACTGATTATCGGTGAAGCCGCCAATGCAAAACATCCGCCAGCAGCGATGGGGACAATAAGCGTATTGGTTGAGTGCCGCAATGGAGATATAGTCATCCATCACCGCCTCCTGACCATGCCCATGCCCATTGGCGTTTTCCGTCCAATGCCAGCATAGAGGGCAAAGTCTGCCAGGGTGTTGAGTTGTTTAATGGCTAGGGAATCAGCATCCCCTAAAATGCGATAGCTGATCGTGCCCACGCAACCTGCCCACTTGCTGTTGCGATCGTTGACGAGTTCAGTGCGAATGTCGAAGAAGCTGGGGAAGAGGTATGCCATCAAGGTGTCTGGAAAGGGGATGCCGCTGTAGTAGTTCCAGCGGTGGAGCAAGCTCTGAAAGATGCATTCTCGCGTGGGTAAGGCAGAGTCATATTTTCCTTGCCGAAAGGTGGCTGGCGTGTAAAGGCTAAAGGCAAGCTGGCGGGTGCTGTCCGATGCTTGCTCATATAGCTGCATATAAGGACTAAAGTTTGCCCAAGGCTGAGTGGATTGAGCGGTGCCCAGAATGCTGGTGATTTGCAAATCAGCGGGACCCAAATGCCAGAGATGGGCAGGATTAAGGTTAAGCCAGAGGGGGGTTAGATGGCTGAACAAAGTATCAGCCAACAGAGAAATGCGCCACCAGCAGGGAGTGCCAGCCGGGATCGGTTGTTTGTGTTCCCATTGCAGGGTGCGATCGCATTGCGTGCGACTGCTCACTTGCAAGGGGCTGAGGGTAAAGGCTTTCTCAGTCTTTTGTGCGTGTAGGCGATCGCCCAACGCCTGATCCACAGAACTCACTAGGGTCAGGAACAAGGCATGGAGATGCTTCCCCATGAGATAGCCCATTGGGATGGGCGATGTAGGGAGTAAGTTGAGAATGAGACTATGTGGCATATTGACCTCTACATCAAGCAATCCAGAATGCTTCTTCATCCATCAAGCGAATTTTGACCCCATTCATTGCAGCGGTCATAATGCCAGCTAACCCAGGGAAGATTTTGTAATTCTTCCTGGTCTCATCACAAACGACTGAAATTGAATATGATTCAATGCCTTGTTTGCGAAGTCGAAAAATTACACCCTGATTTGCCATTTCTGATACAACTACTCCTGGCAACCAGGACTTTTCTAGCTCTTTGAGTAAAGGGGTTGGAACAGTAGAACCTTTGAGCTGTCTTCGGATTTGACAATGCTGAAAAGCCGTCAGTTTATTTAACTGGGTTCTGGTGAAAGCTTCAGATCTACCGTAGTAGCGTAGGTGAAAACTTAATTCATAGGTCTCTCGTGCACGATCAACAATGACAATTTCGTCACCATCGCGAACAAACTCATAGTTCCTTAGCAAATGGATTGGATCAAGCTGAGTTTCTTCGGATAGATCAAGTAAGAAGCCTTTAGGGTCACGGATGCACAGGCTCTCAAACAAGCTAGAACGAAACTGAAACAACGGTGCATAGCTAGCGCTAAAGACAGAAGCAAAGTGCTTAAGTTGAGTTGCGACTTCAGCATCTTCTCGAAATAACTGTTCAAAGCGGCTTAGGGGAACTTGCTTTGTCTTGAGCAGTTCCCAATCTTCGGGCGATTCGCTTTTTAGAAATGCTGCTGTGATCACCCATTTTGATCGACCTTTAACAAATTTGAGCGGGTCTTCAGCAGTATCTTGATCTGGTGCTGTGGCGATCGACTGTGCCGCTTGTAAAGCTCTCATCCGCTGCTGATAGTACTTCCAATTGCGATTGCCGCCTAATGTCGCTTGTAGAGTCTCAAAGAGCTTTGGCACCAAGTCAGCTTGGGGTAATGTCTCCAATAATTCCTCTAGCATGAGCATGGGACGGGCAGCTTCTAGAAAGGCTTCTGACTGCCAGTAAGCTCTGAGGAAGGGACGTTCAAGCGCTTTGAGTTCTTGCAGCTTGCCTTTTAGGGCATCTCGCCCATCGGCTACAGTCAAGGAGGCTAGACCTTCATCCCAAGCTCTTTCTGGAAGATAGGCGATCGCGTAAGAAGGTGTTTCAGTTTCTTGCTTACCGAGAACTCGTCCGACCCGCCCAATCCGTTGCCAAAATGCGGCGCGATCGCGGGCTGAAAAAATTAACCAGTCTAGGTTTTGGCGTGAGGGCGCGGGGTGTCGTTCAAAGTTAAACCCGACATCAACTGTACTGGTGGCTAGAATGACCTGCCGTTGGGCTGACTGAAGTCGCTCTAGCTGAGGGGTAGAGCCGTGAAGCCTACCAATCCGATCAGCTAATCCTTTCTTTTGAAGTAACTTAGCCAAATCATTAATCTGCACTTTGGAATCTAGAATGACCGCTCCATTTTGATCGGGGTACGCTTCTAGTCGTCTAGTCACTTCCTCAGCAAGTTCTAACAACAGCACATCCCGTTCTGGCTGGGGGCGAATTTCTAAGTGAACAGTGCTTTGTGATGGAATTTGACGCGACCCCAATTCACCGTTGATTTGCTTGATGCGGACTCCACGACTTTCTAAAACTGCCAAGGCTTTTTCGCAGTCAGGTTCAGGTGTGGCGGTTAAGAGAACCACTCGTCTACCTGCTGCAAAGAAACTGAAGATGCTCAGATAGGCTAAGTAAAACAGGAGTCCAACCAGTTGCTTTGCATCATATAAATGAAACTCGTCAAAGATGATGGTTGAAAACTGGGTGTAGAAGCTAGTTGCAACGTTGATTTTATCGAGTCGATGGTAGCTAAAGAAGGTCGCGTAGTAGAAGATATCGGGATTCGTCACCAGCAATAGAGGGCGATTTTCGCCTATGTCTGGGAAGATTGTCGCAGGGTTTCTCAAGAGGTTATAGAGCTTTTCACCTGGACGTGAACCAACACGATCGTTTGACCACGTTCTCACTTCTTTAGCAGACACCGCCTTGACGATGTGAGGCAACCCTGCATCACGCACAAACTCCTCTGCCGCCTTCGTTTGCTGTTCGATTAGGGCATTAGTAGGGGCAATGTAGACTGCATTCTTGTTGGGTTGGTGGAGCAACACGGTCAAGCCTGCTTTAGTTTTGCCCGTTCCTGTTGGAGCCAAGTCCAGGATAATATCGTGATCTTTTGCTGCCTCAAACACATCAACCTGGTGTTGCAAGACATTCTTAAGAAAGTGTAATGCTGATGGAGGCTCATTGCAGGCGGCAATACTTCTGGGTTCTAGTTGTATTGAAATCGGGTCATAGATCATTGCTGTTGGCTCCACCACAAAATTGCATATTGGCTGGAACAATGTAGTTGCCAATTTGCCAAGCCTCAGAGTGAAACCGAAGGTTTTTCAGTAGAGACGTGGGTGGCATGGAAATTAAGTCAAAGGATAAGAGATTGATCCCAGTGGGTAAATCGGCTGTGCTGAAGTAGGCTTGGCTGGTGTAGTCAGCGCGAGGTAGATGTACCAGAGGTTTTTCATCTAAGATCGCAACGCGGACTTTGCTCATAAACTTGCCCAGGCGGATGTATTCTGGCAGTTCACGATCGCCAAACACCAATGTATGAAAGCGGTTGCCCCGCTCAATCATGCGTAACCGTCCTGTTTGGGGATAGTTGCTAGGGCGAAATGTGCTGGATTTATCGCCCTGCCGCACGCTGAGCATATCTTGACGGGCTGTAGCAACCCGGTTATTCGTCATCGCATACCAGTAGGAATCTGATAATGCATTGAACCGCTCAAATCGAAAGGTAGGACTCCCTGTTGTTGACCAGGCTGGGAGAATGTAGCACTCTTGATTGAGTGGTGTTAGATCTTCGATGTAGCGCGGTCTGCCAGTATCGCGTCCGCTGAGTCGGTAGGGCGATCGTGCCCAGCCTAGAGCATACGTCAAAGCATAGTTACCGATCGCCCCTTCTGTGTAATAGGTATCGGACAGTTCTCTGGAGGCAAAAAACACAGGTTCCGCACACCACAATTCAATCAGCTTTGCTGTTCTGAAACGTGGTTTTGCAGCAGGTTGTACATCGTCTAGCAGACTCAATTGCTCAGTCATTGACTAGCTCCCTGCTTCGATGGTTTCTTGCTTCTTGCCTTTACCTTTGCCTTTCTTCTCACCCACTTGACGGAACGGTTCATAGGATTCATCCAGCCGCTTCAGGAATGCTTCTCGCTCAGCATCTGACCAGTAGCGATCGACATCCGCAATCACCGTTTCCAGTTCATCGCTAGATAACTGCACTGAAACACCTCTACGGTTAACCCAACCAGCAATCACTTCCTGAGTCTCTTCAATCAACGCCCCGTTGTCTAATGGATGTTCTAATGGTTTGCTAGTTGTGGTGAATTGGTCATAAATGGCTTGTACCAGCTCCAGTGAACTTGGCAATTCGGCGATTCCACCAAAGATGCCCAAAATTTGATTTTCCATCCGTCCTACACGACTAGAGACAGCACCATAGCGACTGGTCAGCAAGATATTGCCCAGGATGTAGCGAAACTCATCCGCCGTCACATCCTTCAGCGTGACAACATCGAGAAAATGAACGCCTGGTTTGATATACTCGCTGGTGTTTAATGCTGTTGAAGCATTGCCTTTTTCATCGCGCATCGTTCCAGTTTCAAAAATGGCGTTGATCGTGCGATCACCCAACGTATCAGTTGCAGTCAAAATGCTGAAGGCATCTTCTGTCCAAATGCGGCTTTTCTGAGCGCCGCCACCGCCTGCTGCAAAGCCATACAAGAAGCAGTCCACGCACATCTCACAAGGCGCATTGGTATTAAGAGCGCAAGGCACACCGTCTTTGTTTGGGCGGAGTAAGTCCTGAGCGCGAAGATACTCCCGTCCTTTGCGCCGTTCTGGTGCGACTTGTTTACGTTTGGTCATTACAAGACGCTGAACAATTGACTTTACAGCGGTTCTCAGATGAATAAGCCACAGTGAGCGAACCAGCCAAGGGCATCATCAGCGGAAATACACTCATTAATAATCTTGGTTAAAGCTTGATCGAGTGCTTCATGGGTTCGAGCCTTAGCCGAACGGAGCAGTT
>JBGTJW010000400.1:0-25918 GCA_041744955.1 Stenomitos sp. | reverse complement strand
TCGACCCAGAGGCAACATATTTGCCGGGCGGGATCTCAACATCTTGAATGAGAGCATGCATCATTACAATACTGCCTTGACCGACCCGCGCATTAAAAACAGTGGAACGGAAGCCGATAAAGCAGTCGTTGCCAACATACGCAGGTCCGTGGATCAACGCCAGGTGGGTAATAGAGGCATTGTCTCCAATCCAGACGGAGTAATCATGATTGTCATCACCAACGACGCGCCCGCGCTCCAAGCCATGCACCACCACACCATCCTGGACATTTGTGCCATTGCCGATATAGAAAGGGCTACCCTCATCAGCACGGATTGACGTTCCGGGTGCTATCAGCACTTTGGCACCAATACGAACGTCCCCAATGATGTTTGAGAACGAATGCACGTAGGCAGATTCATCAATCTTTGGGGTGGTCAGGCTTTTTGACCAGGGGGTTGGGGGAGCCGCAGAGCTACGAACCACCATAAACGAATGCTCCTGAGAAAAACTTAAAGAAGACTCTGCTGAAACGATCGGACATGCAGCAGAGAGAGCTAAACGAAGCCAAACTAGAAACGCTGAACCCAACACCACAAGCTCTTGTGCCCGTGCAAACCAACTCTAGCCTCTAGGGTGAGTCGTTCTCTCCCCAGAGACTAGAGTCTGGTCAGCCAGCTTAGAGGGTGTTGGTCTAGAGTCCAGAGTCTAAAGTTCGTGCCTTAACGGTAATCATCCCTCTTGCTGTAAAGGCGACGATCATCAACGCTAACCGTGTCGATAATCCCCACCACCACAGCATCGATCGGACGATGTTCGCTGCCCGCCACCTGACGAGCCGCACTACCGCAGCTCACTAGCACCCACTCATCCAGCCCAGCACCAACTTGATCGGCTGCCACTTCATAGCGTGGTAGTGGAGCGCCCTCCTCATCCATGAACTGTAAGAGGAGGAACTTCACACCACTGAGGCTTGGTTCTTTTTGAGTGCTGACGACCGTGCCACGGACTTTTGCAATCTGCATACGGCTCTATGGTCTGGTGTAAGGACCAGCGTGGATCGCTCTGCCACTGACACTATCCCGGAACTGCTCCACTTCATCGGTGTAGCGGATAGGCAGAACATATTCCAGGTTTTCATGCGGACGAGCGATGATATGGGTCGAGAGTACCTGTCCGCCGCTGACGCGCTTCACATTATCAACACCAGCCGCAACCGAAGCCTGCACTTCGGAAACGTCGCCGCGCACAATGACCGTAACGCGACCGCTACCGATTTTCTCGTAGCCTACCAGCGTCACACGAGCGGCTTTCACCATCGCATCGGCAGCTTCCACAACAGCGGGAAAGCCTAGTGTTTCGATCATTCCAACAGCAATTGCCATGAGTCGTACTCCCTAAATTAAATAGCCGAAAAGTTAATGTCTAAACTCTAAACAGTCGGTTCAAAGAGCACTCAAGAACCGCTCCGCCAATCAGTTAAATCGCGGAAACGGCTGGATGGGCGCGGCTTCAAACGAGAGCTAAAGTCTAGATCATGTGAACAAACGGATGAAACATCCTGTTTTTAACTACACCCGGAACTGCTCGATCGCCTCGGTATAGCGAATCGGCAGCACGTATTCCAGATTTTCGTGAGGGCGAGCAATGATGTGGGTGGATAAAACCTCACCACCATTGACCCGCTCTGCTGACGCAACGCCTGCCGCGATCGATGCCTGTACTTCAGAGACATCACCGCGCACAATGACTGTGACACGTGCACTACCAATTTTTTCATAGCCCACCAGGGTGACGCGGGCAGCTTTGACCATCGCATCCGCAGCTTCTACAACCGCAGGAAAGCCCTTTGTTTCAATCATTCCAACCGCAATCGGCATACTCCTCTCCTACAGAGTCATAAGTCACTGTGCAAACATTTGATGCTATATACAAATATTTGGTAACAATGGTCATCGCGAAGGATACTCTTTAAATTGATGACGAAATTGCCATGATTTAAGCTTTTTTTGAAGCTTGAGTGTCTTCGATTCTAAGAATAGAACGATTGTTTGACGTTTGGCAATATAACTGTAAATAATATTTTCGGATTTCAGCTATTAAGAAAGCTGATTTCTAGCGATCGAAACCCTCTGATGGTCTAAGGGTTTCTTGGCTAAGCAGTTCCATTGCCTTCACAACCGTTTGAGGGGCGATGTAACAGGCATTTTCCGTTGGGAGCGCTTTGCTGGGATCACCTGTTTAACAGGATTTAAGGTTGACCCCCGAGCCAGCTTCGGCACTACAGTCAGCCAAGGGATCGCCCTCAGAGGTCATAGATAAAAATCTATACTACTCATTGAATTTAGTCTATGGGCTTTGAATGCGTTCAGTTAACTTATAGGAATGAGTCAAGATTGGTGAAACTAGCAGCGCTTTTGTTGTTTGAGGTTTTGCTTTTTTAGGAGCGCAGGCTTAAGCTAAAGTAATGCTAGTTAAACTAACGCATTGATAATTAACTCAAGTTTATAAACTACTTTGGTTCGGTTGAAATGATTTAGAGTGAGTCTTTAACAGAGTGAGTCTTTAACATTGAGTGCGAGTTTTTAGAAGCCAGTAAAGATTGCCGAGAAATTTGTAAGAACTGCTGACATTTTAGTGCAACGGTATTTTAAATGATTCAGTTTCTCCTCCAAAACAGTTGGTGGATACCTTGTTACGGAGTCCTGGGTGCGCTACTAACGCTGCCCTGGGCGATCGGCATTGTCCGTCGTACGGGTCCCCGACCTGCCGCTTACTTTAATCTCTTGATGACGGTGCTGGCGTTTATTCATGGCACGACCGTCTTTCGATCGACCTGGAATCAGCCGCCCCAAACCCTGGTCTTTCATTGGCTGCAAACCGCCGACCTGGATTTAACCTTTGTTCTCGATATCTCAGCGGTCAGCGTGGGTGCGATGGATCTGGTTACAGGGCTGAGTTTGATGGCTCAATTGTTTGCCCTGGGCTATATGGAAAAAGACTGGGCACTGGCACGGTTTTTTTCCTTGATGGGCTTTTTTGAAGGAGCCATGAGCGGTCTGGCATTGAGCAATTCGTTGCTGCTAACGTACGGTTTGCTAGAACTGTTGACGCTTTCAACCTACTTGCTAGTTGGTTTTTGGTACGCGCAACCCCTGGTCGTCACAGCGGCACGGGATGCTTTTTTGACTAAGCGAGTGGGCGACATTTTGCTGCTGATGGGTGTAGTGGCGTTGTCCACATTGAGCGGTAGCTTGAGTTTTCCTGACCTTTATGAATGGGCAGAGACGGCAACGTTGTCTCCCCTTACGTCAACGCTGCTGGGTTTAGCATTGATTGCTGGACCAACGGGCAAGTGTGCTCAGTTTCCACTCCATCTCTGGCTGGATGAGGCAATGGAAGGTCCGAATCCAGCGTCGATCTTGCGAAATTCAGTGGTGGTTGCCTGCGGTGCCTATGTGCTCATTAAGCTGCAACCGATTTTGAACCTTTCGCCTGTGGCATTGACAGCGCTGATTGTGATTGGTGCCATGACCGCGATCGGAGCCTCGCTCGTGGCGCTTGCACAAATTGACATCAAGCGTGCGCTGTCTCATTCCACCAGTGCCTATCTGGGTCTGGTGTTTGTGGCGGTGGGCACTCAATGGACTGGTTTTGCGCTCATGCTGCTTTTTGCCCATGCGGTTGCTAAAGCGTTGATGTTTATGAGCGTGGGTGCCATTATCACGACCACGCAAAACCAGGACTTAACCGAGATGGGTGGTCTCTGGTCACGGATGCCAGTGACGACGACGGCTTTTGTTGTTGCCTCAGCCGGTTTGGTCGGCATTTTACCGCTGGGCGGTTTTTGGGCTATGAGGCTGGGCATGGACGACTTTTGGACGGATGCACCCTGGTTAGTAGCTATTGTGCTGGTGGTCAATGCGCTGACAGCACTAAACCTGACGCGGGTCTTTCGCCTGGTGTTTTTGGGCGCTCCGCAACCGAAGACTCGCCGCGCACCAGAAGTTGGCTGGGCAATGGCAGTTCCAATGATATCCTTAACGATCGTGACGTTGTTGACACCGCTGATGATGCAACGTTTATCAGTGTTACCTGACTGGGAGTATTTCAATCACACAGCGGCATTTTTGCTGGTGCTGTCGGGCATTGTCGGGTGCCTGGTCGGAGCAACGGTTTATCTTCACAAAGCGTGGTCGCGATCGGTGCATTTGCCCTGGCGGATGCTGCAAGATCTGCTGTCCTATGACTTTTATATTGAGCGGCTGTACGAAATCAGCGTGGTCAATGGCGTGGTCTTACTGGCGCGTTTTAGCAACTGGTGCGATCGCTATATTGTTGACGGTATGGTCAATTTTTTGGGCATCGCGTCAATTTTCAGCGGCGAGAGCCTGAAGTACAGTATCACGGGGCAGTCTCAAGCTTATTTGCTCACGATTATGGTAGCAGTGAGCCTCCTGGGTGGGGTTTTGGTCTGGTTTGCATGGTGATTCTGGAGTAGGAACGATGCTCAGTGCTTTGATCTGGATACCGCTGTTGGGTGCGCTTCTCATTGGCTTTGGACGAGAACCGTTGATTCCTGCACGGGCGCGTTTGATCGCTCTTCTGACCACTGGGGGGACGTTTGTCTGGACGATCGTGCTGGGTAGCCAGTTTGACGTAGGGCAGGCGGGGATGCAATTTAGTGAGCATCTCACATGGATTGAGCCGCTTGGCTTGACGTATGACCTGGGGATGGATGGGCTTTCACTGCCATTGGTTGCCCTCAACGGGTTACTGACGACGATCGCGCTCGCCAGCGGCACACCATCCGTCAGTCGTCCCCGCCTCTATTTCATCCTGCTGTTGCTGCTCAATGCCAGTGTGACCGCTGCCTTTCTGGCTCAGAACTTGCTGCTGTTTTTTCTGTTTTACGAGGTGGAGTTGATTCCCCTTTACCTGCTGATTGGGATTTGGGGGGGTGCCAACCGGGGTTACGCTGCCACCAAGTTTCTGATCTATACCGCTATTTCAGGCATCTTGATTCTGGCGGCTTTTTTAGGCTCAACGTTATTGACAGGCGCATCGAGTTTTGCCTACGAGCCTCTGCTGACGCAGGCTTTGCCGTTGGGACAACAGTTTTTCCTGCTGGGGGCACTGCTGATTGGCTTTGGCATCAAAATCCCGCTGGTGCCGTTCCACACCTGGCTGCCTGATGCCCACGTTGAAGCGTCAACCCCCATTTCGGTCTTGCTGGCAGGCGTGCTGCTCAAGCTGGGTACCTACGGGCTACTACGGTTTGGGTTGGGTCTCTTTCCTGAAGCGTGGGCGGTACTGGCTCCGTGGTTGGCATCGTGGGCAGCGCTAAGTGTGCTGTATGGCGCATTTATGGCGATCGCGCAAACAGACATGAAAAAAATGGTGGCATATAGCTCGATCGGGCATATGGGCTATGTGTTGTTAGCCGCTGCGGCAGCTACGCCTCTAAGCCTCCTGGCTGCCGTTTGCCAAATGCTCAGTCATGGGCTTATTGCAGCAATGCTTTTTTTGTTGGTTGGTGTGGTGTATCAAAAAACAGGCACCCGTGACCTGAAGGTGCTGCAAGGGCTGCTGAATCCGGAGCGTGGCTTGCCACTCATTGGCAGTCTGATGATTCTGGGTGTGATGGCAAGCTCTGGTCTCCCTGGCATGGTGGGCTTTGTTTCAGAATTTTTGGTGTTTCGGGGTAGCTTTCCCATCTTTCCAACCCAAACGCTGCTGTCAATGGTCGGCACCGGGTTGACAGCGGTTTACTTTTTGCTGCTCGTCAACCGTGTCTTTTTTGGTCGCCTCTCGGAATCTGTGCAGGATCTACCGCCTGTCTACTGGAGCGATCGTGCTCCAGCGATGATCTTAGGTGCCTTGGTGCTGCTGCTGGGTTTACAGCCAAACTGGTTGATACACTACAGCGAAACAACGATGGCTTCATTGCTGCCTGCTCGTTTGGCGATCGTCCCGACCGCGATCGTGGTGCAACCACTGCCCAAAACAGAAATAATGGAATAGGCACTTGCCCACAGCCCATCTTCGCTCTTCGTCCCTCTGGCACAGTATGACCGATATCCTTAAAGCGCATCCCCCCTCCTCCTCCCATCCGTTTGCACCTTACATCAATCGCCTGAAGGCGGGTGGGGCGCTGCTGCCGGATACGCAGCAAAATGTCATGGAGGTTGTAGGCATCCTCAAAAGTTACGGCATTGTGCTGGATGCCTACTACCGCAACCTGCTCTACATTTCCGAACAGCAGTTTTTGGTATTTTTTCCGTTCTTCAAGTATTTCAATGGCGACGTTTCGTTTGCCAAGCTCTTGCGCCACTGGTACCACGATCGCATCAATTTTGAATATGCCGAATACTGCATGAAAGCAATGTTTTGGCATGGCGGCGGCGGGTTAGACGCTTATCTAGATTCGCCAGAGTTTATGGCGCGATCGCAGTCAGCGATTCAAACACGCATCCAAGGGAATCCGGGGCTAATTGCGTTGCACCGCTTGTTTCCGGAATTTTTACCGGAGCACGTGCGGCAACTGTGTTACTACAGCGGGCTGGGTCAGTTTTGGAAGGTGATGAGTGAGATGTTTCTGTCGCTGTCCGATCGCTATGACGACGGCAAGATCCAGTCGATTCCAGAGGTCGTGACTCATATCCTGGAAGGGCTGGTGGCTGCTGCTAGTCTTCCCATTACTTACACGGTGACATTGCGTCATCAAACCCATGAAATCGTTCCTCCCTCAGTCGGCTTAACGTTTCTCCCCGATGTGGCAGTGCCCTACGTTGAGGCAGTGTTCTTTCGTGGCACACCCTTTTCGGGTACGGTTTCCTATAACGCGCAGTTGCATCAAATCCCACCGGATCAGAGCCGCTTTAGCTACGGGGCGCTGTTTGCTGATCCGTTGCCGATCGGTGGTGCTGGCATTCCCCCGACCTTACTGATGCAGGATATGCGGCATTATTTGCCGGATTATTTACACGACATCTACAAACGTGGCAAGCGTGGTGAAGACGATTTGCGCGTGAAAATTTGCGAGACGTTTCAGAAATCCATGTTCTGTGTCACAACCGCGACTATTTTTGGTCTAGCGCCCTATCCCTTAGAGACCGACGATCCAGAGCAACAGCGTCAGAACCAGGTGTATCTAGAAGGTTGGATGGATCGCCTCCTAGACTCGCGCTTGGCAGAAGTGCAGCTTACTTAGAGGATTAATAAGCTGAAAGCTGAAGGCTGATCGCTGATATTAGCTTTGCCCTTTTGGTTTGCACACTGTCTAGTGTACTTTTACCCATAGCGCCAAACCGCCGCCCCGTCCACGGGCAGCAAGACAGTCTGGGGTCATCAGGAAAAAAGCAAAAAAGGGCAGTGTACCAACGGTTTGATGATAAAAATCATTGCTGGTTTTACGCCCTGGCACCGCACCGCTATAAACCGTTTTGCCCAGCACCCCAAGATGCAGACGGGTAAAGTCAAACGCCAGCAAATTCTTCTTACCGAGGTAGTGGGCTGGACCCGTAAACCGCAACAGTACGGGACCGACCTCAACCTGGTTGCCGATCGTGCCTCGTCCCAACGCTGGGTCTGCACCTGCCTCAGCGCTAAAGGAAAGCTGTGCAACCGCTAGCTTTGGTACATAGAAGCCTTTCCCCAGTGCAATGCCGCCACGCCGAACGTTGCGCGTTCCTGTAGCAAAACAGAGCTGCCAGTTACCCCACAATGGCTCAAACGGGTAGGTCAGACGCTCTTGCTTTGCCGCTTTTTCGGCTTGCAGTAACGCCTCAGCCACCGCTTCAGCCGTAGGGCGCTCACCAACCTTGCTTTGAAACACAGCCGCAGCCTGATGCAAAACTGCGCTATGGTCGGGCGATGATGTGGGTCTCTGGTCAACAGTCATACAGTCTTTTTAAGAGCAGCAACATTAAGCTCACTATAACGACAGGTGCATAGATCTAAAACTGCCAGCGCGAAGCGATCGTTCACAGTTGCTGATATCCAAGCCAGGGCACGACGGGTCATTGAACCAGCGATCGCCTTTGGCACCACCGCTATGCGATCGCACGTAGAAGTTGATCCCATGATTCAACTGAAAGGTGCGAAAGCACTGCTGCCCTTACGTCAAGACTATGCGTGGGGCTTAACGCTTCAGCTTGCTGTCTTCGCGCAAGAATGGTAACCCTGCCGATCTGTTGCTGCTCAATGCAACCTCTGTAACCGAAGCGATCGGTGCCGCACCGACCCAGCGTACCGTTATCAAAAAGGGGCGTATTGTGGCTCAAAGTTATTGCCAGCAAACGTTTTTTGCCTCGTGACTGTGCCCCCTGATCACCGCAGAAGGGTTGGATCGTCTGGTTGCAAATCTGGATCAGGCAATATTTCAGCATCTAAAGAAGGCGAGGAAGCCGTGGGTGATGGCACTGTGGGTAAGACCGTTGCTTCAGCATCCACGATCGCCGCTTCCACTACATCTGAGTCAGGTGGCGTTGCAGCAACACGATCGCTCTCCAGCTTAACGGCTGCGACATCAACGGCTGCTGGTTCAACGTCTGTCGCTGGATCAACATCTGGCGTGCGAAACTGCTTTCTCACATAAACAGGCTTGCTCTCACGTTTTGTCGTTAGCCCTTTAAAAGCACCCTGCACTTGCTTGCCGATCGCCGTCATTGGACTTTCCCCTGGCTCGATCTTGCTGCTCGGCACCGCTACCCTGGTCGGCGCGATCGTCTTTGGTGTCTGTCTTGTCGGTGGCTGTATCGTAGCCTGACTCGCATTTGCAAAGTCGGCTGGTGTCAGAGGCACATACGCCTGTGCATCAACCGTCGGTGGTGGTGGTGTCGTGTTTGTAGACGTTGCGACCAGTGCCCCAGCCCAGGCTGCAAGTTTCGCAAACTGTTTGCCGATCGGCTTGGCAAGCGGCGCAATTAACTCAGCACTAGAGATACTTCCCCATGCCTTTGCCACCATTGACTGCCACTCTGCTGCGGTCGGCACGGCTGTTTGCTGGTCTAGAGGTGCAACCTGTCGCCGCAACATAAACGTCTGCCAGCCCAGCCAGCCCAGTAGCGCCACACTTGTTGTCTGTCCCAGAAGCACGCCACCCGTTATGCGTCCTGCACAGACCCATAACACCAGTGCGTAAAACATCCCCAAGCCGCTCCAGAGGAAATCATGCTTGCGATGCACCTCTGGGAAAAAAAATGCCGCCATATAGAGAGCAATACTGCTCAAACCAACGACCAGTGCCAAAACGTATGCCAGCATACGGCTGCCCCCAATTGCGCCAACAACTACTTATAAATCTATTCTGTCAGGGTGCGCCAAAGTTTTCGTGGCGTTGCTGCTTGAACGTAGGAATTTCAGTACGGGCGATCGACCGTTCACTCTTCGGGTTGGTCTTGAAAGTACCGCTGCCTCCAGTCATCCAGCCATGTCGTTTTCGTTAGTAAGGACGTGATACGTAACCTCCTACACCGTCAAATGCACGACAGCTTAAGATTCTCTTCCAGGCTAACGTAAGATGTTCGAGCTACCCTGAAGGGGAATTGGACAGCCCGAGCAAATTGCAGAGTTAAGCAGAGAATCTTATGGCACAAAGCTTTGGTGTAATTGGTCTCGCGGTTATGGGCGAGAACCTGGCGCTCAACGTCGAGCGTAACGGGTTCCCGATCGCCGTCTACAACCGTAGCCGCGAGAAGACAGATGCCTTTATGGCACAACGAGCAACAGGCAAGAATGTCGTAGCGGCTTACTCTCTAGAGGAATTCGTAGCGGCATTAGAGCGCCCCCGCAAAATCTTGATCATGGTGAAGGCAGGTGCGCCTGTCGATGCCACGATCGAACAACTGAAGCCCCTCCTGGATGAGGGCGATATTCTGATTGACGGTGGCAACTCTTTATTTACAGATACGCAGCGCCGCGCTAAAGATTTGGAGTCAGCCAAATTTACCTTCATTGGCATGGGTGTCAGTGGCGGTGAAGAAGGCGCACTCAACGGTCCGAGCATGATGCCCGGCGGGACAAAGCAGGCGTATGACTACCTGGAACCCATTCTGACCAAAATTGCCGCCCAGGTTGATGATGGTCCCTGTGTCGCCTACATTGGTCCTGGTGGTGCGGGGCACTACGTCAAAATGGTGCATAACGGCATTGAGTACGGCGATATGCAGCTCATTGCCGAAGCCTATGATCTTTTGAAGAGCGTACTGGGTCTAAACTCAGAGCAACTGCACGAAGTCTTTGCCGAATGGAATACTACAGACGAACTCAATTCCTACCTGATTGAGATCACGGCAGATATTTTCTCAAAGGCTGATCCTGATACAGACACTCCGTTAGTGGAGCTAATTTTGGACGCGGCTGGACAGAAAGGCACCGGACGTTGGACAGTGACGGATGCCTTAGAGCTTGGTGTATCCATCCCCACCATCATTGCGGCTGTCAATGCTCGCATCATTTCGTCCTATAAGGAAGAGCGTGTCGAGGCATCAAAACTGTTGCCCGGTCCAACAGCAACCTTTGAGGGTGACACCAAAGCCTTTGTGACAAAGGTGAAAGATGCCCTTTACTGCTCCAAGATGTGCTCTTATGCTCAAGGCATGGCGCTGCTCAGCAAGGCTTCGGAAACCTATGGGTTCCAGTTGGACTTAGGCGAATGTGCCCGGATCTGGAAAGGCGGCTGCATCATCCGCGCTGGCTTCCTGAATAAGATTAAGCACGCCTTTGATGAGAACCCCGCTTTACCGAATCTGTTGCTGGCTCCTGAGTTTAGACAGACGATTCTCGATCGTCAGGAAGCCTGGAGAGAAGTCATTGCAACGGCTGCTAAAGTTGGTATTCCGGTGCCCGCTTTTAGTGCATCGCTAGACTACTTTGATAGCTACCGCCGCGATCGCCTGCCGCAAAACTTGACCCAGGCACAGCGCGACTACTTTGGCGCACACACCTACCTGCGTACCGATAAGGAGGGCGTTTTCCACACCGAATGGATGAAGCCTGACGAGTCAGTGCAACAGCCAACTCCCGATACAGTTTTAGTCGATCAGTCCCAGCCGTCTAAAGCAGACGTTCAGAAACAAGAAGCGGAAACGCTCAGCTAGCTTGCTGATACGAGCGGCTAAATAGCAAGCACGGTGCGTTTTGATTAATGATCAAGCGCACCGTTCTTGTGTCGAGTCAATTCGCTGTTTCACGCGATCGCCTCCCAGCACCTAGCCCTTGCTGCTGACTTCTAACGATGGGCAAGCATGGGGCGAAAGGCGCAAGTAGCGCAAACATTCTTCTGGTTGAAGCTGGCGCAGGGTACGATCGCGAGCCAGGTGCAGCAGTTCCTCCCAGGTCGCAGCCCAGAGGCGTAGTTGCCCACTCTTGCTCAGGCTGGCAACATACCGACCGTCTGGACTAAAGAAGGCTTGTTGAATCGGTTCTGCGGTATTGCCTAAGTCAGCAGGGCGCAATAAGGCTTGCTCTGTACCTGTTTTTGCATCCCATAGGCGGACGGTGCCATCCGCACTGGCAGTCACTAATCTCGTTGCATCAGGACTAAACTCTGCATCCAGCACTGCGCCTCGATGCCCGGTCATAATGACCTGAGAGATGCCTGTCCTGGCATTCAGAATTCTGGCGGTGCCGTCCCAACTGGCAATGGCAACCAACTGTCCATCGGGGCTAAAGCGAGCGCTACTGACAACATCCCGGTGATACAGCGTGGTCAGGAGTTGACCAGAGGCGACGTGCCAAAGGCGGGCAGTGCGATCGCGGCTGGCGCTGACCACACGCTGACCATCCGCACTAAACTGCACTTGCTCAATGGTGGCGGCGTGCCCCTGCAACTGCTGCTTGAGTTTGCCAGACGGTATGTCCCATAAATGAATGACGCGATCGTCACTCACGCCTAACAGCGTTTGATGATCAGGACTGAAGGCAAGCTGATCGGTTATTTTCAGACGATGCGGTTGAGCTTGATTAGTTGAGCCAGCGGCATTAACGCTACTGGTTTTATTTGCCTCCAGGCGACGCACCCGCTGAAGTGATTGGTCGGGTTGCCGTTGCCAAACCTCTACAGCGCCATTAGTATGAGCGATCGCTAGCCACTGTGTATCCGCGCTAAAAGCAACGGCTGTGAGCCTTGCGTTAGCCGGAAGTTTGTCGATGAGCGGTTCAGGGAGACGCTGCTCGGTCAGGTGAGGTGTTTCAATAACGTTGGAGACGAGACCATTTGCCTTGTCTTGGGCATTAACCCTTTGTAGCAGCGGTCTGAAGGCAGTGGATGCGTCTCTGATAACCCGGTTTTTTGCAGTAGCAGGTGGTTGACCGGAAGCCAGTCTGTCGCCTGATACCGCGATCGCAGGCTGAGGGACTTTGAGCGTCAACATTGAGACTCCAAAGAAGCGCCGGAAATCAAATCTCATGTCCGTTAAACGGGCTGGACTCCATAAGGGAGCGGCTGACTCAGACGCAAGACGCGCCTTGTCTGAATCAGTGGCTGGCTTTGTAGGGTTCCAGGTATTGATAGTGCCGTCGATCGCCACAGTTACGATGCCACCAAACCTTTCGCTTGGTGAAACCTCAAGTGTTTGTGACTTAAAGCTGGCACGGGCGATCGTGGCTGTGTTGAGCGGGGGGATGGGCAGAGTCGGTGGCAACTGACGAAAGGCTGCCCACAGCCTTTGCCCATTCGTCGTATTCAGTGTGGGAAACTCGCTGCCCATCTCGGTTGCCCACAGACGGGTCGAACCATCCGTGCTGGCAGTGGCAATTAGAGAGCCATTGCCGCTAAACTGCACGGTCTTGATCGCGCCTGAGTGACCCTTCAAGCTACCAATCACCTGTCCCGTAGACAGATCCCACAGTCGCGCAACCGCGATCGTGTCTTCGTCGCCC
This sequence comes from Stenomitos sp., assembly GCA_041744955.1. GTDB lineage: Bacteria > Cyanobacteriota > Cyanobacteriia > Leptolyngbyales > Leptolyngbyaceae > Stenomitos. The sequence continues at coordinate 13,053 of JBGTJW010000400.1, read as the reverse complement.
ACCCGGTGATCAGCCACCACTAGCTGACGGCTGTTGGGGCTAAAGGCAAGACTGTTCACGACTGTTGCATAAGAAACTGATCCGGGCGATCGATCAGGTTGCCCAGCTAGATGAGCGTTGTTCAACTCGCTGGAGCGCTCTAGCTGTTGCCAGAGTTGACCAGAATGAACGTTCCAAAGCCGGATGCGGCTAGCATCAACGGTCGCTAGCAGTTGTCCATCGGGGCTAAACATGACCTGTTTCAGCGGTTGCACAGCGTACCCAACCGATCGTAGACCACTGCCTTGCATGGGCATGGCGCTACTGTCTGCCGTCAAGCTCTGGCGCAACTGCCCGGTACTAACTTGCCAGAGGTATGCGCTACCGTCGTCAGCGGCAGTGGCGATCGACTGCCCATCGGGGCTAACCGTAGCATGATGCACCCGAACATCATGGTGCAGCAGTTTGTGGCGTTGCCAGGATCTGACCTGCCAGGGGTGCCGCTGCCAGAGTTGGGCACTGTTGCTGCTAGTGGTCAACAGCGATCGGTTGTCAGGGCTAACGGTCAAACTGTTAACAGGAGCCGTATGACGGAGCGTTGCTTGCGGTTGCCCACTTCTGGCATCCCACACCCGTACCTCGTTGCCTGCGCTGGCTGCCAGCCAATCACCCTTAGGGCTAAACGTTAGCTGCTGCACAGGGTTTGGCAAACCGCTCAATGTCAGTAGCCGTTTGCCTGATGCCACTGACCAAAGCTGGATGTCCGCAGAATCTTGCGCGATCGCGGCTAGCTGCGTCCCATCGGGGCTAAACGCGATCGCAACGATCGCCGTCGCAGCTAAGGGGTTTGCTGCATCACGCCAAGAAAAAACCGTCTCGATCGCCTGGGTCTCTAGCGACCACAGCCGAATGGTGCTATCCGCTCCAGCCGTAGCAAGCTGACGTTGATTGGGGCTAAAAATAGCCTGGTGAACAGCGCCGCGATGCCCCTGGAGGTTGACTTGCAACCGCAGTTTTTGTAGCGCCGTACGCAGGCTTGCCTGCGCTTCGTAGGTATAGCCGCCTTTCTCAGCAGCAAGGCGGCTGATCAGTAGTGCTGTTGTGGGGTCGCCATCCGGCTCTTGCAAAATGGCTTGCGCGACGGCTGCCTGCTGCCGCGCCGTGGCAATCTGAAGCTGGTAATCTTTTTCGGCTTGGCTGTTGACAACCGCCCGGTACTGGCTAAACGTGACAACTAGCGCCACCAGTAGCGTGCAGGGCACTGCCAATTGCAGCAACCGTCGTTCCTTTTGCGAACGCCGATTTTCTTCCCGGCTGACGGCAATGTAGCGCTGTGCAAGGGCGGATAGTTCATCAGGATAGGCAATCATATAATCTTCGGCATCGGTGAGGCGATCGCCGTGTAGCAAATATTCGGGCGATCGCGACTGCTGCAAGGCATACCATTCTCTAGCAGATTGTTCCACGCGTCGCTGCCGCTGAAGTAATGCTCGATTTTCGTCCAGCCATGTGCGTAGCAACGTCCAATTCCGAATCAGTGCTTCATGAGCGACATCGACCGTTTCCTGGGAGTCGCTACTGCTACCGAGAGCAGTGGGTGTGTCTGCAAGTTCACTGCTCGATCGCTGCGTCAGGCTGGCAATATTGACATTGGTGCTACTGCTGAAAAGAAGAGACGGGGCGCGATCGTCTGACAGTTCCTGTGAACACTTACCCCGACGCATTTGAGCAAAACGCAACGCTGTAGACACATTGGTAAATTCTTGGATCACACTCCGTTGGCTGGTGCCGACGCAAAGCACGCGATTAGTGACAACGAGCTTGGCGGCAACCAGTTTTTCCAGCACTTGCTCAATTAACGCAGCCGGAAACCAGGGGCTAATGAGTTCAGCTTTAGAAATACGGCGGCGGGTATCCTCAGTGCCATCGCCGATTTGCGTGAGCGCGATGAAAATTCGCTTGGCAACGCGCTGTTCCTCTGGCGTAAGGCTATAGAACAGGTCATTTGCCCGCTTTTGCAAGGTGCCTCGAACGCCGCCTAATTCGTTGTAGGCATCCAGCGTCAGGTGAGCGGCTCCACCCTCTGGGTTAAGTTGCCGCCGTTGCCAAAGTTCTAGCAGCGTGTACTGCAAGAGGGGCAGTTCTCCCGGTGCGCCCACCACATCAAGCAGAATGTTATAAATCAGGTTGGGTTCACAGACAATGCCTGCTTTCTCCGCCGGTTTGACGATCGAGGCTTTAATTTGCTGGTAAGTAAGGGGCGTTACCGTAATCAAATGTTGCTCGATTTGCTTTGCCAGACCGTCGTAAAGCGAATACTTGCCAAAAAAATCTGCCCGCAGCACCACAACGACGCTAAAGCAATCCTTCAATTCGCGTAAAGCCGTGATGAGACTATGAAAAAAGCTCAGGCGATCGCGCTCTGCTTGCAGCCCCTGGCAGAGTGTAAACACTTCCTCAAACTGATCAATGATCAGCAAGAGCCGGGAATTTCTGCCGTATTTGGCAGACATTAGACTGGCGCGAATCAGGTGAGACAACCCGGTACCGCCATCCCGGAGCAAGGTTTCGGCTCGTCGCAGTTGTTCAGCACGATCGACCGCTGAATCTTTAGGGTTTACAAAGGCGGTTGCCAGACTTTTGAGCGGTTGTTCTGTGGGGCTAATCAGTTGGATGCGCCAGCGATCGCTCCCCGAAAACTTTTTGCCCTGACGCAGGGTGTGGATCAGCCCCGCTCGCACCAGTGACGATTTACCGCTACCAGACGCACCAACTACGGCAGCAAAGTTTCCGGTTCTGAGCTTTTCAATGAGCTGCTCGGTCAGTTCTTCGCGTCCAAAAAAGTAGTCGGCGTGTGCTTCATCAAAAAATTCCAGACCCCGATAGGGGCAAACATCCTGCACAAGCTCGGTTTTAACGATCGTCGGTGCGCCTTGACCGCGTGTAAGCAGGATTTCACTGCCAGAGTTCTCAAACAGTGGCTGCTGCATCTCCCGCTTGAGCGCCTTACTAACCCAATCGGTCAGTGCATAGTTGGTGACAGTGCCATTGGCAACGCGAGTTGGATCAAGCCCCTCCAACAATGCTTGCGTAAAGACACTGTACTTACCAATCATGGATTCGTAAGCCGCTTCATACTCCCGTGATGCCGCCATAAAGAGGCGATCGGTGCCGGAACGGGCACCTGGATCCGCTTCTAAAAAGTTGAGCAGCTCACCACTATGGCAGCAATCTAACAACACAATCCGTTGTCGGACGGGGCTTTCTTGCAGCAGTCGCCGCAGCCAAAAGAGCGAAAGACCATAAAAGCCAGCGCTGGGATTTGCGTCACTGGTTGCTAAAAACCCTTCCTGTACCCCTGCATCTTTTTGCAGCCCATGACCCGAAAAGTAAAAGAGTGCCGTTTGCGGGACGTTAGTGCCTTTGGGCTTAAAGAGCCTAATCAGTGCGGCTTCTAGTTCCGTCACTGTCACCTGGGTTTTAAAGCCAATTCTCGATTGCCCTGCCTGCACAATTTCCGGCATCCGTGCGACCCGAAAATCTCCATCGGTTTGCAGCCGTTGCGCGATCGCCTCCGCATCGTGGGAGGGCGCATTTAAACTTGGCAAGCACTGATAGGTACTAATTCCAACAACTAGAGCGTCGCGTGACATGGTGTAAACCTTCCCCACATTTTTTAATGAGGCTAAATGATGCGCTTAATCGTCTTTAGCAATATTTCAATACGCACTTCTAAAAAAGTTAAAGGCATCATCAGGGAACACACACGACACACACTAGAAACGTAGAAAAAGAATGTCGATCGATCTTTTAGAAGACCGACAAACGATGTTTCGAGCAAGAAAATTATCAACTGTACAGCATGGATAAAATAGCTTCAGCCAAATGGCTGATTTTGATCTCATCGATAGAAACGACCACGAAAAATCCAGCGTACAGGCAGCTTTGGCGTTTGAAGCTGAAGACGCTTGAGACCTTAAGAGCGGTTCATTACCTTAAACGTAGTGATCTTTTTGCTGTTTGTAAAAGGGGTAACACCCCTAAGGGTGATTTTTTAAAAATTGACACAGACGCTCAAAGACGATATCTCTAGACTCGGTTCATTAACTAATTTTCTGAACAAGGAATATGTTTGAATGCTTAAGATGCAGAAAATCTACTGACAAAATTTTGTTTGATGAAGCAACAGCAATGCCCAACTGAGATTACCGTAAAATTACGGGTTAAGCGTTTTGCTCTAGTTGAAATTATTGAGTCGATAATGGTTTGAGCAGAGAGTATTAGCACTGATAGAGCTTGTGAAATAAATTTATTTGTTGTGGAAAATACTGATCTCTCACGCTGCCTGACAGCAAACGTTTCAGTCGTTGACCGTGTTCAACAGGGCTAGTGGTTACTGTCGCTAACGAGCCTCTGACCTTACGGATGTGTGGACGATCGCGATGCACGCAGACTCTTAACCCAAAGCTCAGCGAAGAATATTAGTAAGTAGGTAGGTGGAATTAAATATAAGATGGTCGTAGGTTGGGTTGAAGCATGAAACCCAACGTCCGCATGGGTTACGCTATCGCTAACCCATCCTACAAAAGATTATGCCTTCCTACTTATCTAAGTCACAGTTAGCGGTTGTCATGTCGCAGTATGATTTTTGAGTGGGGCTGTCAGTCTCTCTATTAGGTATTTACCAGCAGGCGCTCAGGAGCTTTCAAGAAAAATTTACATTGGTTAGGAGCAGATTTTGTCAGAATCTTGATTTACAAGCCGCTAATCCTGTTGCGAAACCTGCCTCTAGGGGTATTTTGTTTGGTAGAAAGCTCCTTAGCAGTAGGATGCTTCGACTGTTTTTCCTTTATTAGGCGCAGCGCTGACACATGAAACGAATTTTGCTGGTGGCAGCGTTTGCGCTGGGATTACTACTGGTGTTATTACCAGCCGCCGTTCGGGGTGAATGGTCATCGCGCATAGCGATCGCTCAACCGACCCGATCGGTCGTTTCTAGGGTTGCTCAAACGGACGTTCAGCTGATCGTGAAACCAAAGGCTACTGTCCTGGCTCAAGCAGATCCAGAGGAGACGGAGGAAGTCTCGTCTAAACTGATGCCGTTTGATCAAGCAATCAAGGGCACCGAGCCGCTTAAAGGGTTGTTCACGCTGTATCGCGATCGGGCAAGCGGCAACCTTTATGCCGAAATCAAGCCAGAGCAACTGAATGTCAACTACCTCTGCACCATCACCATGGAATCGGGGATTGGGCAAGGTGGCATCTACAGCGGGCTGCCCCTCAAAGATTTTTTATTCAACTTTCGTCGCGTTGGCAACAAGCTTCAGTTTGTGGTGCCCAACGTGTTCTTTCGGACTCGTCCCGGCGATCCACTCCAGCGATCGATCAAGCGTTCTTTTAGCGATTCTGTGTTGCAGGCGCTCACAATCCGCAGCATCCATCCCCAGCGTAAAAGCCTGCTCATTGATCTAAAGCCGCTGTTTCTCAGCGATCTGCCTCAGTTAAGCCAGTTTTTAGCAGAGATGCTTGGCTCAACCTACAACGTGGAAGCAGGCAAATCGTCCTTTGGTCCGGTGCAAGTGTTTCCACTGAATGTGGAATTGGAGTCTGACTATGGCATTACGGGTGCTATAGGGGCACAACCGCCCCCTTTTTTGTCAGCCTTGCCAGATAGCAATACGTTTAACCTGCGGGTGCGCTACAGCCTGTCGCAGCTACCAGCAAACCATGACTACCGCCCTCGGTTGGCAGACGATCGCGTCGGTTATTTCATCTCGGCGTACCAGGACTTTTCGGACGATTCACCGAGAGAGCCATTTGTACGCTACATCCAGCGCTGGCATTTGAAGAAAAAAGACCCGGATGCGCTGCTTTCGCTGCCTGAGAAACCGATCGTCTTCTGGATTGAAAATACAGTGCCGTTGGAATATCGGGAGGCAGTGCGAGACGGTGTTTTGATGTGGAATAAAGCGTTTGAGCAGGCAGGCTTTAAGGACGCGATCGACGTGCGCCAGATGCCCGACAATGCTAAGTGGAACCCTGCGGACGTGCGATACAACACGATTCGCTGGTTCAGTTCCTTGGATGCCGACTTTCTTGGCATGGGCCCGGTACGGGTCAATCCGCTTACGGGCGAGATTTTGGATGCTGATATTTTGATTGATGCTAACTTTGCACGGTATTTCAAGCGAACCTATCAAACCTTTTCGCAGTCGCCGCAATCGCGGCAACCACAATCAGCACAAAAGCCGTTAACGAGTCGTTCCCGACTGTGCGGTGACGGTATGGCAGCTCTTTTCTCGAAGTCAATGTCGGCACCCACCTTGAAGTCCCGACGGATGCTGCAACGATTGGGTCACTATGACCTGTGCTACGGCGCAGAAGCGTCACGACAGTTAACGATCGGTGCCATGTCGCTCTCCATGTTGCACAAAGCCGCACCGGGCAGTAACGCGATGAAGCAGTTTGTGCAGTCCTATTTGCGATCGCTCATTGCCCATGAAGTCGGACACACATTGGGACTACGTCACAACTTCCGAGGCAGTGCCATGCTGTCACCCGCCGAGCTGAACAACACTACGATTACCCATCAGAACGGTTTAGTGTCATCCGTCATGGACTACAGCGCGATCAATCTCGCACCCCAGGGCACGGCTCAGGGCGATTATTTTACACAGATGGTTGGTCCCTACGATGAGTGGGCGATCGCCTACGGTTACACCCCCAGCAACACCCTGGTGCCGCAAGCCGAAAGGCGTTTGTTGGACAAGATTGCTGGACGTGCCCCCGAACCGGCGCTTGCCTATGCCACGGATGAAGATATTTACGCTGGGCTAGACCCGCTGGCAGCGCCCTTTGACCTGAGTGGCGATCTGTTGACCTACGCACCGTGGCAGATGGAGAATGCCCTCAAAATGTGGCAAACGCTTGATCAAAGCGCTCCTACAAAGGGCGAAAGCTTTAGCGACGTGCGGCAGAAGTTCGATGAAATTTTCTACTATTACTTCCAACACTCCAGGTTCTTAACCACGTATGTAGGTGGGCAATCTTTCAATCGCTTTCGGGGCGGGGATGTGGTAGGACGGTTGCCCTTTGAGCCAGTCCCCGCCGAGCAACAACGTCAAGCCTTAGCATTGCTGCAAACCTACGTCTTCGATGCCAACAAATTTCGGTTTTCTCCTGCCTTTTTAAACAAGCTCGCGCCGTCACGCTGGGAGCATTGGGGCGAAGAAGCACAGATGTATTCACTTGATTACCCCATTCACGATCGCATCCTTTCCTTACAAGCAAGCGTGCTGTATGACCTGCTGAACACCGATCGCCTGTCCCGACTGCGCGATGCTGACCTCAAGACTCAAGCTGGACAGTCCTTCGCCTTACCAGAGTTGTTCAACACTCTGCAAACTGCGATCTGGGGTGAAATGTTTAAGCCAGAGGAAACGCTGCAACTCTCTAGCCTGCGACGGGGCTTACAGCGTGAGCATTTAAAAGCGTTGACCAGCATGGTTCTGCGTACTGTTAATGTGCCTGATGATGCCCGCACGTTGGCATGGTACGAACTGAAGCAGCTTGCCAATGCGCTCGATCGGTTGCTGAAGCGGCAGGGCAGGGACGCAAACATCGAGACAAGAGCCTATCTAGAGGAGACGCGCGATCGCCTTGCCAAAATTCTGGATGCCAAACTGCAAAGCCAATGATTGAACCAACGCGATTAGGATAAAGGCAATTAGGATAGAAACGGCACCTCTGGAACCTCTTTGCATGCGCGACTTTTTTAAAAACACCCTGGCAACCGTACTGGGCTTACTGATTTTTCTAGGTTTAAGCGTGAGTGGGCTTCTTGTCCTGGTGATTGCGATCGCCGCACGCGATACCGGACCGCAGGTGAAAGATAAGTCGGTGTTAATGTTTGATCTGGGCACTAACATCACCGATGCAAAGCGCAGTTCTAGCACCAGTCAGGCATTAGGAAACGCGCTCGCAGGCAATCCAGTCAACGAAACAATCAGCCTCCGTGCCGTTCTGGATGCCATCAATGAGGCAACCCGCGATGACAAGATTGTTGGCATCTACCTCTACGGAAACGAAGACCGCACTGGCAGCACGGGGTTTGCCACCCTTAAAGAGGTGCGAGAGGCTTTGCAGCGCTTTCGAGCGTCTGGCAAAAAGATTATTGCGTATGACGTTTCCTGGGCAGAAAGGGAGTATTACCTGGGTTCCGTTGCTAATACGATCGTGCTCAACCCCATTGGTTCCTTTGACTTCAATGGCTTGAGTTCCGAAACGATGTTTTACACTGGCGCACTCAAAAAGTTTGGTATTGGCGTTCAGGTGACGCGGGTTGGCAAGTATAAAGCAGCCGTAGAGCCATTTTTGCTTACTAAGCGCAGCCCCGAAAATCGTGAACAGACGCAGCAACTGCTCAACGATTTGTGGAGTGAGTTTTTAACCGCCGCAGGCAAAGACCGCAAACTCAGCGTGCCACAGCTCCAAAAAATCGCCGACAATCGGGGCATTTTGATGGCAGATGAAGCCTTAAAAAGCCGACTGGTAGACAAGCTGGCATACACGGATGAAGTCATTGCCGATTTGAAAAAGCTAGCGGGAAGCGATGCGAAAACCAAGTCGTTCCGTCAAGTGAATCTAGCAACCTACGCCAAAATTGCTGAAACAAAGCTGGATCGACGCGGCAAGCCGCAGATTGCTGTTGTCTATGCAGAAGGCGATATCGTCAGTGGTCAAGGTGGCGCTGGGAGTGTAGGTGGCGATCGCCTTGCAAGACAACTCCGCCAAATCCGTCAGGATGACGATGTCAAAGCGGTTGTGCTGCGGGTCAATAGTCCCGGTGGCAGCGCCACGGCTTCAGAGGTGATTCAGCGAGAAGTGAGGCTCACACGCAAAGCCAAACCATTGGTCGTTTCAATGGGTTCGATCGCCGCATCGGGTGGTTACTGGATTTCAACCTACAGCGATCGTATCTTTGCCGAACCCAACACCATTACAGGCTCAATCGGTGTCTTTGGCATCCAGCCCAACTTTCAGGCGATCGCCAACGCCAATGGCATCACCTGGGATGCGGTCAAAACTGGACGCTACGCCGATAGCCAAACCACTACCCGTCCCAAAAATCCACAAGAACTGGCAATCATTCAGCGATCGGTTGACCAAATCTATGACCAGTTCCTCACCAAAGTTGCTGATTCTCGTAACTTAACCAAAGCTAAAGTTGCCGAAATTGCTCAAGGGCGTGTGTGGTCTGGGCGAAAAGCCAAACAGCTTGGCTTGGTAGACGAACTGGGCGGCATGGACGCAGCCGTACGTGATGCTGCCAAACGCGCTAAATTAGGCGATCACTGGCAAATTGAAGAATACCCCAAGACACGCGGATTTGCAGAACGCTTGTTTGAGCAATTAGGCAATGAGGCTGCGGCTAAGTTCGGTCAGAGCAGCACGACTCGCGATCCACTCACTGATCAGGTGGCAAAACTTCAGTCTGATTTAACTGCACTCCAGGCAATGAACGACCCCTTGGGCGTGTATGTCCGCCTGCCGTTTAATTTTAGAATTGACTAACTTTACGGTGTAAAACTATCGACGATCGCCATCCGCTGCTGCGACCCGGCGCGATCGCAGCTACACCCCACCGCTTCGTAGAATAATTTGCGTCCACTCCAGGATGGATACGCTAAACTAAGCAAGAGCGCTACGAGGAATCATCGCAGTGCCTCCTAGCTTTGTGAAGTTTTAACTTCGTGAGAAGTGGGTTACGCCCACTTTTTTTATTGGTACTTATGGCTCATCCGCTCATTCCACAGGTCATTGATCTAGCACAGCCCCTGGCAGATGCCCTCGGTTTGCAAGTCGTTGGGGCAGTGTTTCACACGAACCAACAGCCGCCAGTGTTGCGAGTTGACATTCGTAACCTTGAGCGCGATACAAACTTGGAAGATTGTGAACAGATGAGCCGCGCTCTGGAATCAACGCTTGATACAACAGAGATTCTGCCAGATGCTTATGTTCTAGAAGTTTCTAGCCCTGGCATCTCACGTCTGTTGACGACCGATCGCGAGTTTATCTCCTTCAAAGGTTTTGCCATCATTGTGACGACTGTTGAGCCGCATGCTGGACAAACAATATGGACGGGTCAACTGATTCGTCGTGATGAAAATGCCGTCCACCTCAATCAAAAAGGACGGGCGATCGCCATTCCACGCCCACTGGTAAAAACAGTGCAATTAGACGAACGGCGATAGCTTAAGCAAAGACGACAGCTTTTAAGGGGCAGCAACTCCAGTACTCTCACTCCCCTTCATTCCCCTACATTTACGGAGACTTTCCCAATGTCAATGGTCCCTCTAACTGGACTCAGAGTCATGATTGACGACATTAGCCGGGAGCGAAACCTGCCCAAGCTAGCAGTGCAGGCTGCATTGCGAGAGGCATTGCTCAAGGGCTACGAACGCTATCGGCGCACTCAACGGATCGATAGTCCCAATTTCGATGAAGAGTACTTCGCCAACTTCGAGATCGAACTGGATGTCGAAGAAGAAGGCTTTCGGGTGCTGGCGGCAAAGACGATCGTTGAAGAAGTCGATAACCCTGATCATCAAATTGCGCTGGAAGAAGTGCAGGAAGTGGCGGCTGAGGCACAACCTGGCGATACCGTGGTGCTGGATGTAACGCCGGACAAAGATGACTTTGGGCGTATGGCAGCGATTCAAACCAAGCAAGTACTTGCCCAAAAACTGCGCGATCAGCAACGCAAGCTGGTACAAGAAGAATTTCAAGACCTCGAAGGCACTGTCTTGCAGGCACGGGTGCTACGGTTTGAGCGGCAATCGGTCATCATGGCGGTCAACAGCGGCTTTGGGCAACCCGAAGTCGAAGCCGAACTGCTGAAGCGGGATCAACTCCCTAACGACAATTACCGGGCAAATGCCACCTTTAAGGTCTACCTGAAAAAAGTATCAGAAGGTGCTCATCGGGGACCACAACTGTTGGTATCCAGGGCAGATGCAGGACTGGTCGTTTATCTCTTCGCTAACGAAGTTCCTGAAATCGAAGACGAAATTGTTCGTATTGTTGCCGTTGCACGAGAAGCAAATCCTCCGTCTCGTTTTGTGGGTCCGCGTACAAAGATTGCGGTGGATACCTTAGAGCGAGATGTAGATCCGGTCGGCGCTTGCATTGGCGCAAGGGGGTCGCGGATTCAGGTTGTGGTGAACGAGCTACGTGGTGAAAAAATTGACGTGATTCGCTGGTCGCCTGATCCCGCCACGTATATTTCTAATGCGCTGAGTCCAGCCCGGGTGGATGAAGTGCGGCTAGTTGATCCAGAAGGGCGGCAAACCCATGTGCTGGTGCCGGATGATCAACTGAGTCTGGCGATCGGCAAAGAAGGTCAAAACGTGCGGTTAGCAGCCCGCCTTACAGGTTGGAAAATCGACATCAAGGACTCTGCCAAATACGACTACGAAGCCGAGAACGAGAAGATTGCCGCCGCCTTAGAAACCCGTCGTCAGCTCTATCCGCTGGATGAAGATTATGAGGACTACGAAGACGAAGAGCAGGACGCGATCGACCCTGAGTATGTAGCACCTGAAATTGCAGTCGATCGCTCCGACGACAATCAAGAATCAGGTGCGGCAGCCGACGGCTCTGGTGTCGAGTCTGACGATGCGCTGAAACGTCCCTAAGCTATTTACAATGGAGCCAAATTACCGCCGCTGTGTTAGTTGCCGTAAAGTTGCCACGAAGCAATCCTTTTGGCGCATTGTCCGGGTCTCTCCCTCTCAAGCCGATGCGCCGCCAATTGTGCAGCTAGACAGTGGCATGGGGCGATCGGCGTATCTTTGTCCACAAACGACCTGTCTTCAACTGGCGCAGAAAAAAAATCGTCTGGGTCGGGCGCTTAAAGCAGCAGTAGCGGATGAATTGTTTCAAACTCTCTGGCAGCGGCTCGCTCACAGTAGTGAGGTCACTCAGCCTGAGGCGAACCAGACACATTTGCCAGACCAGCAAAACCAGATCAGCGAAGAAGCAATGAATAGAGCAAAAGGATCAGGGATGAAGGATAAAGGATAAATTGAAGCCCTGACTCAAAGGACGTTTCAAGGTTTATGTCTGTCCTCACATTTTCCTAGACTGCCATAACAGCCTGAAAGCTAACGAAATGGCTTGATCCCTATCTGCCTCTCGTTAACAAAGAGGCAATTTTGCTTAACCATGGCACGCAAAAGGGCAGGTATTGGCTAGACTAATAGCGTCAGTTTTAGCACCAGGACAGTAACTCACACTTTGATTGGGTGCAGTCTACTTAACAACTGGGCAGGCAGCAGAGATCTTTTAGCAGAAACTCCCCATCGGGGTAGCACCTCATCGATTGGATACCCCTGGCTGTACTGCCCTACTTGAAAATCATCAGTTAAAGCGACTGTCTCCCTAAAGGAAGTTTCTAACACTCCTGGAAAGGACAGAAATCCAGGTAACGCCTGACTCTCGTTTTCTACTTTCTAAGGTTTCAGGTAGTGCCGCTACTCCACTCTCATATCAACTTATTTTGCATAGGTAAGAGTCTATGCTTTAGCCAAAAAGCTTGTGCTAAAGCTATGCTTTGCGGCGAATTTGTCAAAGGTGGGTTAGTGTGAGAAAGGCAGGTGATTGAGCTGGTGGTCAATTTTGATCGAAATCAGCATGTGAAAGTGGGACAGCGCCACCATATTCATGCAAGATTAGAAGAGGAAACTCTGTGTAAATCGTGGGCATCGCCCATGTAGCTCTGGGACTGTTGTAATGAGAAGCTAGAGCAACTCCGATCGGAATCAGTAGGTCTTTTGTTCCCAGTGTGGAAACGAGTTCAATTTGAATCCAATGTCGTTTTAGTCAAAGCAGCAGGCAATTATGTGAAAACAGGATAGGTAGCGAGGGCAGAGTGGATGAATAATGGCAAGGTCAGAATTTACGAGTTATCAAGGGAATTGAATTTGGACAACAAGGATTTATTAGCCGTTTGCGAACAGTTGAATATTTCAGTAAAAAGCCACAGCAGCACAATTACTGATACCGAAGCTGAGT
>JBGTJW010000399.1:0-11429 GCA_041744955.1 Stenomitos sp. | reverse complement strand
GCCGACAAACGGTAATTGCTTGAACTGCTCTTCCAGATTTTCGGAAATGAACTGCACGGGCGCACTGAGCCGCATTTTGTTGAGGTAGCGGGGAATCGCACCGACATTGGGCGAAATGGACATCTCGTTGTCGTTCAGCACCACCAGCAGGTTCGTTTTGGGCAAATGTCCGGCGTGGTTAATTGCCTCTAGCGCCATGCCGCCTGTCAGTGCGCCATCGCCAATAACCGCAACGACTTTGTGGGTTTCGCCGTTGCGATCGCGCGCCAACGCCATACCCAGCGCTGAAGAGATGCTGGTAGACGCATGACCCGCGCCAAAGTGGTCAAACTTGCTTTCGCAGCGCTTCAAGTAGCCTGCCACCCCACCCTTCTGCCGCAGCGTGTGAAAGCGGGCATAGCGTCCAGTCAGGAGTTTGTGAGGGTATGCCTGGTGTCCCACGTCCCAGGTCACTTTGTCGCGATCGAGATCTAGAGTTTGATAGAGTGCCAGTGTTAGCTCGACCACACCTAGACCAGGACCCAAATGCCCACCACTGGTAGCAATGGTTTGCAGATGCTTCTCACGAAGTTGGCGAGCAATTTGCTGAAGCTGATAAATTGACAAACCGTGCAACTGGTTGGGGTGAGTTAATTCACTCAGGTGCATACCGGGGTATCCTTTCGACTGCTAACGGGTTCGTATACCTTTATCACTGTAGTAGATTCAGGTGAGTGAAGTTGATGACAGAATTGTAATCTTCGGTGAGGGGGCTCTTCGACAGGAGTTTGAACCAGGGATTGAAAGCTTGGTATGATGCAAACGATCACCTTTCACCCCTGAATCTGTGAACGCTCAAATCTGTCAGCCCACGCCTCAGTCTGGCGTTTCATTCGTTAGCACCCTTGCCAGCATCAGCGTTGCAGCAGGTCTGCTCGCGATCGTGCTGCCAGCACCTGCGATCGCCGCCAACGACTACGATCGCTGCACATCAGACCTCCTCGGTGCCAAAATTACGACCGAAGAAGCCGCGTCTGCTTGTTCTAGAGCGTTTGCCCCACGCGATTTGTCGAGCTGTGTCAGCCAACTGAGCGGAACCACCTTTGCTGCCGCTGATGCCCTCGCTGCCTGCCGCCAAGTCCGGCGACCGAGAGAAATGGCGACTTGCGTAGTTGATATTCGGCGTGAAGTCACCGACAGCACTGCGGCTGCAGTACTCGATAGCTGCCGACGTAGTTTGCTGCCCAAGCGCTATTCTGATTGCGTGGTCGGGGTGAACCGAGCTGCCAAAGTGCCGCCAACGCAAGCGCTAGACTCTTGTGTTGATGCCAGCTATTTTCCACGCGAGGTTGACCCAACGTTCTTGCCGTTTACGCCGTCCGGTGGTGTGAGCATTACCCCACTCCAGACTGAGACGCTACAGACAAACCCAGAGCTGGAACCGATTAACCCAGCGACGGCTCCTGCGACAACGACCCCAGCCCAGCCGATTCCTCAACTGTACTAAGTTGGGTTTGACAGATATAGGACTTAGCAAAGATCCCCGACTTTTACGATGGGACTGTCTTTAGATCTGAGTTTTAGCCAGAAGTCGGGGATCTAAACACCTTGCGCGTAAGTCCTAAGATCGAAAAAATGAGTTTGAGAGTGTCTCAGACTCATTTTTTCTGGCAGGTAATGTTGTCAATTCTTTGTCTCCCTCCTTTAAAGGAGAAGCGGAAAGCAGATCTTTAGTCTACGGCAGACTTTGTTTACGTAGTCGCAGTTTTAACCGCCAGACATTTTTCAAACAGCCTCTAAGTGTAACTTTTACTCATTCATAGTTTTGTAGGTTGCCACTGCCGATGGTGAAATGCGGTTGAGGTAGCGGAAAATCCAGTATTTAAAAATCGTGTCTAAGACCACTGGAAACGTCGCAATAAACAAAAAGATAAAGCTTTGATTGGCAGGTAAGCCCCAATGCTTTGATAAACCTTCTAGCAAAACCTCCCAGCCATGCGGCGAGTGAAAGCCGACAAACATATCGGTAAACAGAATGATAATGAAGGCTTTGGCGCTATCACTTAATCCGTAAACAGTGTCATCAATAAATGACTTGAGGATGGCAACTTCACGACGATTGATGATTAGCACGATCGCAAAAGCAATCAGTGAACATAAATCAGCAAAGACGTTTTTGATCGCCTCAGAACCGCTACGGCTGTACTCCAATTTAATCTCTTCGGCTCGTTGTCTTAGCTTGATTTCAATGAGTTGTTCCTGCTCTACCCTTGTTAATTGTTTGCTGGGTTCGCCGATCGTTTGAGGCTCTTCGCCTCCGGCTCTATCAAGCAATGGGTCGCCTAGCACATCACTGTAAAGTCTCGGAGTTTTGCCCAACAAGAAGTCGAATTCCATCCGGTCTCTAAAGGTGTGCAGCTCCCTCAAGGCTGTGTCTTGAAGCTCAAGATTCAAGAAGGGATCAGCGCTCTCGGTCGATCGAAACGAATCAACAATGGGACCAATAAGAACCGTTTTGGAAATTTGCTGTACGAGCAAGGGTACGGTGATGAGAATGAGCAAAAAGCGAATAGAGGTGCGTGTCTTTACCTTGTTAGACCGGAAGCTTTGCACTACTTTCTGTTCAGAATTTGGGTCTAAGTCGCGCCTGATACGGCCGAGCGTACTGGCGATCGTTCGTGGTAACACACCTGACTTATCAAAAATACCCGTGTCGTCATCATCATCAAAGGCTGGTTCTCCTTTATAGAGTTGGTCAATCGTTTGACCAGTACTCAAGCGTTGGCTACCAGTGTTGCTTTTGGAGCCGATCGCTAGCTGTGGTTTCCCATTCTGTGCCACTGGAACGCTGCCCGTTTGATTGACAGGTATCAACGCCACAGATCCTGTTTCAGGCTGATATTTTTCGAGAACGGTATCAATAAACTTCAGCTTTTCTAAAATGACCGCCGATCGTTCGCTATTGGATAAAGAAGCGGCACCGTGGCGTGCATTTCCAGACGTATCGGCTGTGTTAAAAATAAACCGACTGGCTTTAAATTCTGAGAGCCGGAGGGTTGCAATCTTGAGGCATTTTCTAAGCTCTTCTTGAAAAACCGCCTTTGAATTCGCACCATATTTAGCGGTTTCTGTAGAAATTGGCTTGCCGTCAAAATGCTCATCTTCGATCGCTTGAATCATCAAAGCGGCAGCATAGGCTTGATCCAGTGCCCGTTCTGGGGTTTGTTCATACCACTGTCTGGCAGCGCCAAGTGACTGCTTCAGCCTTGTCCAAAGTGTTGTTTGCATATTACGAAGGGGTGCAGAGTGGCGCTGAATCCTGAGCGCTGATAGGCAAGCTTTGGTAGCCTGAGAAGAAAGCTCAAGGACTCTATTGCAGAAGCGGAAACGCTACAGCTAAGGGCGCTCAGTCATGGTAACAAAATCAGTCGAGGGCAATCAGTGAACAGTGAGCCGATTTGGGTTTTAGGCGCAACACGCAGCGGCAAAACTGCCTACCTGGTCAACCAGTTTCGTACTTGGATACAGTCTGGTTTAACACAGCATGGCACCCCGGTAGGGCGAAGCACTGGGGTATTAAATGGAACAACAGAAAGAGCTTTGCCACTGCGTCCCCCTACGTCACTACACTCGTCTGTGCCGCCTGTCTCTTTCTCCACCACGTCAGAGGGTGTACCGGGAGTCCTCGTCTTGGCAGCGATCGGTGATAACAGAATTGAGCTAGTCGATCGCTTGACGGCAGCCACTCAGGGCAAGGTCTCACTCCACTCCACCACACCGCTAGGTTTTTTTCAGTCAGAAGTGACGCTGTTCTGGTCGTTGCTTATTCAACAGCTTGACCTGAAAGCGCAATTCCCTGTACGTCTGGCACCCGAAAACGAGCAAGCCCTAGCAGCGCAACTCTGGCGATCGGAACTCGACGCGGCGATCGGGCAACAGACGAGCCTGACTGAAGTGCGCCTGGTACGACGACTGCTAGATTTACTACAGCTTGCAGCCCTGGCTGGCATTTCGATCGCAGATATCCCTGTGATGCTGGAACAGGGACTTGCAGGGCAAAACGAAGCGTTGCCGTTCCCAGAAGCGGCGGTGGGTGAACTGCTGCAACGCTGGCAAAACTGGTGTCTGTCGCAAGGGCTCTTGACCTATGGCATCCTTGCTGGGCTGTACTGGCAACACTTACTACCCAACCCAACTTATCAGCACTACTTGGCACAACGGTATCAGGTGCTATTGGCGGATGATGTGGACGAGTACCCCGCGATCGTGCGATCGGTCTTCGAGACCTTGCTGGATGCTGGAGCCGCCGCTATCTTCACCTACAACCCCGATGGAGCCGTACGCTTGGGCTTGGGAGCGGATCCCGCCTATCTGGCAGGGTTAGCAGACCGATGTCGCATCGAAACGTTGACCGATCGCCCTCTCCCCTGCCTGGGCAATGACCTGGGCGATGCGGTTGTGGCACTCGTCACAGACCCCATTTTCTTTGCCAGCCTGCCAGACGCAATCCAGGCGATTCAAACAACCTCCCGCGCCCAACTGTTGCGCCGCACGGCGGAAGTCATCATTGAAGCGGTGCAGACTCAGCAAGTGCAGCCCCGCGACATGGTCGTCATTGCACCCGGTGTGGATGCGATCGCCCGCTACAGCCTGACCGAAATGCTCGGTAAGCACCAGATTCCCGTCGAATCCCTCAACGACCAGCGTCCCTTAACCAGTTCGCCCATTATTCGCGCCCTGCTGACGTTATTAACTCTGGTTTATCCCAGTTTAGGACGACTGGTCGATCGAGAAGCGGTGGCAGAGATGCTGGTGGTGTTGAGTCAGCAGCCAGCCAGCGGTCAGCAGCCAGCAGCATCTCACCCCTCACCCCTTACCCCTCACCCCTCACTGATCGATCCCGTTCGTGCTGGGTTACTTGCCGATTACTGCTTTGCCCCTCATCCCGATCGACCCCGTTTGCTGCCAGTCACCACCTTTCCTCGCTGGGATCGGTTGGGCTATCAGGCAAGCAACGCCTATCAGGCGATCGTGCAGTGGATTGCGACGCAGCAGAGTCAGCTTGAGCAGCGGTTAATCCCCAATGCGGTCTCGTTGCTCGATCGTGCCATTCAGCACTTTCTGTTTGGCGGCGGCGCGTTACCGTTTGAGCAACTATCAGCGTTACGTCAACTGATCGAAACGGCGCAGCACTATTGGGAAGTGGATGGTCGGCTCCGACGCAGCCAACGATTTGATGCACCCGCTTATATGACCGTGAGCCGCTTTGTCCAGCTTTTACAGAGTGACACTGTGACTGCGAATCCGTATCCCGTACGCCCGATCGGACCCGATAGTAATGCAGTGCTACTGGCTAATGTGTTTCAGTACCGTTCTAGTCGTCGGTTTCACCGCTGGCAATTTTGGCTGGATGCTGGTTCGCCACGCTGGTTGAGTGGGGTCGATTCGCTGTTCGGTGCGCCGCTATTTCTGCAAGGTTGGTCAGGACGCGCCTGGACATCTGCGGATGCAATGGATGCCAATGAACGCCGTCTCCGTCGCATTTTGCTAGATCTGCTCGGTCGCACTGAGCAACGAATTTACCTTTGCCACAGCGATTTGGCAACAAACGGACAGGAGCAAACGGGCGTGCTGCTGTCGTTGGTGAATGCAGCCGTACCGCTAGAGACGGGGTTATGGCAAAAGGATGAAGGATGAAGGATAAAGGATAAGGGATGAATCGAAGCCCTTGCTCCAAGGAAGTTTCAAGATCTATGTCTGTCCTCACGTTCGCTTCGACTGCTATATTAACGGGCTGAGGGACGATCGCTACGGTCGATCGCTCCTCTGATCATTGTGCTACTGCTCGCCCTCTCAAGGCTGTAAAACATTGAGAATCTGTCAATTCTCTGTCTAAGGTTGCTTAATTTACCATGAAGGTGACAAATGACGGGTAGAAACAATGTTACAGCGTGTTTCTAGAGCTGATTTGAGGGATACAGCGTTTTGCCAGTAGCGGCATTAAAAACAAAGAGCTGATCAAAATCTAGCGTCAGTGAATGTCGATCGCCCACACGGAGGCACTGATCAGGGCGGCACTGAAAGGCGAGTTCTGACGATCGAGACACTGGCTCTGCAAGTAACCTTGCACGTACCAACACTTCTCGACCCAGCGGCTCTACTACAGTAATTTCGACCGCGAGATCGCCTGCACCAGCACAAAGCTGAAGATGCTCTGGACGGATGCCGAGATCGTAGGTTTGTCCAGCGATCGGCTGAAGTTTGGCTTGCAATACGTCCGGGCAAGGAAGCGCTTGTCCCTTGATCTGAAACGCGGTGCCATTGTACGTGGCAACCAGAATATTCATGGGTGGACTGCCCAAAAACGTGGCAATCATCCGGTTCGCTGGATGTGCGTAAATGGTTTGAGGGTCGCCAATCTGCTGAATGCGCCCCTGGTTTAAGATGACAATCTGGTCTGCTAGAGTCATCGCTTCAACCTGATCGTGGGTGACGTAGATCGTCGTAACGCCCACCTGTTGATGGAGCCGTTTCAGTTCAGCACGAGTTTCGTCCCGCAGTTGGGCATCCAGGTTGGACAACGGTTCATCTAACAAAAAAACCTGAGGCTGACGGGCGATCGCTCGACCCAACGCCACACGCTGCTGTTGTCCGCCCGATAGCTGACCAGGCTTGCGGTCAAGTAAATGGTCGATCGCAAGCAGTTTTGCCACTTCTGCAATTCGTTCCTGCCGTTTCTGGGCATTAACCCGACGCATCTGGAGTCCAAAACCAAGGTTTTCTGCCACGCTCATATGGGGATACAGCGCGTAGTTTTGAAACACCATCGCCACATCGCGTTGACGTGCTGGCATCTGAGTGACACAGCGATCGCCAATATAAAGGTCACCCGCCGTTGCCGCTTCTAACCCGGCGATCGTGCGAAGAACCGTAGATTTTCCACAGCCAGACGGACCAACCAGCACCCAAAACTGACCATCGGGCACCTCAAACGTAATGTCTGCAATGCCCGTTGCAGCGGGAGCGATCGCACTGCCAAACTGCCGTGTAATGCCTTCCAACCGAACCGTTGCCATGTGCTGCTGAGTCTTTTCTGATATATCAGTCGAGGGGAACGTTAGGACAGATATAAATTTTGAAACTTCTTTTGAGTAAGGGCTTCGATTCATCCCTTATCCTTCATCCTTTATCCTTTTGCTATAAGCACCACTCAGCCGATGCAGGGTAACTGCGTCAAAAACTGAATGCAAAAAAGGGGAGCCAAAATGCTCCCCTAATGTAGTAGTGCTTTGACTTAAAAGAGGGTTACGCCTGTCCTTTTGGCAAGTAAGCCGTTGGGTTGACGGCTCCCTGACCAGGGCGATGAACCTCGAAATGGGAGTGAGGCCCAGTGCTATAGCCCGTGCTGCCCATATCGGCGATTTGTTGACCCTGAGCAACTGTTTGCCCTTCTCGGACTACGATGCGGTTATTGTGCGCGTATAGCGTGACGCTGCCATCAGGATGCTGTATCTTAACCAGGTAGCCATAGCCACCAGAGTTCCAGCCAGCCGTAATGACAACACCAGCCGCCGCTGCAAAGATTGGAGTCCCTACAGGAGCAGCAATGTCAATGCCTTTGTGCATACGACCCCAACGGTAGCCATACCCGGAGGTCAAAACACCTTTGGCAGGCCAGATATAGCCGTTAAACTTATCTGTCTTCCCAGGCAAATACGCATCAACCGAGCCTAGAGGGGGAAGGTCTGGAGAAACCATCTGCCCAGTAGACGATCGCACCAGCGGCTCGTAGTTTTCGGAACCAATGGATGCCGTTGCCACCAACTGAGGCTTCGGCGGCGCTACAACAGGCGTTGCAGCAGCAGGCTTCACACCAGCAGTGGGTTTCACATCAGCACGATTACCTTGCTGGTGGCTATCTTGTAGCTGGCGAATTTGTGCCTGCAAGGCTTTGGTATAACGGGAAGGCTTCAGCTCGGTACTGCTCGACGCTGCAACTTCAGAGTTTGCAGGTGCCGCGATATTCAGGGATACTGCTGCCACCTTTGTACTGGGCGCAGCAGCATCAATTTGGTTCGCTGAACCCTGATACTTTTCGCGCAGCTTCACAATTTCCAGCCTGAGATTTTCCACGTAGTTCTGCTGCACGCTGGAACCACTCTGAGCCGACTGGTTGCCCACAAAAGACGAAGTGGCAACTTCATTGCCGTCACCGATCGCCACCGGAGCAAGGGGCGAGTGGTTCAAAGACACGGCTGGAACCGTTTGATCAACAGCAGCAAGCTGGCTAGACTGGCTAGGTAGAACAGCAATACCGCTCAACCGATCGCTCCTAAATTGAGCAGACGGCGCAGGCTGAGCCGTTACGGGCTGAAACTTTCCTTGCGTGGATGGGGCAGTCTTAGCCTGAGAGAAAATTGGAGGTCGGCTGTTAGCAGATGGCAGCGTCATTTGCTCTGGAGTTGCCGAAGCAATCATCACAGGAGCCGTGGCAGACGCAACGGGAGAGGCAGTCTCACTCACTTGAGGAACAACCAGCACCTGACCAACGCTCAAAACATCGGGATTAACCAGACGGTTCGCTTCGGACAACTGCTTCAAGGAAACGCCATGCCCCTTTGCGATCGCTTCTAGTGTGTCTCCCGGGACAACTTTATAGGACGCTTCGGCATCAGACGCGTCAGAGAACGGTGCAGCAACCGCAGCCACAGGTGGCACTGTGACCGGAGCAGACGTTTGACGTGAAGACTCGAGCTGTGCAAGGCTCAGGCGTAGACGTTCTTGCTTCTGACGCAACGTGTCAAGGGCTTCCTTTTCCTCCACTTGGGCAGCGGCAGGACGATCGCTACCTGTTGCAGCACTATCAACCGAACCGTAGTATCCAGGCACACTAGCGACAGCAACGGTCGGCGTTACAGGAGCGACCTGACCACTACCCTGAATTTTTAATACCTGACCAACATGCAGTACGGAGTTAACCGAAATGCCGTTTTCTAGTGCTAGCGCGGCGGCATCAACCTGGTACAGTTGAGCCAGTTGCCAAAGCGTTTGCCCTTCTTGCACAGCGTGCTCAATGGCTCCCGAAGGCGAGAGATTTTGAGTCTGATCGGTTGCTTCTGTGGGATGAGAAATCGCCGCAACATCAAACTTGGGAGGCAAGGCACTGGCGTTCGGTTCGCCTACAGCCGCTTCACCAACAATGGGTTCCGCAGCAACCGCCTCATCACTTTGACCGGGTAAGGGCAAACTACACGTCCCTACCGAAATTGCCAAGCCGATCATGGCGGCAGAAGTCCGAACCAAACGATTGACCTCCGATGGAGCCTGCCTGATTTGACTCACATTCACACCATCTTCAACTTCACAGGAAGGAACAGGCTTAACCTTCTGCGGAAATGTTCGTTCCAAAAAAACGACCTCCTAAAAATGTCCAGCGTTTAACTGTCCTTGAGTCACTCAGCTTGCCATCTGCCAATGATAGAAATCACTTCGGTAAGCGATCTGGATCACTAGCGACAAACACTTAGGCAAGATTACCCTGCTTTCTCAATTTAGACAAGTTAACATAACCCCAAAGATCTACAACCCGTGTTGAAAGAACCTTTAATTGAGCGCCAACAGTGATCGCTTGCCCCTTAAAAAGCTGAAGCTGACGTGCTTGTAAAAGGCTCAGGCGTAAGCATCTTAAAGAGACGATTGTTCGCTCAATGAAATCATGCCGACTCAGCCTATGAGCACTCAGTTTTCCCTTGAAGAAAAACATAGAAACAGCTTCCTGGAAAGGATTACAGCTCGTTGTGAGCAACGATTGAAGTTGCAATCGTAACGATCACTTGCATGACGGTAGACGGAAGATAGACGACTCAACAACCGTAGAATTGTGTACATTATCACAATTAATAACTGAGGCTTTGAGCGGTAGTGAGCGTATCTGTAGCGCTCATAACTTTTGTGAGCCGCTGCCACTACGCTGTAAGGCACTTGGGCACAGCAACCTACAAAACCGGATCGCACTCAATAGTTCAACACTACTGTTATAGAAATTTCTTATTACACAAAAGTAGTGTGCGATCGTAGTCATTAGCTTTATTTGAAAGCTTAGTGACCGAAGAAAAGCATGGTTCCAAGTACGCAGTCACCTTGCTTTCGTTTTATTTCTAGATAACTATAGAGCGATTAAACATTTCAACGAATGTGGCTCTGGCTGGCAAAGAGCGATCGCGTAACGCTGTGATGCAAGCGGCGGCGCAACCTCTAGTCCAATTTTTGAGGCAAAAAATAAATCTGTCGCGTGTTATTACTCAGTCAACGAATAAATGTTGCGATCGCCCAGAGAGGGCTTGGGCAAAGACAAATCATGTTTTAAGACTCGTCACTTAGTCGTTCAAAAGGGACGTTCAAAAGGGACGGGCATCTGCTTGCGTCGATCGCCCTCTGCGTCCTCACTTGCAGCCGTTAGCTGTCAGCAGTATAGATATAGTTACCTGGGCACAGTTACCTGGTTGGGGGCGTAATCGTGCTACTCCAGGCAACCCAGTTGTCGTTGCGCTTCAAAAAGACCCACAGCAGCGCTCACAGAGAGATTGAGGCTCCGGACGTGTTGGCTTGCCATTGGTATATAAACAGTCTCATCGCAGGCAGACAGTACGTGGGCAGGAAGTCCAGTGGTTTCGCTGCCAAAGAGCAACCAATCGCAAGGTTGAAAAGCAAATTCAGTATAACTACAGCGTCCACCAGTGCTGAAACCAATGCAACGCCCTTCTTGTGACTGCAGCATCGTATGAAACGCTTCGATCGAACTGTGATAGTGCAGCTTGACATGAGGCCAGTAGTCTAAGCCTGCACGTTTGAGGTAGCGATCGCTGATCTCGAAGCCGAGCGGCGCTACTAAATGAAGCTCCGTTTCAGTAGCAGCGCAGGTACGAGCGATGTTGCCTGTGTTTGGCGGAATCTGCGGATGAACTAAAACCACTCTCAGTCTGTAGCTGCTCATCAGCGCTTGGTGCCTTAATGCCGTCATTGCGATCTTAAAAAAAGAGCGATTGATAACTTCTTTTAATCTTTGTTGAGCAAAGATTGCCTGTTCACACCTTTTGATCAAAAACTGTCTTCCCCCGAAGGGATGATTCAGTGATAATACGATCGCTAGCGGTTCTAACCGATTAGATGACCATAGCGCTTGCTCTAATCCAGCCGTTCCTAAACCATTGCGGTACAGCCTTTAAAGTTGGGTGCCAGGTATCGGGTGCCCTTTCTTTCGGCTCAAACCGCTTCATATAGCTATCGCCACAGGGCTTAGGACATTGGGATCAAAGGGGGTGTGGGGGCTTCGCCCCCAGCCAGGGGTTCTACCCCTGCACCCCGTCCTAGCCAATATGGCTACGGCTATAACAGTTTGAGCCGAGGTGAAAAGACCCTTTCAGGAGGATCGTGTGGCAGCCTGAACCGGA
>JBGTJW010000398.1:0-11117 GCA_041744955.1 Stenomitos sp. | reverse complement strand
GAGGAAAGCTATCCAGCCCTCGTGCTGATGGGTCTTGAGGGTTTTGCACCGCTAACGTCAGGGGCAGCGTCACAGCATCGAACGCCAGAATCGATGGTCGCCACGCATACCCCGCCGCAACCTGAATCACCTGCAAGAGCGTAGAGGTCTCAATGGTTGTATGCAGTGATGCATTGGCTGACAGCAGCGTTTCTGGGGTAGAGAGGCAGGGAAAGACCAGCAAACCCGGTATCTGATTCGCAGCTTGTGAGGTTGCCTGGTCGATCGTCACGAGCGGCAGAGACGCAAGCACAATATGCCGACCATACTGCTGAAAATAAGCCTCGGCATCGGCTAAAGCGCCGTCAAGCAAGATGACATTGGGCTTCCACACCCGCGCCAGGAGTTCTGCCTGTTCCAGGTCGTCTGCCTCCAGAATACGGCATGGACAAGAGTGCAGCAACGCATTCAGTGCAGCCGTTGGCAGCGGCTGGTGGGCGTGTGACCAAACGCCGGGACTCAGCCGCAGAATAGTCAACACGGCTGGAGGGCCAGGGTTGAGCGGTGCCTTCTGGCGATCGACGACCAGTGTTTGAAGGCATTTTTGGAGCGATTTCGGCTGAATCGGCACACTCAGCAAGCGATCGGACTGCCGCTGACGGGCTTGCTCTTCATCAACTTTGGTTGCCATCATCACCACTGGAATCTGTTGCGTTTCAGCGTTTGACTTCAATAGAGTCAGCACATCCCAACCCGACAATAACGGCAACACTGGATTCAGAAAAATAATGCAGGGTTGCAAGCGGCGCGCTTTCTCCAGCGCTTCAGTGCCCGATCGCGCAATCACCACCCGATAACCTAACCCCGTTAGCTGATCGGAAAGTGTTTCTAAGCATTGGCGAGAGGCTTCCACAATCAGCACTAGCTGGCTTCGCTGTAGGGCAGCCACATCCAGCGCATAAGCACCTGCTGACCCCGGCACTCCGCCCCGCCCTACCTGACTGGTGCTTCGAGTCGGATACGATCGACCCACTCCACTAGCCGCTACCGTTTTGGGCGCAGCCGTAAAGGTATAAGCCGCCGCGTCAGTGCCGGGAGGGTGCGGCGGCAGCAAAATTGTAAACTGGCTACCCTCGCCTTCTTTCGAGACAAACGTGATATCACCGCCATGGAGCCGCGCTAACCGCTGCGTCAGCACTAAGCCCAAGCCTGTACCTTCAAACCGGCGTGTCAACGGATTTTCAAGCTGCTGAAACTTTTGGAAGATTAAATGCTGCTTTTCAGCCGGAATGCCAATGCCCGTATCCCAAACGGTGAAAGCAATCCAGCCCCCCCAGTGCCCCACTTTCAGCCCGATCGGGTCATGGGACTCTGTAAACTTGAGCGCGTTAGACAGCAAATGCGAGAGCATCTGGCGCAGACGTTGTTCATCGGCAATCAGCAGTCCCAGATCTGGCTCCAGTGTCAGCGAAAACATCGGCTGCTCAGACTCCGTTCCGGTTTGTTTGCCTTCTTGTAGCTGCAATTGCTGTGCCTGCTCAAACGCACGACGACAAACCGTTTCAAGATTGACTGGTGCTAAGACTAGCTCTAGCTGCCCCGTTTCTATACGGGTCAAATCGAGGATATCGTTGACCACTGCCATCAGGTGACGACCACTTTGGTGAATGAGCCGTGCATAATGCACCTGTCGCGGGTTTAACGCACCAATTGTCTGGTCTTTCAGCAAACTCGACAACCCCAAGACAGAGGTTAGAGGCGTTCGCAGCTCATGGCTAATACACGCCAAAAATTCATCCTTAAGGCGATTGAGCTGAATGAGATCAGCATTTTTGGCAGTGAGTTCTCTGGCAAGCTGCTGTTGCTCGGTCACATCCTGCGCCAGGATAAGCCAAAGTTCTTCGGCTGCTGATACGGCACTGCTGCCAGTGCTACTCTTGCTACTGGAAGACGAAACAGTAGCAGGGTCATGAATCGTGGACAGCAGCGCCGCGAGCCGAAAAAGCTGAGAGGGTGATGCTGCCTCCTCACCGCTGAAGAGCGTTTCATTAAAGGGTGCTTCAACGGCTGCCACTAGCGTTTGCGCCCGATCGTCCCAATCCAGAGTCGTCTGTGCCGATAGGGTGCCCAGCGGCACTCTCACAAATTGCAAAACCTGTTCCTGCCCGTCCTTCAAAGGACAGACACAGATACAGGTTCCTGGCTTTGTACCCAGTTGGCACGAACTTGCACTAGGGAGAGCCGCAGGAATACCAGCGCTGTCATCACTCAGATAGTACGCTTCAGGCGTGGTCGTACCCGTGCGAGTTTTGAGCGCTAGAGGAAGCGATTGCGCTGAGTCTGCATCCTGGCTAGCCGATCGTGATTCTAAAGCCGACCAGATCTCGCGATCGGACGATGGCACAACCGATTCGAGCAACGGCATTTCTAGCAGCGTGGCAACTTCATGCCGTAGCCAACCCGGATCGAGCAGTTCGCTAATTTGGGTGCGCCAGATGGAATTTTGCGCCAGCACTTGCCCATCGCGGGTTTGCAGCATAACAGGCAGGGGCAGTCGCTCTAGCAGCTCACGCAGTAGCGGACTCAACTGTGGGTGTGATGGTTCCAGTGGTGCAGTCACGGAGGCAGCTTTCTGGTGGGGCGCTGGCGACATCACCCGTGTCATCAAAAACTGGAGCAACCGCGAACTGTCTAGCAACCCCAAGAAGCAGCCCTCAGCATCAACCAGGGCGTAACAGGCATGAGGTTGAGCCTGTAAATACGGCAGGAAAGCATCGATCGTCCAGGTAGCCGCGATCGTCAGCAACGGCTCTACCAGCGAGGGCATCACGTCCAGAACCAATCGATCAGCCGTATTCTGGTGCGTTGCAAGCGGGCGATCGTCCACCACGTCAGACCCTTGACCGAACAAACCAGCCGCTGCTAAATGGTGTAAAAGCTGCTGTGCGCTCACCCAGCCGATCGGGTGCTGGCGCTCATCAACCAACACTAGCCGATTGGCAGCCGTTGTTTTAGCGCTGTTGGTGGCTTGACCGAGCGCTGCTAACGCCGTTGTCATGCGGGCGGTGACGGCACAGCGCGGTACAGGATCAACAAAAGCCTGGAGAGAGGAAATGCTTAAAACCATAGAATGCCTGCCCAAGAGAGGAGTGATGTGCGCTACCAACGCTATCGCGGGGCAGTTGCCTCTAGGCGCAATGATTGAGCAAAGACGCATTTGAGGAGTCAGGAGGGCAGCAAGTTGCTAGATGAAACAGACTTGCTAGATGATGGAGTGCATCACTCAAAACTAGAGCATTCGTCTCCACAGAGACATTTAAAGGACTTTTTAAAAGTAATTTCCAATGCACGATCGCTGGTTATGTTCAATTATGCATCTGTTACTGGTCGCTTTTCCGGTACAGGATTGCTTTGTAATTATAATTAATTGAGTGCTAAAATATTAAGAAAAAATAAAGCTTTTTTGGAATGTTCATAGTAAGTCCTTCAAATTAATTGCTTCGATAAAACGTGCGCTCATAATGTCCCGATTTCAGACTGTTTTGAACCATCCCTTACCTGACTCACAACAATCCAAGCTCTCAGTGGGCATTTTTCTTGCGCCTGAGTCGCTGGCTCAAGCAGTTTTGCAGCGCCTGGATCACGATCGCTACAGTGTGACCATCCCAAAAACCAGCAGTGACTTTTTCTCTGTCGTGGAGCATGAAAAGCAGCACCTGGATTGCCTCATCTTACAGGGTGGCTCCGCCCTGGCACAGCTTGCCAAACAGCTACATGGGCAGGCAACCTTGCTTCCAGCCGTCATTGTCTCGGCTGACATTGCGCTAGATACCCTGTCGACGACATCGGGCACGGTTAAACCTGGCGTGGCTACCGCTGATCCGGCTGTCTCTGACGTGAAGGCAATGCAGGCGGCGAACGTACCCAGCATGATCGAAGCGAGTGGGGACGCTTCCCCAGTGCTGAATCTAGCGTTTGTCTATCACACAGCAGAAGTTTGGATCACGATCGCTCAATGTGATGCCATCGGTGACCATATTGAGCAGGCGATCGATCAATTTCTCCATCTGTCGCCAACTTGCCGCTTAAGCAACGCACTGTCAACCGTAGATCTATCAACCGACATCACCGCTCAAAATTTTCTGATGCTACAGCAGCGACGGCTGTCAGAAAAACTGAAAGAGCGTTTGGGCTATCTCGGTGTTTATTACAAGCGCAACCCACGTAACTTTTTTCGTTACATGGCGTTAGAACAGCAGCAAGAAATGCTAGAACAACTCCGTGATCATTATCGAGAGATCATACTGTATTACTTCAGCGAAGATGATAGTCTCAATCAGCGCATTGATGAATTTGTCAATGCTGCTTTTTTTACCGATATCGCAACCTCACAAGTGGTAGAAATCCATATGGATTTAATGGATGAGTTTGCCAAACAGTTAAAATTAGAGGGACGCAGTGATGATATTCTGCTAGATTATCGGTTGACCTTGATTGATACGATCGCTCATTTATGTGAGATGTATCGGCGCTCCGTACCTAGGGAAAACTAGCCCAGAGAAAACCAGCCCTGGCTGTTAGTGAATTACTTGATACAACAGAGACTCTTCGCTGAAATAGTTCGTCTTAAACTGACTTCAGGTTCCGCTATAGTCGCATGATTAATACACCTTAAGCTATGAGTTCCTTCAAAAAAACGTATGTCCTGAAGCTCTACGTGGCTGGCAATACGCCAAGCTCCATTCGCGCTCTTAAAGTGCTAAATGAGATCCTGGAAAAAGATTTTCAGGGTGTTTATGCGCTGAAGGTCATTGATGTGCTGAAAAATCCTCAGCTTGCCGAAGAGGACAAAATTTTGGCAACACCCACGTTGTCTAAGATCTTGCCGCCACCTGTACGTAAAATTATTGGTGATTTATCCGATCGCGAAAAAGTGCTGATTGGTCTGGATCTACTCTACGAAGAGTTGCAGGACGACGCATCTAAATTGTTAGAATAAAAAGCTTCAGAGTAAAAACAACTGTAAATTACATTCAGAGCCAGATTGAGCGCAAAAAAAATCCTGGTGCGAAAAGCAGCAAATTTTTAGCCGATCGTCTGCGCCTTCTTCAACAAGCCCTCCTCATGAACCAACTCAATCAAAATCCGCTAAATGGTGAACATCCGGTCCCTGGTGTGCAAAAAATTCGCACCATGATCGAGGGCTTTGATGACATTAGCCACGGCGGTGTACCAACAGGACGTACGACTCTGATTAGCGGCACCTCTGGCACAGGTAAAACGTTGCTAGCGGTGCAATTTTTGTATCAAGGTATTGTTGATTTTGACGAATCAGGTGTTTTCGTCACCTTTGAAGAATCCCCAGCGGATGTCATTAAAAATGCGTTTAGCTTTGGTTGGGATTTGCAGAAATTGATTGATGAAGGCAAGCTCTTTATTCTCGATGCGTCTCCTGATCCTGAAGGGCAAGATGTGGCAGGAAATTTTGATCTCTCCGCTTTAATTGAGCGCATTCAATACGCGATTCGCAAATATAAAGCACGACGAGTTTCGATTGATTCGGTGACGGCTGTCTTTCAGCAATATGACTCGGCTGGGGTTGTAAGACGCGAAATTTTCCGTCTGGTAGCTCGCTTAAAGCAAGTCGGCGCAACGACGTTAATGACTACAGAACGAGTCGAAGAATATGGTCCCGTCGCACGGTTTGGTGTCGAAGAATTTGTATCGGATAATGTGGTGATTATTCGCAATGTACTAGAAGGGGAACGCCGCCGCCGTACGATCGAAATCCTCAAATTGCGAGGTACGACGCACATGAAAGGTGAATATCCTTTCACCATCACAAATAACGGCATTAACATCTTCCCGTTAGGAGCCATGCGCTTAACGCAACGATCGTCCAATATCCGCGTTTCCTCTGGGGTCAAAACGCTGGATGAAATGTGTGGCGGTGGCTTTTTTAAGGACTCGATTATTTTGGCAACCGGCGCAACGGGTACAGGCAAAACGATGATGGTCAGCAAGTTTTTGCAAGATGCTTGCCAGCGAGGCGATCGTGCCATTTTGTTTGCCTATGAAGAATCCCGCGCCCAGTTGTCTCGGAATGCATCATCCTTGGGCATTGACTTTGAAGAACTTGAACAGAAAGGGGTGCTGAGAATCATTTGTGCCTATCCTGAGTCAGCCGGTTTAGAAGATCATCTACAAATTATTAAAACGGAAATCGCTGAGTTTAAGCCCTCTCGGATCGCGATCGACTCCCTCTCCGCCCTAGCACGCGGGGTCAGTAACAATGCGTTTCGCCAATTTGTAATTGGTGTAACTGGCTTTGCTAAACAAGAAGAAATTACAGGCTTTTTCACCAACACGTCTGATCAATTTATGGGGTCGAATTCCATTACCGATTCTCATATTTCCACCATTACCGACACTATTTTGATGCTGCAATATGTCGAGATTCGGGGTGAGATGGCGCGCGCCATTAACGTTTTCAAAATGCGTGGCTCCTGGCATGATAAAGGTATTCGCGAATATATCATCAGCGAACACGGTCCTCAAATTAAAGAGTCCTTCCGAAACTTTGAGGGTATCATCAGCGGTTCGCCGACTCGCATTGCTGTCGATGAAAAAAGCGAACTATCGCGTATTATCAAAGCTGTACAGCCAAAAGATGAAGTTTAGGATAGAATTTTTTAGCTTTGAAGTAAGAGAATAGTCTGTCTCTGTAGACCCAAGACGCTAAAGGTTTTGACAATGCACATCAGTGGGTTACAGTCTTTTGGGCGCAGTTGCGTTAATGCATTTGTATCTGCACTTACCTTTCGGCAATCCTACGCAAAGCACCGCTAATCAAAAAGCCAAGCAAACAGTTTTTTCAGTCAAACAGGCTGCGAAGCCAGAGATTGTAGAAAATTGTTCAAAAATGCTTTAATTCAACACTCAACACCCTTAACGCAAAACTTGATTTTCTATGTCTACAGAAGTGGTCGAAATTCTGTCAGCAGAAGAAGTGCGGCGGACAGTGACGCGGTTAGCCTCACAGGTGGTGGAACGATCGGATCTTTCTAAGCTGGTGTTGCTTGGTATCTATACAAGAGGGGTTAACCTTGCAGCCATGCTAGCACGGCAAATCGAGGCGCTAGAGCAAGTAACGGTGCCCATGGGAGCGATCGACATTACCTTCTACCGCGATGACCTGGACACGATCGGCATTCGCACACCCGCAAAAACGGAAATACCCTTTGACCTTTCTGGTAAAACCGTTGTTTTGGTCGATGATGTGATCTTTAAAGGGCGTACTATTCGTGCGGCTCTCAATGCTGTCAACGACTACGGCAGACCCGCCGTCATTCGGCTCGTTGTGCTGGTCGATCGCGGACATCGAGAAGTGCCGATCCATCCCGACTTTATCGGCAAGCAACTCCCGACGGCTAAAGAAGAACAAGTCAAGGTCTACCTTCAGGACATTGATGGGCGCGATGGCGTGGAGTTGATACGGGTTTAGAAGGAAGGCTTAAGCATAAAGACTCAAGGCTAAGTACGATAATAAACAGTTACCGCCTTGATCCTTGCCCCTCGCACCTAATCCCTCATTCATATGGAAACCCAGACTCGCAAAGCCGATCATCTCCGCATCTGTCTGGATGAAAATGTGCAATGCCGTCAGATTACAAATGGACTGGAGCGCTATCGGTTCACCCACTGCTGTTTGCCTGAGATCGATCGCGACGACATCAACCTTACAACGACCTTCCTGGGTAAAAGTCTGGGCGCACCGCTGCTGATTTCGTCCATGACAGGCGGCACTGAACGGGCAAAAACAATCAACTCCAGGCTGGCAGCAGTGGCACAGCAGTACCGACTGGCAATGGGTGTTGGCTCTCAGCGCGTAGCGGTTGAAAATCCGTCCGTTGCAACCACCTTTTCTGTACGCACGATCGCGCCTGATATTCTCCTCTTTGCTAATTTGGGTGCTGTACAGCTCAATTACCACTATGGGCTGGATGAGTGCCGCCGGGTAGTGGATGCACTCGAAGCTGATGCCCTGATTCTGCATCTCAATCCACTTCAGGAATGTGTGCAGACCAGCGGCGACACGAATTTTCGAGGCTTGCTCACACAAATTGCGTCGCTCTGTGCTGTGCTGCCGGTGCCTGTCATTGCGAAAGAGGTTGGCAACGGTATTTCTGCGACAAGCGCAAAAATGCTGCTGGAAGCGGGGGTTGCCGCGATCGACGTGGCAGGTGCAGGCGGCACCTCCTGGTCACTGGTTGAGAGCGAACGCGCCACTGATGCCCGTCAGCGTCGTTTGGGTAGAACCTTTGCCGATTGGGGCTTACCCACTGCTGAGTGCATCACTGCCGTACGGGCGATCGCCCCTCAGATTCCTCTTATCGCCTCTGGTGGCTTGCGGGATGGACTGGAAGCTGCAAAGGCGATCGCGCTTGGTGCCGACCTCGCAGGCATGGCGTTTCCCTTTCTGCAAGCCGCGAATGACTCCGAGGCAGCTTTGTCTGAGTTGGTAGAGATTCTGGTTGCAGAACTAACGACAGCCATGTTTTGTACGGGCTGCAAACGGCTTGAAGATCTACGATCGCCCGGAGTGTTGCAGAAAATTTAATCGCTCTTGGGAGTCAAAATCAAACGGGTGCCACAGTGATCATGCATTGGTCTCGCCGCCCCGATACACTGCGCCTGCTGTGTGATCTGCCTGGATGTCGATCACGATGTCTGCCCACCCAGGTTTAACCACTAGCGGTTTGATGAGTAACTCAGGATGCAAGGCTTTCCAAAAATACTCGACGAAGGCATCAATTTCAGCATCGCTCATACCCGGTTTGCCACTGGCTCGCATTTGCTGTTCTGCCTGCTTACGCCACTGTTTGCCAAGGCGATAATCGACGGGATGCAGCACAAGAAGGCTGTCTAACCGTTGCCACAGAGGTAAATAGTCAGAGAGTCTTGTGTTCATATCACGGGCAAAGGCACGATCGGCAGCCGTTGTGATGGGCGCGATCGTCGGCTCAAAAACGGCTGGATTAACTGGACGAACGCCTACAAACCAGCCTTCAAACAAGATAATATCCGCACCAGAAACCACGGTCGGAGCGATTCTGTCGCCTGCGCCATCGTGCAGTGCTTTGTCGAAACGGGGGAGCGCGATCGGCTGCTCAGGCGTTAGCTGGCGCAAGGCATCCAATGTCTTTAGTCCTAGCTCAAAATCATGGGTTCCGGGTGGACCACGCCAGAGTAAGCGAGGGTCACGCTCTCGTAAGCGCAAACGCTCGTCATACGTCTTGTAAAAATCATCCAGAGAAAGGCTGATGGTCTTATAGCCGCACACTTGCAGTATCAACACCAGGATTGCTCCAAGCGTTGTTTTGCCAGTGCCCTGCCCACCTAAAATGCCCTGTACCCAGGGGCGATCGACCGCTTGCTGCCGAGTTTTTAGCCACACTGCCAGCGGTAGCCACAAATGCCACAGCGTTTCAATCACGTTGACAGAGAAACTCACATGACGTTGGCAAAACTGCTCGATGCTCGGATAAACAGCCTGGAGTAAGCGCGATCGCGCCTGCAAAGTTGTGTGGACAGTCTCGGCTGTGATGCCAAATGCTAGCGATCGTCTCGTATCGTGCAACGTTGCTGCTTCTAGCTGCTGCCACTCTCTTGGCGTTAAGGACTCTCCTACTGCTAGCCGTTCAACCCACTCGTTAAGTACCCCTTGAGAAGCCATTTCAGAAGCCTTGTCGTTAGGACTTAAGCGTTGACTAAAGCGAGATCTTAGCGTCAGTTCTGATACGGTGACATCCTTAGGCAGAACTCTAAACTTAAAGAACCTCAAGCGCGATTGCATAGCCCTCTGGCTCGTTGCCA
The DNA here is from genome assembly GCA_041744955.1 of Stenomitos sp. Lineage (GTDB taxonomy): Bacteria > Cyanobacteriota > Cyanobacteriia > Leptolyngbyales > Leptolyngbyaceae > Stenomitos. The sequence goes on along the minus strand of JBGTJW010000398.1, from coordinate 1,262 downwards.
GACACTTCAATCATGTAGGCACCATCCTGGGGTAAGCGCCCCTGCCAGCTTTTGGTGTTGGTAGCGTTGCTGCCAATACGCTGAGCATTCGGCGCGATCGCACTAAAGCTCACGCTACCCTGTAGCACTTTTACAACCAGTATTTGCCCCTGCTTTGCTTTCAACAAATAGCGTTGAATCTGGTTCGGTGCTATCTGCCCCGTCACAGTAGTGCCAGAGCTACCAGGCGCAAACGCAACGGGTTGAATTTGCTCTTTCGTTGGTCGCGCTAACGGCGTAATCGCCACGTCCAGCGTATAGGCACCCGTACCCGAAACCTGAATCAGGTAGCGATCGTCCGCAGGCAATTGACCCGTCCAGCTACGAGTTTGGTGTGATGCCGCGTCGATCGCTTCCTGGTTCGATCGCAGCAAATTCATGACTGCCCCCGCACCTTGCAAGGTGACGGACATAATCTGACCTTGTGATGCTTGCAGAGTGTATGGCTGCATCTCTGTTGCCTGCAAATGACCCTGAACAGCCGTTGTCACCTTGCCACGGGCAAACTGAAGGCGTTGCAATGGTTTACTGGTTTTAACTACAGCACCATCTGTAGGTGTGGTTTCAGTCTGATTAAGTTCAGCTTGATTCGGTTCAAAGGGCGGCTTGATGGCTAAGGTCGAGCCAGAAGTATCTGGCGCATCAATGATGCGAGACGCTTCTGATTGAGGCAGTTTAGCCCCCGAAACCCAAACCTCTCCATTGGTATCCGGTGCTTTCATCCCCAGTTGCCACACGATCGGCAGTGCGATACCTAAGCCCGCCAGCAACGTTGCAGCAACCCCAGCACGTACTTTGCCACCGATATTGTCCCAGTGCCGCCATCCACGATCGGGCGTATAGGTTGAGCCACGCGATGGCACTCTTACCGAATCCGGTGTTGCGGTCTGTTGAAAGGTGGGCTGAGCCGTCTTAGCTGTCTGGGTTAAGCGATCGCTTTGAGGCGACAAAAAATTGACGATCGCTGGTTGGTCAGGCGACGAAGCTGTAGGGGTTGGCGATCGCAATAGTGTGCTTTCTAGCGGTACGGCTCCAAACGATTGAAGGTCTTGTAAAACTTCAGTTGCCGTCTGATAGCGATCGCCCGGATAGACCGCTAGCATTCGCCGCAGCACCATTGCCAGTTCATCACTAACGTAGGCGTACGGCTCCCAGTTCCAGGTGAGTGTCCGGCTGTCCAGCAACGTTTGCGGCTCTCGCCCTGTCAGCAGCACCAGCGCTGT
>JBGTJW010000397.1:0-10217 GCA_041744955.1 Stenomitos sp. | reverse complement strand
GTAGAACCTCCACCATTACGTCCATCCCGCTCATTTCCTTACCGCTTTAGCCTGCCGCTGGTCTTTACTGCCTGATTGCCCTTAAGCTAATCGAGACAGTGGTTATAGCGATTTTTTACTGCGCCAAATAATCTGCTCTTTATGCCATTCTTTCTGCTCACTTACACCAACAATCCGAAAATCACAGGCAGCACCTAAGCGATCGCAGTAATACCTGCCATTCCGATTCACCTCATGCGCCATGTGCTGGTCACGGCTCGGATCAACCCGCCCATTCTTCATCCCCGTCTCTGGGTCTTTCTGGCTCAAAAACCGCTTCAAATCTTTTGAGCAAAATCCGTAGGTCAACTGAAACCGCTCCCTGCCGAAGTGGTCAATCACCGGATCGAGGATATGCTGACACAGAGCCTCCAACGCTGGAAGCGTCTCCTCCAGGTTTTTCGGGTATGGATCAATGCGATCAGCATACTTCCGGTACGTTTGCGTACAGGTGCAAAACTCCTGCAAGGTCAGGTACTTCCCCAACAAGTTTTCATGGATGTAAGCGCAAACCTCCTGAAGCGGGCACCCTAACTCTGAACAGAGACTCCAAACACCTCACTACAGAGTATGCCTGCCATCCTGTCAAAAGCCAATTTCATGAGCGGGCTGCAATGCCACAAACAGCTTTGGCTGGAGGTGCAGGAGCCACACCGAGCGACTGCCCTGACTCCAGCCCAGCAGCGGATCATTGACTAGGGCAACGAAGTGGGGCAATATGCCCGTCAGCAGTTTCCCGATGGACAATTGATCGAGGGAAGCGGGACAGAGGCTATTCAGGCAACTCAAAAGGCGATCGCCACTGGAGCCACCTGCCTGTTTGAGGCCACCTTCAGTTTCGCTGGCTTGTTCATCCGCTGCGACATTCTCTGCAAAACCTCGGCAACCACCTGGTCAGTGCTTGAAGTCAAATCCTCCAGCAAAGTCAAAGACGAGCATCACTGGGATGCCGCCGTGCAAACATACGTCCTGAGTGGAGTCGGTCTATCCATCAGTGTAACCAGGCTCATGCACATCAACACTCAGAGCTGCGTCTTTCCAGACCTGACAAACCTCTTCACGATCGCAGACATCACCACAGAAGTCGATCGCCTCCTGCTTGAAATACCCAAAAGACTAGAGCAATTCAAGGCAACCTTAGCTGAGAACCTGGAGCCCACACTGGCGATACGTGCTGATGCACAGGCTATCGCCATCGGCAAACACTGTGCTAACCCCAACCCTTGCCCGTTCACGCAAACTTGCTGGCAGCACGTCCCTGAAATCTCCATCTTTACCATCCCTCGCCTGGACTGGAAGAAAAAAGACGCACTGCTTACTCAAGGAGTGCTGGCAATCGCCGATCTGCCATCCAACTACCCTCTGTCAGAAAACCAGCGTACCTACGTTGATAGCATGCTCAACAACCAGCCAGTCGTGGATAGAGTGGCGAGCGCTGCCAGCCTCGCCGAACTCACCTATCCCATCCACTTCTTTGACTTTGAGGCACAAAACCCTGCCATTCCTAGATTTGATGGCTTAAAACCCTACGAACAGTTCCCCTTCCAGTACAGTTGCCACATCCTCCATGAACACGGGCACGTCGAACATCGCGAATATCTCCACACCGACACGTCCGATCCAAGACCGCCGCTCGTTGTCGCGCTAACCAGTGACATTGCTCCTGTTGGTTCCGTCATTGTCTACCACCAGTCCTTTGAGGCGAGCCTGCTGCGAAAATTGGCTCAAGCCTTCCCTGCCTATGCACTTCAGTTGGAGGCGATCGCTACCCGACTGTGGGATTTAGAAGACATCTTCAAGCATCACTATAAGCATCCTGACTGCCGAGGCTCGACTTCGATCAAAAACGTTCTACCGATTTTGGTTCCCACCTTGAGCTACAAGACGCTTGCCGTCCAACGCGGCGATCAAGCTCAAACGGTTTGGGATGAGATGATTCAATGTGCTGACTCAGCCCAGAAAACCCAACTAATCGCAGACCTGAGAGCCTATTGCCAACTTGACACCTTTGCAATGGTGGCGCTTCACAAAACGCTGAATCAGTTCGTCTCAATCCCTCATGCTGCTTTGGGCTGAATCAGTCATCAGAAGCCTCGTCAATCCCATAGTTGATGAACAGGGCAGAAACTGTCGTGTTAAGGGCTTTCGCCAACTTTTTGATATTCTCCAGAGAAGGGTTGCGATCGCCCCTCTCAATATCCGAAATGTAGTTGCGATGCAGTCCTGCCCGTTCTGCCAACTCTTCTTGAGAGAGGTCAAGTTCGCGCCTCCGCTTCCTAACCGCCCGACCAAATAGCCACTTAACGTCAGAACGCTCATTTTCTTTCACGTCAGCATCTTGGAGGAAGAGAGATGCTGAGTCCACACATCATGCGTGTTTAATTTCATACTATAAGTGTGATAGCCTGCTAATGACACTTTTCAACGTTGGTAGCAAGTTCAGAAATTGAAGGCTGATCCATGTCTGCTTTTACACTCCAAGCATTTTTATTGCCAGAAAGCTTTCCGCAAACGGCTCCAGCACCGAGATTTCGGTTAGGCGATCGCGCCCGCTTTATCCCTCTCCCTGCCGAAGATTACGGCATCATCGTCGGACTTCAGTTCGCGCCTGCGGCACACCTTCAGGGATCGGGATGGCGCTATACCATCTGGCTTGATCCCCAATCACCCAGCCGTGCCTGGACTGACTCCGATTTTGCCTGGGAAGCGGATCTACAACTTCTCGCTTCTGCCCCGGTTGACCGTTTGTTCATGGAGCAAGCGACATGAACCCCCAAGAGTTAGGAAGGCGAGAGCTTAAACTGCTTGAGCTTTACTGCGGCTGTCAGTTCGGGATGACACCCCATGCCTTCTATGCCAAGTGGAATGTCACCCATGCCCAAATTGCCAGAATTTGTGGAATTAGCGAAGCTTCCGTGAACAGATGGTTCTCGCACGGGCAGCACAGGCGTACGGCTGAGGCAAGTCATCGCCGGAAGCTCGCTGAAATGGATTTCCTTTGGGAGCAGTACGAACGGATGCCGCTCCAATTGCGACGACAACTCTGTCCACCCCGCCGCAATGGTCAAGTCCTATCACCGTGATAGGAAACATTTCCCTTGTACGGCAGGGCTATTTTATGGTGATGAAGCTTTGAACTCAACCAAGTGGCTTGTGATTGAAATTTCCTTAGAAAAACGCTGTCTCCACATTGATCGCACCACAGGCGCGATCGCCCAGGCTGCCTATAGCCGCTCTGCCATGAAACCCGAACTGCTGGAGCACTTGGAGCACTTAGCCGCTCCCTATGCGTCACTCCCACCCTGGTCAGTGCATCCCAATACCATTCGTGCCCTAGTACGTCGCTATTCGGAACAGACTGCCTTTTATCCTCTGGAAGAGATGGCGCAGTGGCTTGCCTACCAGCGCTACGGGCTGTTCCTGCTGCCAGGACACCAACCCCTCTTTTACTCACGCACAGAGCATAAAACCATCTGTCCCAATCGCAGTGCTACCGCTGCCCTGGGTGAAGCCTGCCTGGGTTTGGTCATGCAGCACCTCTATAACTGTCGGCTGTTAGCTAGACCTGTTGCCGATTATCCGGATGCCGTCTGCGCTCATCCCACCGACAAGACGCTTTACCTGGGAGAGGCAAAAGCCACGGCGGCACAGACGGTAGATGACATTAAGCATATGATCGATAGTGAACTGCCACGCTTCATCCCCTTTGTGATCGCCGCCAACGCCCTCGACCACACCTCCACCAAAGTGTTGGGGCTACTGGTCGGGACCACGATCCTGAGTAGTGAGCAGTGGCACTGCGCGATTTCAGAAGTGCGGGTCTAAATCCTATGGTGCAAATCTTGTCAGACCGTGAGTTTATCCTGCAACAAGTCGTGCGACTGCTGCTTGAAAACACAGAGACTAGCAATGACAGTAATCTGGTGCTGCAACTGGCTTTGACAGAACTGGTCAAGCAGGTGATGCGGGAACTGGCACAGGCGAGCGAAGCCGACCATCTCCAGGGCAAGCTGTTACAGAGTGCGCTGCAAACCACCACGCAACTGCTGGAGGCACGGACGGAAACAGCCAGCCCAGACGACCTGTCGCCTTATTTTGCACGACTCTCCCGCTCGCTCCGCTGGGTTGCCAAAGAAATGACCGCCTCGGGGTTGCGGCTCCAACAAGCACGGGAGGGTGAAGTGATGCGTGCGCCCAGGGTTGTGAGGGATGCCCCCGTCCCGTTTCAAATCACTGAGTTGGGGACACGGGGTCAGCCAGAGGGCTTGCTTGCCACCCCTCTGGCTGACTGCCGTTTGCATCGAGAGCGCATCCGGCAGACCTACCGGGTACGCGACAGCCGGGGCTATCCCTGGGAAGTGGCGATCGAAGGAATCACGTTCGTCGTTGAGGCGGATGGCAGCATCATCACGTTTCTGGAGGGCTTTCCCGATGCCGTGATTGAGCAGGCAGGAGCAGACTTAGAGCAGCTTGCCCATGCTTTGTATGCACCAGTGGAAACTTGATGAACTCTTTCGTTGGCATTAAAACCAGAGCTAATCTCAAATGAGTTTGACTGAATTGCGGAGAATGGACAATAACGAGAATCAGTTTAGGAGCCTAAGGAAGCTAAACCGACAACAGTCATCGGACTGTGAGCTAAAAACATATTCATCAATGATTGAAAGAATGCTTTATAAGAAATAGAATAATCTTGTAGTACTCCTTAAACCATCTTTATGTCTATGTGGTGAGATTTTCAATTGTGTCTATGTAGTGAGATTTTATTGAAGTTTGTATTGAATTTAGAAACCTATTTATGGCTATTTTTACAGTTCGAGCGCGGGTGATTCCAAGCGAAAGAAGCGCCAGTAGGAAAACGAAGGTTGAAGTTTTTGCTCATGCCAGCGAAACAGTAAAACAGGAAACCTGGGAGTCAGCAGTAATTGTTTCAGATCTGATTGAAACGCTGCGAGTCGAAGTTGCGGCACACAGTGATTTTGAGACCTGGAAACAAAAAGGTAAACTTTCTGAAAAAGAACTAAAGAAGCTTTGGAACGACCATAGAGCAAATTTGCCCTACAAGAACTTACCTGAACGGCTTGCCCGCTCAGCTTGGCTAACAACTGAAGTAGTCTATGATAGTTGGCTGGCGCTGAGACAAAGTTTGCAGACCCGGTTAGATCGGCTCAAGCGTTGGCTAGATATAGCCAAAAGTGATGTTGAATTGCTTCAAGTGTGTGGCTGCGAATTGGAGCAGATGAAAGCAAAGGCACATGAAATCCTTGAAGCAGTCAAAATTGAGCTTGAGGCAGAGCAATCTAGACAGACGGTCAATGCAGTAGATCAGAAGAGACCACAGCAAAAGCCTGTAGAAGAAGAACAGCAAAGACAGACTTCAGCAAACTCGACTCAGCAGTCTGGGAAAAAAGCGAAAAAAGGAACCAAAAAAGCTGCTAAGGGTACTACCGATACGCTTACTGATGCATTATTTGAGAAATACACTGAGTTTGAGGGAAGTGATTTTCTCAGTCAGTGTGCGATCGCCCACATCATCAAGAATGATGATAGGGTCGCAAAGCGACGAGAAAATCTAAGACGATTCACTGAGAAGTTTAATCAGCGAAAAAAGCAGCTTGAACGGTTGGAAGCTCAATTGGCTGGTTCTTTACCAAAAGGGCGAGATTTAATTGACGCAAAGTTTCTTGAAGCGCTGGAAACAGCCACTCAACAGGTTCCTGCTGATGACGACGAATTTCGAGTCTGGCAAGCAAATCTGCTGAGAGTACCTAAAAATGTACCTTACCCTTTTTTGTTTCACAGCAACACTGATTTGAACTGGTGCTTGTTGAAGCGAAAGCACCCAATCACTCAGAAAGTCGAGGAGCGGATTTTTGTACACTTCCAGGGTATGGAAGGGACGTATGTGTTTGAGATTTGTTGCGATCGCCGCCAACTGCCATTCTTTCAGCAATTCCTCAAGGATCAGGAGGTATTTGAGTCTGATCGAAAGCAGTACTCTGCCACTCCATTTCTCCTTCGTTCAGCAACCTTAATCTGGAAAAAACGAGAAGACAAGGCATTCGATCGTGAAGCCCCGCAAAACAGCGAGAAGCCAAATTCAGAACAGCAACTACAGCAGAACCAACAGCCGTGGGAACAATATGAACTCTATCTCCACTGTGCAATTGATCATCATCGCCTTACTGCTGAAGGAACGGTACTTGTGGTCGCAGAGGCAGTTAAAGACAAGCAACGCTTAATTGAAAGTTATGAGGAGAAGAAGAAAGTACAAGAGTTGGACGAGGAACAGCAAAAGGATTATGACAGGTTACATAACCAACTCAAGCGTCTTGAAAACCCTTTTCCTCGCCCCCAAAGACGGCTATATAAGGGAAAGTCAAATATTCTTGTCGGTCTTGGCTTTAGCCGTGAAGAACCTGTCACCGCAGTAGTGATCGATACAACGACAGGCAAGCTCATTACTGGTCGCAATACCCTTCAGTTGCTGGGAGAGGATTACCCCCTACTCAGTGCTTATCGGCTCAAGCAGAGACGGAATGCTCGTCAACGTCAAAAGGATCAGGTGAAGGGACGGGTGCAACAGATTTCGGAGTCAGAGCAGGGAAAATATTTGGATCACCTGCTTACAAAAGCTGTTGTTGCACTGGCGAAAGAATATCAGGCGAGTAGCATCGCTCTGCCAAAGTTGAAAGGGTTGAGAGAACGATTGACGAGCGCGATCGAAGCTAAAGCAGAAGAAAAGTTTCCAGGTGACGTGGCAAAGCAGGAGGCTTATACGAAGCAATACAAAAACAACATTCACCACTGGAGCTACAGCAGGCTCTCTGATTACATTCGAGGTAAAGCGGCACAAACAGAAATTGCGATTGAGTTTGGTTACCAGCCTGTGGCTGATCAGTTTATTGATCAAACCAAGGCTGTCGCAACGGCACAAACAGAAATTGCGATTAAGTCTGGCTCCCAGCCTATGGCTGATCAATTTATTGATCAAGCCAAGGCTGTCGCAATGTCAGCGTTCCATAACCGGAAGCCGCACATCGCATAGATCAAATCTGAACCTTGACAGTAAAATATTTTTTATAGCGCCTCCTCTTCATGTTTGAAGGAACCTCTGTGTGGAGGAAATGGGTGAGTTTTACCACCGCAAGGTGGATTCTTTCCGACCATAGTTGCTGTAACCCTTCTTAAGCTGCCCTTGCAGATAGGTTCTCCTGTTAGCAAGCGGGAAGTTATACGTGTAGAGTTAATCCCTCTACGAAGTATGACACAGGTCGCTCCCATGCATAAGGGTTAGACTCTTGTTACTAAAGTTTCTTTGGTAATAAGGGCGGGGACATCTTCTTCGGTGTCGTGCTTACCTAGTAAGTTCTGTCACCACAGCGACTGAACCGCCCCTCAGAGCTTGGGTTAGCCAAACTCTGGGTGGGTATCCACAAAATCCTTCATTTTCTGGCAAGTCGTAGTGGAAGCAAATTTCCCGGTCGGTCTGCCAGAATCTTAAAACCCTTTACAGCAAAAGCTTAAAGAGGCTTCAAGTCAAATAAGGTGAGCAGAATTAAGACCATCATTTTGAATCATCTTGAGGTCTCTGCCAAAACCATGTCAGAAGACTACGCTGGGAAAGGGTTTGGGAGCGCTGGGTTGCTGTTGCCTTCCTAGCCGTCACTGGATAGAGAGTGTTGTCGGCGGTGCAGTCGTGCCACAGGCTCAGAGTTGCTGTTGCCTTCCTAGCCGTCACTGGATAGAGAGTTTAGTGTCCGTAGTCTCACGTCAGGGTTACGTTTCGTTGCTGTTGCCTTCCTAGCCGTCACTGGATAGAGAGCATCCTGGCACTGATACCGAGTTGCTCGATCGGTTGCTGCTGCCTTCCTAGCCGTCACTGGATAGAGAGTCGATAGTCGAAAGGTTGGCAGACCGCGCCCCGGCGGTTGCTGTTGCCTTCCTAGCCGCTACTCGTATAGAGAGGCTTTGCCCCAACTAAAAATGGTTATTCCTTACCTTATACGACGGAGCTACCTGGTTTGTGAACAGTCATCAAGTCTTTGAAAATTAAAAGTGGATAGAAAGGAGCGCTGCGATCGCACTAACGTTATTGCAAGCTTGCATAACTTATGTCACATGAGCGTGGCTCTAAAGCGCTAGAGTTATACTTGCAAATATTTAGCGACAAGAGCTAATTAAAACTGGTTTTGCAGAACTGAAAATGACTAGGATTGAAGGGTAGTGGATGAAACCCCTGAAAAGGCCGTGGAGAATAAAATTTCTTGACAGTAGCTATTTAATACTGACAAATAACTCTTTAATGGACACTGGCTTTCAAGAAATGGAGAGTAGGGGAATCGAACCCCTCACCTCTGCGGTGCGATCGCAGCGCTCTACCAACTGAGCTAACTCCCCAGGATGCGATTAAATTCGCTTTGCTATCGTAACATTCGCTGGCTCTATCCTGCTTTCGCCGCTGCTGAGTCGTAAGTCTGCTGGACGCGATCGAACTCTAGATCAGAGAGGCGATCCACCGCCCAGTTCGCTCGGCGTTGCAGCATATGAAACGGGTAAGTATTAGCAACACCTACGACCGGAATGCGCGCTCGTTTAGCGGCTTCAATGCCCGCAAAGGTATCTTCGATCGCTAAACATTCTAAAGGTTTGAGGTTTAGTGAGGGATCGGACTGGTTAAGACGATCGACCGCCAGTAGATAGCTGTTAGGCTCTGGTTTACTGGGAAGACGCTGATCAGCAGCAACAATGACTGAAAAATAGTCGCTCAGTTGGGCACGCTTCAGCACTAGTTCAACTTCAGCTAGTAAGGCACCACTTACGATCGCCAGTTTGACCTTAGCAACCCGTAATTTAAAGATTAAATCCTGTAGCCCTGGATAAATCGGTAGCGTTTCGAGGTTTTCGATCGCGCTTTGGTAAGACGTAGACTTACGCGCAAGCAACTTACTGGCATACTCCTCCGTGATCACTCGCCCTCGGTGCTGCAACAAGTCGATGAGGCAGGCGCGATCACTCCGTCCCAGGCAAAACTGACGAAATTCACCCGGCTTTGGTCGCAGGTTTTCCTCCAACAAAAGCTCATCAATCAGCTTTTCGTAAAGTGGTTCATCGTTGATGATGACACCGTTAAAGTCGAAAAGAACCGCTTTCAGCATTAAGTGAGACGTGAGAAGTTTGATCGTAGGTGTTACTGGCGTTAGAGACGCATCGGAGAGAGACAAAGGAGTTGTTTTCCATTTGTCCTGCTTTTAGCAAAAGCTTGTAGCGCTCGAAAATCTATTCTCTAACAACTAGCAACCAATCACCAAAAACTCCTTAGCCCTATGAGTAGAGGCGAACGCCCACTGCTTCAACATCAGCAGAAAACGAAAATTCGACGGTTTTATAGGGCAAAGGCTTGACACCGCGCGTGACCTGATGGATGAGCCAGCGATCGTGCGTTTGAACTGCCTCAAACTGCGCTGCACCCATCCAGGCATCAACACTGCCACTTGCAAACGCCTGAATGTAAGGCTCTTCAAAAATCTGGGTCAACCATTCTGTTTGGCGTAGCACCTTTTGATTGCCATCCAGAATCACCACTTCGCCGCCAACAGTGAGCAGGCGATAGCACTCGCGCAGAATCGCTTGAGCAACAGTCGGAGGCGTTTCGTGGAAGAGGAGTGATGCCGTCACCAGATCAAACGAAGCCTCTGGGAAGCCTGTGTGTTCAGCGTTGCCGTGTTGCCATTGAATAGCGAGGTTAGCTTGTTCTGCTTTATGTTCGGCAACGACTAGCATGTGGGGTGACAAATCTAGCCCAATGACCTCAGCCTCAGGAAAAGCCTGCTTAAGCAACAATGTGGTAGAACCAGTGCCACAGCCTAAATCCAGAACGCGGCGTGGCTGCGATCGAATGGCATCAAGCAAACTCTGACGTACCAGCGCTTCGCCGGGGGGCAGCGCATATTGCGTAATAGGATCGTAAGAAACAGCCGCACTGACGTTAAGGTAGCCGCCTTCAATGCCGTGGAAGTTTTGGCTGCTGTAGTAAGTGGGATAAGCCAGGGTGCGATCGCTCAACCGGTTGCTAGCGGCTTGCCAGTCGATGCTTTCGTGAAACCGCCGCAGCTTGTCTTCATCAATCAAAAAGGTTTTGACAAAGGGGGCAAGAAAACGCTCAAAGATTGTATCGT
>JBGTJW010000396.1:0-5501 GCA_041744955.1 Stenomitos sp. | reverse complement strand
AAAGCACCTCACTGGGGACATCAGAAAGCTAGCGGCAAAATCTATCGTGCTTTGGATGACTGGTCGGAACCAACGGGATTGGGTGAGACCGTTCAGACTCCGGGCGTAATTTTCTCTGATGCAGATAATGTGATTCCTGATGTAGTGTGGATTAGTAAAGAACGGCTTGCCACAGGGTTAGATCAAAGTGGACATCTAACGATCGCGCCAGAGTTAATTGTGGAGGTGTTGTCTGCGGGTGCCGACAATCAACGGCGTGACCGCGAAACGAAACTAAAGCTATATGCAATATGCGGAGTGCAGGAGTATTGGATTTTAGATTGGCGGTTGCAACAGGTAGAAGTGTATCAGCGGCAGAATGCGATGCTGAAACTGGTGGCAACATTGCTGGTCGGAGATGAGTTGACCTCACCGCTATTGCCTGGTTTTAGCTGTGCCGTGGCGCGATTATTTGTGTAAGCGCTGAAGGGATTGAATGGGCGATTGACCTGTCGGTCGCGCTGGCGCGGATCGCCCAAATTACTGGCTATTGCCAATCAAAATGAAGGGTGCCCAGTAAAAGGGATGGGCGAAGGAATCGACGGGAGATTGTCCGGGGACGTAGCGTCTAGCTCCGGCGCGGTCTAAGGTATCTTTGGCGGTGAGTTTGCCTTGTAATAGGCTGAGTTGCGCCTGTCGCAGGGCTTCTACCTTGGTGAGGTTGCCCGTTGCCAGATTTTTGTAAAACTGCTGCATCAGCAAACTGGTGCTGGCATCGTTGACATCCCAGAGCGAGGCCAGCACGGCTTTCGCCCGATCGCGGTTGCCCATAAAAAACGAGCTAATACCTGTGACTTCTAGCCCCAGTTGATCGGCACCGCCCAATCCTGTTTTGCAGGCAGAGAGGACAACGAGATGGACATCTTTGAGGTCGCGCAGGATTTGCACATCAGGGATCAGATAGGGAATGCCTGTACCCAGTAGAAAGTAGGAATCGCGAGGGTTTTCGGGTTTGAATTCGCCGTGGGTAGCAATGTGGATAATTTTGTGTCCGAGGATGTTATCTTCTAATGCGGCTTTGGTGAACTGTTGATTCAAAAAGACTTTGCCGGGATAGATGCCGGTCGCGTTGCCTGGGCTGGTTGCTTTCACAATGGCGTTGAGTTCGGCTTCGACGTTAGGTAAGGCGCTGTAGGTGCCTCTGGCTTCGGAAAGGCCAAGGGCGAGAATGGAGGTTTGCTGGGGTGATTTGAGTTTATCCTCAGTGTCGGTGAGGCTGGCGGAAAGAATGTTGGAGATGGCAAAGCGCTGAATCAGGTATTGCTTACCATCGAATAGGGCACCCATGGGGATGTAGTTGGTGGCGCGATCGGGCACAAAGATCAGATGCTTGATTTGGTTGGCGGTGAGTTCGCTTTCAATCGGTTTGATTAGGCAATCGTAGAGTTCTTGCCCAATCGCTTTGAGTTGGGTTTCATCGTCGCGGGTGCTGATCAGGGTTTGGAATTGGGAGACTTTGTTGTAGAGCGCTGTTTCACCTAGGGGACAGACGGCAGTTTTGCTCAGCACGCCGCCTTTGGTTGCCCAGAGCAGACGAGTTTTGTCGGGTAAAACGAGGGGATAGATCAGGATGGAATTGGGATTGGCATTCACGACAAGCTCGGCGCTAAATTGAAAGTCTTGGGTAGATTTATCGACTTGGGCAAGTCGCCCGTCGCGCAGTTGTTGTTTGATTTGCTCGACAAAGGTTTGGAATTCTTTGGATAGATCTTCGTATTGGGTTTTGAGGTCTTTGTATTGGGGGCAGCGGGGTTGTTGTCGTTCGCAGGCGTAGAATTTGCCACCAAAGGCGATCAGGCTGGTGTATTTGCCTTTGACTTGGGTTTCGATCGGGTTGAAGCCAACATCGGCAATGGCAGTCGGGGCGCGGGTGCCTTTGGTAAAGTCATTCAGTTCTTGGATTTTTAACCGTTCGAGGACTTGCTGCGCTTCGCCGATGCGTCCTTGGGCAATGAGTAAATCGGCAAGACGGCGATAGGTGCCTGCCACGGATTGAGTGTAAGATTCTTGCGACTCGCGGGGCAGGTTGCGAATGCCTTGACGAATCATTTCCCGCACGTTGACCGATTGCTTATAGAAGACAATTGCGAGTTCTGGGTCGCTGCGTTGAGCAAATAAAGACCCAAGACGACCGAAGAGCTTTCCTTCACTTTCTCGGTTTTTGACTTGTTGAAAAATCGGTAATGCCTGTTCGTAGGAGCTGATCGCTTTCTCATACTGCGAGAGGGAGTAATACGCATTACCCAGATCTCCTAGCACGTTTGCTTCGCCATTACGGTTTTTGATTTGTTGAAAAATTGGACGGGCTTGTTCGTAGTAGCTGATTGCTTTGTCGTACTGCGAGAGGGAATCATACGCAACTCCCAGACCACTCAGCACGGTTGCTTCGCCATTGCGGTCTTTGACTTGTTGAAAAATCGGTAATGCCTGTCCGTAGTAGCTGATCGCTTTCTCATACTGCGAGAGGGAGCCATACGCAATACCCAGATTACTCAGTGAGCCTGCTTCGCCATTGCGGTCTTTGACTTGTTGATAAATTGGACGGGCTTGTTCATAGTAGCCGATCGCTTTCTCATACTGGGAGAGAGACTGATACGCATCACCCAGATTACTCAGTACCTTTGCTTCGCCATTGCGGTCCTTAACTTGTTGATCAATCGGTAATGCCTGTTCGTAGTAACCGATCGCTTTCTCATACTGGGAGAGGAATAAATACGAAAAACCCAGATTAGTCAATGCTTTTGCTTCACCAGCAGGGTTTTTTAGTTGCTGAAAGGTCGCTAAAGCCTGATTGCAAGATTGCACTGCCGCTTCGTACTGACTATCGTCTAAATTCTGCCTACAGAGCTGCAAGATTCGGTCTTCCTCAGCTTTTTGGTCGGGTGTTGTTTGGGCAGCCGCAGTCAGGGGAAGATTGGCGGTCAACACCAGAGCAGGCGAAATCGCCGTTGCCCCAACCAAAACCATCGCAAAACCAACAGATTTCAAACGGGGGTGCATCACAGAATCCTCTGGCAGTAGAGAAGCTCATCGCTAAGTTATCATTCTCAGCGATTAGAGGTTATGCAAAAAGCGATTTGCGATTCAACACTTCAATTTTCCAGTTGCAAACCGGGCACCTGTCCAAAATCTTTTTGATTGCGCGTCACGACAATGCCATTAGTTGTTACGACAATGCTATTGATTGCTATGACAACGCCATTGGTTGTTACGACAATGCTATCGATTGTTGCGACAATGCTATTGACTGCAAGCGCAATCGTGCTTTATGTAGGATCGCTCAAAGTCTGGCGATCGCGGTGATGCTAAAAGTTATGCAGTGCTGTTGACTGCTCTATGATAAAGTCAGGTTTTTCGATTCGTTGGAGCATCAAAGATGGTTTCACCCGATCTGCTAGCCACTTTTCAAAATCTTGATCGGGCTGACAAGCTATATATCGTACAAGTTTTAATCTCAGGGTTAGCTCAACAAGAAGCTGATCTGATTAAATCTGGGCAGTCTTATCCGGTCTGGTTGCCCTATGATGCTTTTGAAGCCGCGAATACAATGCTAGAAGTTTTGCAAGCAACTAAAACTTAGAACCATGCTTAGTGCCCAGCAATTCCCGTATAGAGCCCATTTGAGATCTCTAAGAAGCTGCAAGCCTTTTGACCATTAGTCTGACAAAGCAGAGATTGAGCTTCGTTGTCGCGTTCGCTAGGGTTCTCTCATGATTCTTGACGAGGATCTTACATCGCTCCATCCACGCATTGGAACGCTCAATTACCCACCGAGCGATGGCGGGCACAAATCCAGACTTTCCTTGCGCTGCTTTCTCTTGTTTGGACGGTTTCGTGGACAATTCAAACTTGATTTTCTTCATGATCTGCGGATACACCCGCTCTAGCTCTTGTGTTAAATGGTCTGGATGATAGCCATGATCTAACAGGATCGTAATCTTGGGAATGTTCACAGGTTTCGACCGGAAATAGTCAATGTTTTGCGTCAACATCTCAATCAGTCCCACATCGTCGGAGCGATTCGCACTCGTACAGTGCGTGAAGAAGGGAAACCCTAACGTATCGACTGCTAAATGCCGTTTGATGCCGTTTGTGGCTTTGTAGAAGCAAAAGCCCTTAGACTCTACACTGGCATTACAGGTGTTCTGTACCGCTTGCGAGTCAATGATGATCAGCGTTGTCCATCTGGCTTTTTTTTCACTTGTTCCCGCACTTGCCCATGTAAGACGCTCATCAATTGTTCTATCGCTCCTACTTCTCGCCACTGTTTATAGTGCCAGTAGACCGTCGAGTAAGGCGGCAGGTCTTTCGGCTAGTCTTCCCAGTTGCACCCATTTTTCAGTTGATAGAAGATGCCAGTGATGATGTCTCGTTTCGTCCAGTTTGAGGGTCTCGTCTGCTTCTTCTGCGGTAATATCTCCATCAGTAACGGTTCAAGTGCTTCCCATTCTGAATCAGTTAGGCTACTAGAATATGGCATCATCATTACGCTAGAGAGTCTCTATGACCTTAATTCATCCTGGGAAAAGATGTCAAATGGGTTCTATACTGACAAACCTAAACCTAAGGTCGTTTCACCCAGCTACAATCAGAACATCCCGACCCATGATTCGTTATGACCACTCAGCTTCTTCAGTTGCCTCCGCCTAGATCTGCAAAACTCATCCACAATCTAACCTGGGAGCAATTAGAAGAACTCGATCGCTCCTTGGAAGACTTTCCTGGTGTCAAACTTGTTTACCTAGACGGAATTGCCGAGATTATGCCCATTGGTCGCGATCATGAAGATTTTAAGTCAACGATTGTGCGACTGATTGAAGCTTATCTGGATGAAAAGAATATTCGCTTTTACAAGCGAGGTGGTCCCTCGTTGGGTGAGAAAGAACTAGGTGCTAGAAATGAGCCAGATGAGTCCTACAACCTTGATGCTCCCAAACCATATCCTGATTTGGTCATTGAAGTTGTTGTGACCAGTGGCGGAATTGATAAATTAGAGGGATACCGCCGAATGGGCGTTCAGGAAATTTGGCGATGGGAAGATGGCGTATTAGACATTTACCAGCGTCGAGACAGTGCTTATGAGAAGGCTCAATTTAGCCAACTATTGACGGGTTTCCCAACGGATCTATTCTGTCGCTACGTTGTTTATTACGACCAATATGATGCGGTTCGGGAGTTTCGACAAGCGTTGCGAGATCGGCAAGAGGCTGAATGATGAAGTGGTCGAAGCCAGCGTTAGAGGTTGATGCTCAGCTCAACCAAAACTCGACTCTCGCTGCCCAGTTGCCAATTTTACCTGAACGTCTCCCGCAGCAATTCACCGACGCAGAAGTTGAGGCGCTGTATAGAACCCATTTGAGATCTAATCCTGGAGGCAAAAGCCTTACAGCTAGCTGGATTTCTCCATTTCCTGGCAGAAAACGGTTTTGTTGAGCAGCCTCTATCATTGATCACTGAATAAC
>JBGTJW010000395.1:0-5943 GCA_041744955.1 Stenomitos sp. | reverse complement strand
GGAAGCGGGATCGGGCTGCTCGTCTTGATCGGTTGAAGGACGAGATCGATCGTCCGTTGCTTCAGCAGGTGTTGACAGTTCTATTGACGTTTCTGTAGTCCCATCGGAATTCTGCATCTGGAGCGCTAGCCAGATAATGTCTGCGATTTCCTTGCTCGTCAGATCGTATACTGTTCCCAGTGCAGAAACAAACGGCTGCATTATCCATCCTCCGTGCTGGTCAAATACTTCCAGAGCAGATCGGTAAACTGTTTCTGCTGGGCTGCATCCGTGGGGCTAAAGCGCTGAGTCACCAGATAAACCGCATTCAGCAATTGGTCAGGTGATAGGTCACCCTTCGATTCTCCCTGCAACCGTTTCTGCAAAAAGTCCGCGATGAGAGGTTCTGCCTGTTGTAAAACATCCTCTTGCTCACCCAAATGAGCCTTCACCATCTCGGTCAGCGCCATCTGATTGGGGTTCGGCATCGTCATGCGGAGACAGCGCCGTAGAAACGCAGGCGGAAAATCCCGCTCGCCATTGCTGGTCAGCACAATGAAGGGAAACACGGCACACCGTACCCGTCCTGCTTTAATCGTTGCCTCGCGACCGTCATAAGTGCGAACGTTCACCTGCTCCACCTGCTTTGCTAGCCGCGCCAGTTCGGGAATCTCAAACTCTCCCTCTTCAAACAGGTTCAGCAAATCGTTGGGCAGGTTAATGTCACTCTTATCAAACTCATCGATCAACAACACCCGTGGACGTTTGTAGGGCAGCAATGCCGTTCCCAATGGTCCAAGCTGAACGTAACGCCCAATATCTGGGCTGGATTTACCCTCCTGCGGTTGCTGTCCATTCGAGTTAAATTGAGTATCTTGCAACCGCGAAATCGCATCATAGCGATACTGTCCTTCTTGCAAGCTAGACCGCGCCGTAATCGACCAGGACAGCACGGGTCCCAGCTTTAGCTCGTAGGCGATCGCGTAGGCCAGCGACGTTTTCCCAGTTCCTGGCTTACCTGTAATCAATAATGGTCGCCGCAGATACAGCGCCGCATTCACCACATTCACCAGGTCTGTATTCTTCGGTGATACCCGAAACGTCTTGCCCCGCTGTTCATCCCTTGGACTCAGCTTGTCGGAGGTTTCAATCAATGCATCAACCTCCGTCTCACCCTCGAAGCGTCGCCAACTGGGAGGCTCTGGAAGCTGCTCAATGCGATCGTGCGGTTGTCCGCTGCCTGTAAAAATCCGCCAATCTGCCATGCGATCTCCCTTACTGTCCCGGTGGGGTTAGCTGTTCTGCCTCAGGCGGTAACCGATATGGATTTTCCCATAGTATGGCAAGATGCTTGCCCAACTCGATGTCCAGTTCGTCCTTTAATTGCGCTACTTTCCATCTGGCCTTCTTACGCCTTTGCTTAATGGACTCCAACAAACCAGACAGAGGACTGGATAAGATTAAGGCATCAATGGCTGACGCTTGATTGAGTTCAGGGTTGTCATGCCGCATCCAAATGGCGATCGAGGTGGCAGAACGATGTACAGCCTTAAATAAGACTTGTCGATGTTCTTCCAATAAGCCACAGGTCAGCTTTAGTCCTATCTTTTGGGTTAGGTGCTCCTCCAGTTCGTCCCAGTCGCAATTGCAGTAATCTTTCAGATGTTCAAAATTATCTGCATTCGGGATGCTGTTCCAGGTAGCCTGGACTCGCTCCCAATTCCCATACCAATCACTGAGTCTTGCATTCAGGTATTTGCGTGTGAGCCGATCAGAGGTTCGTACTAGGACACGATACCGCGTCCCAACTGGCACCTGATCATCCAGGTCTGTAATCTCCCAATGATCGACAGCTTCATGGAGGTAATCTAAGGGCAGAAATATTTCGATTGTTAGTTCATACCGTTTGCTTTTGAGATAGTCCAGACTTAGATCCACAAACTGATCCAATACCTTGGGGATCTGGCTCAAATGACAAATAGTACCCTTCTGTAAAGGATCAAGATCGAGCGGATGCAACTGCTTTGTCCTATCCTGACCAGCATCGTCAGGAATCAACCAACCATTCACCACGAACTGATCCGAGGCTTGGTGACGCCGCACTGTCATCAATAGGTGAGATTGCAGAACAGTCGCTGCTTTTGTGATTGGTTTCCTAGCCGTGGTTAAATCGACTGTCTGCGCCAGTTTTTCTTGAATGAGCGGGGGGACATTTTCATCGTGGGCAAGCTGCTGCACAAAATCTGGGAGTTTTCGATAGTTATGGAGGTTGGTGACGAGCTGATGAATTGGATCATCACCCACCGTCTGGGGAGAAGACGGTTGTGCATCCTGGGGTAAGGTATCCCGTTCGATGGCTTGAATTAAGTCGAGGTTGTTGAGTTGTTTGAGCAGCAAGCAGAGTTGTTCGATTTCCAGGTGGGACTGTTTGCCCATCGGTTCACCAAACAGGATGGGCATGTAGTTGAGGGTAATGGGTCGATCACCAATCTGCTGATTAAAGTTACCTGCATTTCCAATTCTCTCCTGAAGCAATTGAGCCAGCTCTTTAGGAATCAGAATATTGCGATCACCCGTCACAATTACTGCACCATCGGCACTGCCACCAATAGCAACTGCGCGGTCACCTGTTGCGATCGTCACCTGTTGCAATCGCACGGCTGCCACTAAGGTTTGTAAATCTTGCTTGCTAAGGCGCTTGCCTGCCTCAAGGCGATTCAAAATGGTGTCTAAACCTGCGGAGTCAACCATTGCTAATATTGCTGCCAGTGCTATCAGGGGCAAATTTCCAATAACATAACCTTTCTGTAACGAATACCGTGGCCTTGAAGGAAAAAACTTTGCTTCTCAAGACAGATGGGTTGAGAGCGGCTATCTTGGAACCAGGTGAATTTCTCTAGCCAGACGAAGCCATGACTCAAACCGCTACCTTTGCCCACGGGTATGCCCTCCTCATTGGTGTCGGTCAGTCTGCCTGGACAGACTGGTCGCTTCCAGTCACCGTCAAAGATGTAAAGGCATTGCAAGCCATTCTGGTTCATCCAGCCCTCTGTAGTTATCCAGAAACCCACATCCGCACTCTGACAGACAGCAACGCCACTCGCCAAGGCATTCTGGACGGACTGCAATGGCTACAACAGCAAGCAGCCTCTGATCCTCAGGCAACTGTCGTTGTTTACTACTCTGGTCATGGCTGGTTGGATCAGACGCAAAACCGCTACTACCTCGTGCAACACGACATCAAGCCGTTTAATCTGCCTGGGTCAGCCCTTGCCGCCACAGAATTTACTGAAGCACTGCAACAAATTCCAGCCGCACGGTTGCTCGTCATGATTGACAGTTGCCATGCCGAAGGGATGGCAACGTCTAAAGAGGCTGGGCTGTCGTTAGACCTGCCAACGGGTTTCGTGGCTCTCGCTCCCAGTAAAGGCTTATTCGATCCGCTCACCCAGCGCAAAGGCAGGGCTGTTTTTACCTCCTGTGCTGGCACCCAGAAATCCTGGATTCGCCAAGACCAGATGATGAGCATCTTTACGGATCATCTGATTGAAGCCTTACGTGGAGCAGCCAATAAAGCTGGAGAAACAACTGTCAAGGTCTCCCATCTGATGAATCACTTGGGTGAAACAGTGCCAGCCAGTGCCCGTGCTGAGTGGCAAGCCGATCAAGACCCACAGTGTGATTTCAAGACAGAAGATTTTGAAATTGCCGTGCTGCAAGGTGGCAAAGGCTTACCTGCGGGGGGATGGGAGGCGGTTAAAGCTCCGCCTGCCGCTGCTGGCTCCAGAGTAACAACGGCAGCAGGAGAAAGGAGTATTGCTGTGGGTGGCGATGTCAGGGGTAGTAACTTTGTGACGGGCGATGGCACTGTGGTGGGCAGCGGGAATGTCGTGCAGCGAGGTAAGTACAACCTCAACGCAGGCTCCGTCCGTGGGCTGCGGGTCGGTGATACCTACGGTGCTGGAGCACCAGAGACTTTTGGAGAGGAAGAGTCGGAAGAAGAACAGACGCGCACCGCGAAGGGATTTGAGCCTTTGCCAGGGCAGGCACAACCGCTGGCAGCCACCAAATACGTCTGTCCCGAACCAGATTGTGACATCGTCTGGGTGCGCCGTTCGGTTGGGCAAACCATTCCCCAATGCTCCATCCATCAGGTCGCGCTTGTCCCTGTTCACCGCTCCTAAGGGATACTATGCTGCCAAAATTTTTGGAAAGCCTGGGGGATACCCTCGCCAAAGAGTGGGTTGCTAAGGTTTTGACACCTGCCTTCGTCTTTTGGTTTGGTGGACTCTTGTCCTGGGTGCTCCACTCTCAGGCAAACTGGAACACCTTGGAGCAGTGGCTGAACCAGAAAACGCTGGTACAGCCCTTAACCACCTTGATTGCAGCCCTGCTGGTAGTTGCGACTTCCGCGATCGCCGTGCAGCAGTTTGAGCTACCCGTCCTACG
The DNA here is from genome assembly GCA_041744955.1 of Stenomitos sp. Taxonomy (GTDB): domain Bacteria; phylum Cyanobacteriota; class Cyanobacteriia; order Leptolyngbyales; family Leptolyngbyaceae; genus Stenomitos. The sequence continues at coordinate 1,515 of JBGTJW010000395.1, read as the reverse complement.
GTTGCTAGAAGGCTACTGGCCACGCTGGCTGCACCCCTTGCGACGACGACTGATCAAGGAGCAGAAGCTCAAAGCTGAAAAGGCAGAGAAACGCTTTCAGGCATTGGCAAACATGGGCATCGAGAACCTCACACCGGAAAAAGCTGACGAGTACGTGCAACTGGACTGGCAATTGAAACAAACCCCAACCCAGAGTGATCGCCTCATGCCCACACAATTAGGCAATATTCTGCGGGCCGCAGAGCGTCGTCCCCTGGAGAAGTATGGGTTAGAATCCGTGATTTGCTTCCCTCGGCTGTGGCTGCTCCTACCAACTGAGGTTAAAACAGAGCTAACCGACGCACGAGCGAGACTCAACACAATGGCGCGTGTGTTGGTTTGGAGCGTCTTATTTTGGGTCTGGACGGTTTGGAGTTGGTGGGCCATCCCGATCGGGCTGTTTTCCGCGTTTCTGGCGTATCGCTGGTTGCTGAATGCCGCTGCCATCTATGGCGATCTGGTTGAATCTGCCTTTGATCTGCATCGTACGGCACTCTACAGGTCCTTGCGGTTCCCGTTACCCAAGAATCCAACCGAGGAACAACAAACGGGCAGAGCCTTAACAGATTACCTTTGGCGCGGTTTTACAGAGCCAGAACCAACATTTGAAGAGCCTGAGAAGAAGTGAGGCAGTAAGCAATGTCCGAGAATCTCCAGGAAATCATCGATCACACCAATGCTAGGATCTCTTGTGCAACCGGATTTCCAAGTCCTTTCTGCCGCGATTCAAGCTAAGTACGCCCTACTTGTGTAACCGTGCGGCTTCTAACCGAATGTCTTTTGAACAACGTCAAAAGCTTGAGAAAGAATATATGAGACTGCAAGAGGCGCATTCTTCTGTGCTAGACAGCCTCTAAGCGAGCTAAGCGAAGTAAATCGCTCAAGATTACAAAGACAAATCGAGAAGTTGAATGGCAGTATAAGTGACTTGTCGCTGCGCTTGAAAAGCTTAACAAGGAAATACCGCAAGATTACCAAATGCTGCAAGAGCGTTGTTATACTCTTGCATTAAATCGTATAACAGTATTAGTTAGTTTTCCAGCGAGAAAACTTCTTAATGTTTCGAATGATACATTTATTCTAGTTGAATCAGCGTCTAGCCCGATTCAGCGGTTGGTTGATTGTCTGTGTGTTCCCTTAGAGTTAGCTTGGATATTTAGAATTCAGGGTGCGGAGCAAAAACTAGATGCCGACCTTAGATGATTTAGTTTCTATCATCGAACGGCTTCAAAAGGATGAAAAGACTAAAGAGCATCTTACTGCCCTTCAGCAAATTCTTGCTCAAATTCATTCTATGCATGAGCTTGCAACTTATCATCAGAGTGTTCAGCAAGATGGTAAATATAACAACTCCTTTGAAGAAACCACCAGTATTGGGCATATTGGCGATCGTGTCGGATTTGATTCTGAAGATGTAGCTGCCCTTTTGATTCGCTTGTATCAGTTTTTTCAGATACCGCAATATTTAGCTACTGC
>JBGTJW010000394.1:0-4802 GCA_041744955.1 Stenomitos sp. | reverse complement strand
CGCCCCATCGGTTTGTGCAAGCAAATCTGGGACACATTATTTCTTCAGAGGAATTGGAGCAGAAAAAAAACTCTAGCTCAACAGAACATTACTGGCACTACTACTTAGTCGATGGCGACGGCAATCCTCTACACAACCGAGGAATCATGTTGAACCTGGTGACGACTCAGCCAGAGCCAGTTACCCTCATTCAAGAGCCAGAATCCAAACCAGTTCAAATGAATACCCCAGAACCTCATCCAGATGTAATGCGCCTAGCAGCGCAAATTGATCAGCTCAGGAAAGATTTCACAATGATGCAAACTGCTCTCGCAGAAATCAAAGCGGTTCAGCAAACCGCCCCGCCCCCTAGCAAAAACCAGGCGGAAAACCAGGCGATCGCTCAGGAAGAAGAGATTGAAGTGCTCATGGCACTTCGGTCTGAAAAAACCGAGTTACTCCAGCAGTTGGAACAAGCAACTGATGCTCGAATTAAGGCAGAGCAAGAGCTGGCTGAAACCAAACAAAATCTTGCAAAAATTCTCAATCGGCTAAAAGTGGCTGGATTGAATTTTGATTTTACTGAGGAGCTAGAAACCTCAGCAGTTCCTGGTTCACAGCCAACTAAAAGCCAAGCCAAACCTTCAGAAGATGCACGTATTTCAAAACCTTATGCTTCCAGTCGCAAAGGTGGTCGGGGAGTCAGATCAGCAACCCACACGGCTGCGATCGCCATTTTGGGGATTTTGCAATGGAATGAGGATAATGCAGGCGAGCCAGCCGCTTGCTGGAACTTCTCGCTGAACCTGATTCAAAAGGAGTTAACAGGCTCTAACGCAGAGGCGATTAATACAATGCTGAAACAGTTCAGCGAACGCATTAAACGGCAAGTTGATGAGTTGGGTATGGGCATTTCCCAGAACAAAGGGCGTAGAGACGAATATCCTTTACTTAAACAATATATTCAGGAACGGGCTGAAGACCTCGAACAGGAACTCGGACGACTAGTCCAGGAGGGGAAGATAGTTTTATGACTCTTCCGTTACTTAGCTTTGATCTGCCGCAGCTTATGAGTAGTCGATTGCTCATTCAAGCTGTACTAGGCTGGTTTCAACAGAAGAACAACTCACTTAGGCGAACTCAAACAACCCTATTTCCCAGCGTCATCGATCGACAATTAAGCAACCCACCTGATGAAGTCTCCCAGATCATTGGAGCCGACCAATGACGATTATTAGTATGCGATCAGGCTGATGATTAGCGGACAAGTTTAACCGTTAGGTTGAATTGCAGATGGAACCTACTCACAACTTAAACCTTTTCCTGATCGCATCCTATCCTAAATCCATATCAAACCTGATCGCTGCCTCTTTAGATCAAATGAACTAATATGCTCTCAGTGTTTTCACGTCTCTAGGGTAAATTTGCTGCATGAAAACCGATAGTCTCTTCTATCGCCTCTTTGCCGATAATCCCGCCCTCGTCTTTGAACTGATTGGCGATGAGTCACCACGAACAGGTAGCTATGCCTTCGGCTCTCAGAAGGTCAAGCAAACACGCTTTCAAATTGATGGCATTCTCAATCCTCCTCCCTATGCCTCAGACTTACCCATCGTTTTTGTCGAGGTCATGGGGGACAAGGACAGTAACCGCAGCCGCTATCATGGCTTCTTTACGGAGATTAATCTCTACTTAAATGATTATCAGCCTGTTAACGATTGGTTGGGGGTGACGCTCTTTACAGAGAAAAAGCTTGATCCTGGTTTACCAAAGCATTATCAGGACTACGCCACTAGCCCCCGCTTTCGTCGCGTCTACCTTGACCGATTGCCTCAAGATTTACCCAATCAGTCGATCGAACTTGGCGTGCTGCAACTCATTGGCTTAGACAATCAGCTTGCGCCGGATCGGGCAAAACAACTCTTGGATTGGGCTTACCGATGCTAATCAGCAGCAACGTCCTCTAGAGTTGGCGTTGACGACCCTCTTTTACAAGTTTCCTAACCTCACAACTGAAGAGATCAGACAAATGCTCGGACTTGATGAACTCAAACAGACCAGGTTTTATCAGGAAGTTGAACAGGAAGGACTTGAGAGAGGAAGACAAGAAATGCTCTCTCGTACCTTTCCAGTCCTGCTCCGGGCTGGTCTCTCGATCAACCAAATTGCTCAACAACTTCAAGTCGATGTGGAAGCAGTCAGACAAGTCGCACAGCAAAACCAGAATTAACAATTTACTGAAACTCAGTCCTATCTCCTCTAGGTTTCAGCCGCTATTGCAGCGTCGATTTCTTCTGGATGTTGAGCGTAGTAGGTATGAGCAGCTTTCAAGTCCTCTCTAGTCAACTCTGGGTAGTCCTCTAGCAAGTTTACCTCTGAGCATCCCTGCAAACCCAGCGCAATTAACTTCCACACAGGAATTTGCGTCCGACCGATACAGGCGGCTCCATGACAAATTCCAGCAGTCTTTCTGATTTTTGTAGTTGCCATCGCTCGTCGATATTCGATAAGTGAACTAAACCTAATCTAATGCGTCTAAGCAGCGATCAGCTTCTCAAACCAACCGCCATTAAGACGTTTTAATGCTCTGGTCTGCTGCGTCTAAAAGTTTAGGCTGACGAGTTGAGCCATTACTGTTATCGTCTAACACATTTCTTTCGGATTGGCGACTGTTTGTATAAAGGCGGTTCTCGAATTTAGCAAGCTCAACTTGTAAATGCAAAACAGTCTTTTCGAGTTCATGCTTGTTGTTCTTTTGAATATGGTTTAATTCAAGATCGTTTTTATCTTGATTGTGTCTTACTGCATTTGCAATTCAGTGAACAAGCTTTGTTAGCTCTTTCAAATCTTGACGTATTTCTTCAATTTCTTTAGCATTTTTTTCAACTCGACCCTCTAGTTTTAGCAATTTCTTAGCAAATTCTATTAAGCCATTGACCACGTTCATAGACTTGCTACAGCCTCAGCTAGGTTGGCTAATTCTTGCCGGGTTTCTATCTTTAATTGTTCAATTGCAACATGGCATTTTTCAATGCGATCGTCTCTAGCATCTAAGTCTAAGTCTCCAGTATTTAAGTCCGAAATGATGGTAGATACCTCATCAGATTCAGGTGTCTTAAAGTAATATTCAGTAATGTCAACGATGTAAAGATAAACTAGCTTAAAGGATGGCACGGCATTGTAAGTGATGGCAAAGACCCGCTGCGACTTGCGATCGCCGCCAATCACATGCGCAACTGTATACTCTTTGATTTCACCAGCTAAACATGCTTGCACTAACCCTTGATGATTGGTCGGTAACAACTCCGTTTCTCGCAGCCCCACCTGTCGTCGCACCATTTTCTCGGCTGCTGGGTTGAGCTTAATCACTTCCCCATCAGGGCTGCACACTAAAATTGGCACTGGATTGTTGCGAAAAAACACAGATAATCGGAGCAGATCAGCTTTTTCGCTAAAGTCTTCCACTTGAGAAATAGGCTTTAATTCAGGATCAGGTATACAACACACTCGCCTAAACAGCTTTATACACTCAACTAGCCCAAGCCAATTCATCAGCTTCAAGAGCAGCATAATCCGCCATGAATTTTTCCATGCTTCCTTCCCACAGCAAGAAGAAATGGAAGTCATCCTGCTGGAGATACCGCAACAGCAGAAATAGCAGCTCTGGGCTATTAGACCCTAGCCATGATTGCAGTTGTTCTATGATGCCAGGGTGCCGCCAGAAAGAGTTATAAACTCCGAGGTCATAAATGGTGTTTTGCAACTTCTGAACGAACCCTGGTGTCATCCGAAAGTCGCACGTTTTCTGTGCCAGCAGCTCAAACTCAACGGCTGGAATTTCAGCGATCGCTTCAGAAAGCTTTTGGGGAGCCGCTGTCCAATATTTTCCATCAGGGCGAATATACCAATCGCTCATACTAGGACTGAACTTAGGAGGGGCAGATGTGTACCATACAGCGCCTTTTATCCGCCCCTTCGACCCTTTAGCCTCTTTGACGTTAGGCAGAACATAACCTGCTTCTCCGGCTGCCTGCAACCAAGTTATTTCCTCTGCGGTAAGGGGGCGAGGTTTGATTGTCTCTGGCAACCAAGGCAACCACGTTCCCTCCAACCATCCCTCTTCATGTGGTGGTTCTTCATCGCAATCATCTTCAGAGTCTAGAAGCTTCCGTAGCGCCTCAACAGGGCTAGGTTGCTTCTTAGGCTCTCCCAAGGCTTTTGCTTCTGCCAGAAAGCCTTTTCCACTCGGTTTTTTCTTGGTTAATGCCTTAGCCATTTTCCGCAAGTCCTCTAACGCTGATGTTTTGAATCCGCATCCACATTTGTTTTCAATTCTAGCCTTACTGCCTGTGGAAAACTCATCGGTTCCCCCCAGACCCCCCTTTTCAGAGAAATAAATTTCTTCTTTAAATCTAATCTCACCCTGCGGGGGCTGCAACTCTTCATATAGGGGGACAGCCTGTAACTCTTTACCAGGAAGCAACTCTAAAGATTTTAGTGTTTGCTTAATTTCAGCCTCAAAAGATGCTGAAACTGCTTCTGTGTCTTGAGTTACACCCTCTAGAAAACAGATCAAGTCGGGATGCCATAAAACCTTGTGCTTGTATAGTGTTGCCACACTACACCGGGCAAATTCGACGATCGCATTCGCACGATCTTTAACCCCACTTGGTAGCGCCTTAGTGTCAATCAGCCGATCTAAAGCTCCCGCAATTCTTGTTTGAGCATCTGCTGCTCTACTCTCGTTTGCCTGATTGCGAACAAAGTCTTGATATAGATTTCCCGTCCGAGTGCCTTCACTGCCCAACTGCCAATAGTATTCC
>JBGTJW010000393.1:0-8437 GCA_041744955.1 Stenomitos sp. | reverse complement strand
TTGGCGACAGCCAACCGTTGACAGCAGAGGCTGATCAAGATGTTGCTCCGCCGTTGGCTATTACACCTGTTAACCAACAAGACAAGGTTAGCGAGGATGTTACTGGGCTGGACGATGTCAGTGAGGACGAGATTAGCTCCCTTGATGATTTGTTTGGGGAATCAGAGTTTGGCACTGATCTGCCTGCTGAAGAACAGCCTCTAGAACCCACGATCACCGCTGCTTCTACATCCTCAGCGTCACCAGATCAGCCTCTGTTTACGCCGTCAGCTAGCTCTAGTGGACGGTCTCCTGAGGGCATCCCGACTCAGGCTCCTTCGACCGATCTAGTAGAAGGCTATCTCTCTGACGATCGCTATACGCCTGCCTCGCCTGAGGAAGATTTACTGTCCCTTGCTGAACCTGTCGAAGACCTCGATTCAGAACTATGGCTGGATGAAAACACGTTGAGTCGTCTGAGTGAAGACCTTTTCAATTTGGAGGAGGTGATTAATGAATCCTCAACCCTGTCTTTCAGTAGTGATTCTGATGCCAACACATCCCCCCTCTTTTCAGAGTCGGACGCTCTGTCTGAGTCGACTCCGCCCTCTACTGAAGCCAGCACTGTAAGCGACTGGAGCGATGGTTTAGGGGACGATTTTGCGGTCGATGAGTCGGGTTACACTGACGTTGTGCGGGACGATTTTGCCCTGGATACGTTTTCTGCTACACCGTCAGCTACGCCCCCAGCGACCTTCCCCCTTGAATCTGAGGCGCTCTCGATCGCTGCCGATCCGCCCGGCGCTTTCGTTTTGGAGGGCATGGATGATTTGTTTGCCAATACGCCTGTGGCACCGCCCGTTACGCCGATTTCGCCTCCAGTGCTGCCGATCGCGATGGACTCGCCAGCGGCTTTTACCTTAGAAGGGATAGACGACTTCTTTGGGGCTGCTCCAGTTGCCGATCAGCCCCCTATTGCTGACTCAACTCCGACAGCAGAGCCACCCTTCACACTAGCAGCCTTTACGCTAGAGGGCGAGGATGAGCTGTTTGCCGATGCGCTTGGGGCTGGCACTGGTTCCTTGCCTGCTGACTCGGTTTCAGCCGCAGAGCCAGCGTTCACGTTGGAAGGTGTGGATGATTTGTTTGCCGATACGCCTGTGATAGATTCTGCGCTCCCGGAGGTAGCCCAACCATTACCTTTTACGTTAGAAGGCGTAGATGAACTGTTTGCTGATATGCCGCCCGTGCCTGCCAGAGCGCCAGCGCTTGATGTGCCGCCAGCCGTGCTTCCGAGTGCTGACAGTCTGCCAGTGCCGTCTGAAGCTGCAACCGTAGCGCCGACCCAAGCCGACCCTGTTGCCGCTTTCACCTTCGAGCAAGTGGGTGATCTGTTTATCGAACTGCCAGAGACTGACGCATCAACGATCGCATCGACTTCAGACATTTTACCGACGGAAAGCCCTGCCTTAACTGATCCCTTTACCCTAGAACAACTGGGCGATTTATTTGTGGAAGTGCCGACTGGAGAGTCCCTTCTCGATGAGCGATCGACCGAAACTCCAGCCGTCTTACCGGAGCCATCTGCTGCGCCGTTTACCCTGGAGCAAATGGGTGATTTGTTTATCGAAACGCCGTCTGCATCACCAGAGTCCGTCGTGGAATCATCTGCTGCGCCGTTTACCCTGGAGCAAATGGGTGATTTGTTTGTCGAAACGCCGTCTGAAACGTCTGACGCTCAACCAATCGCTGAGCCGCCTGCCATACTGCAAACCTCGCAGCCAGCGGCAACGTCTGAGCCGTCAGCACTGGAGCAGGCATTTGCTAGCCTGATGGGTTCGTTTGATGATTCGCAGGCTCCCTTGCCAGCGGCACCGGACACGACAGACGCAACCACGGAGTCTCCCGAAAAAAAAAAGGAGATGAGTTAGTCAATCCTCCCGGGCAGATGATCGATCGAGTCGCATCACCTGAGCTAACGCACGATCGACCGGAGGTGCCTGCGGTTGAACCTCCGATCGCTGCGACTGCCTTACTACCGGGCACTCTCTGGTGTCTGGGTATTGATGTGGGCACGACTGCCATCTCAGCGGTCTTGTTGCACTATCAAACTGGACAAACCTATCCTCTCGTCTGGCAAGAGACCGACACCGCCCACGAGCAACCACTCGCTAGCTTGCCTGCGATCGCCTATCTGTCTGCCTCGCAGTTGCAGCAGGCACCCGAAGCCCCTGACGCTCTGGGTTATCAGGCATTAGAAGCACTCAGCACAAGGCAAGCAGAAATGCCGTCTGGTCTGCTGTTGAGCAACATTAAGCCCTACTTGAACGCTGGCACGCCTTACCTGAATGAGCAAACTCAGACCTGGGAGCCTGTACTTCAGTGGTCGGATCAACAACCGCTGGCGCTGCGGTGGCATCACCAGGCGCTGGTAGCGCTGCTGGAAATATTACAGGGCAAAACGGCTGGCTTAACGGTCATTGCACCCACGTTGACGGTAGAAACGCTTCAAGCGGCGATCGCGAACCTTAGCAGTATTGTCATTGGTTGCCCCACTGGATGGTCAGATACTTACTGCTTCAATGTACGAGAAGCGGTGCTGGCAGCAGGACTGGTCGATCGCGCTGAACAAATTTATTTTATTGAAGACGCGATCGCCGCACTGCTTGCCGCACTGCCCCAGCCAATCTCTCCAGAGCGCCCGTTGAATGGCTTCCCGCTTCCCAGTAAGGCAGCGGTACCGTTGCAGGGCGGCACTCTGGTTGTGAGTGCCGGTGCAACCACGACTGAACTGCTGCTGGTTGATGTGTCCTCCGATGTCACCTTGCTGAACCGCGAAGGGCTGTATCTACGCAGCCTTGCCTATGCTGGCGATGCGATCGACCAGGATATCATTTGCCAAATCCTCTACCCCTCTGCCCGTCATTGGGATGCTCTAGCGTTGCAAAGCCTGGATCTACCGCTTCCTGGCGAACCCGATCAGGAAGCCCGCGATCGCTTACAGCAGCGGCTCCGCAGCAGTGAACTAGGAACTCATTTACTGAATGCGGCTAGACAGCTCAAACTCGTTCTCCAGCAGCAAGACTCTGCCACTTTTACGCTTAACAACCAGCAGTGGACGGTGAGCCAGGAAGACCTGCACAGTCGGGTTGTCACACCCTATCTTCAGCAGTTGAACCGAGAGCTGAATGTATTGCTGAATCAAAGCGGTATTGCAGTACAGGCAGTGCGGCAGGTGATTTGCACAGGGGGAACTACAGCGCTCCCCGCGATCGCCCACTGGCTGAAGCAAAAGCTCCCCAATACGCGCTTCATTCAAGCTCTAGAGCCGGACGTTGGTCATCTCATTGCCCGTGGTTTGGCAGTTTTACCGCATTATCCGCAGGTCTTAGATGACGTGCGCCATCAGTACAGCGATTACTTTCTGCTGCATGAGTTGATGCGGATCTTGCCTGAGGAACCGCTCTCGGTGGGACGCATTCTGCAACTGCTAGAAAAGCAAGGCATTAATACCTCTTTTTGCCAGCGCCCCATTCTTAGTTTGTTAGAAGGACAACTGCCAGTCGGTCTGGTGCCGACCAAGGAGGACTCAAGCCTGCTCACAGCTTCGTCCCGACAGAATCCTGATTATCAGTTCTTCCTGTCAACGCCACTCTTTCTCAGAGAAGGGAATCAGCTTTACGGGTTCAAGCCAGACGGACGCGATCGCCTTCAGCGTTACCTGGCAGCACTCCTGGCAAACACAACCCAAAAACTGACGGAACCGTTGCCGATCGAGTTCGGTGCTAGAGCGGAAGGCTAATTGCTTTGTCGCTCGCGAAACTGCTTGACGACCTGATCGAGACCAACGGCACGGGAGGCTTTAAAGAGGATGCGATCGCCGGGTTGCACCAGTGTTTGCAAGCGTTCAACGACCGCAGCCTGGCTCGAAAAACATTCTGATAGCAGAGGCTTTGCCCCGGTTGCGATGGCAGTTGCTTCGGTTGCGTCTGCCAAAATCAACAGGCGATCGAGCTGAAGCTCTCTTGCCGCAACACCAATGCGATGATGGAATTCCGGCGATCGCTCCCCCAGTTCCTTCATCGTGCCCAGCACAGCCAGCCGACGGGTTCCTGGTGTTTGCGCTAACAACTGTAGCGATGCCAGCATTGATTCCACTCCAGCATTGTAGGTTTCGTCTAGAAGCACCACATCATTGGGCAACTCATAGCGTTGGGCGCGTCCGTCTGGCAGTGTCACAGCAATGCCTTGTGCCAGGGGTGCCCAGTCAACGCCTAATGTTTTTGCGACTGCCAGGGCTGCTAAATAGTTCAAGGCATTATGGCGACCGGGCAAAGGCAGGGGAAGCGTCCAGTCTGCTACGTCTAATGTTTCAGAATCAGTCAACCGCCCATGTAAAGCGCCACCGTCTAAACCATAGGTCAGCGTTTTACCGTGCCAGACAGTCGCAGCCGTTTCCATCAGCAATGGCAAGTCCTGGTTAAGAATGGCGATGCTGTCGCTGGGCATTTCTGCTAAAAGCTCACACTTTGCCTGCGCGATCGCCAGTTCAGAACCCAACCGACCAATGTGCGCCGTACCCACGTTCGTAATGACAGCAACATCAGGACGAGCAATCTGAGTCAGCAGGGCAATCTCTCCAGACGCGCGCATCCCCATTTCAATGACTGCAAACCGATGCTCTGCGCTCAGTTCGAGTAACGTCTTGGGCACGCCAATCTCGTTGTTGAAATTTGCCTGACTTTTAAGCACCGTTCCCTGCTGCGAGAGTACCGCTGCGATTAATTCTTTCGTCGTAGTTTTGCCGACTGAACCTGTAACCGCAACCACAGGAATGATGAACTGGTTGCGCCACCAATGCGCGATCGTCTGATATGCCTGCAATGTATCCACTACGGGCAGCAGCGGCAGGGTGCTAATGTCACTGTTCGCTGCCGAATCATCATGCCAGCGTTGATCCACGATCGCCGCGATCGCTCCCTTCGCCATTGCTTGCTCAATAAAGGCATGACCGTCAAACGTCTCGCCCCTTAGTGCCAGAAAGACATCACCTGCTTTGAGAAAACGGGTGTCGGTGGTGATCCCTGCGGCGAGAACCGTTGAGTCAGCAGTAGCGGTGTTCGTTGGGGTTGTACCCAGGATGTCGCTCAGTTGAGCGATCGTTGCACGGAAAGACATACAAAAACGTCAGCGAAATAGGGATAGCTGCCATTGAACGCTAACCCTACCCCTTTGGCAAGCTTTCAGTAAATTTGTTTGGCTATGCCAGTTCCAGCAATTATGCTTCTACTCTGCTTTTACAGGACGTGCTTGCTATAGCGACCAGGCTACACGCCACTAGCAGGCTGATCATCTGGCTGCGGCTCACTACTGGCAATGACATCTTTCACCTTACGAGATTCCAGCCAGAGCGGAATGGCAATCCACGCGATCGCAATCAGCAGCATCACAAAGGCAAACTGACCCGCCCAGGCAACCATACTCTCTAGCGGTACAAACTGACCCGCAAAGTAAGCAAGGCTCACAACCACGGATGCCCAGGTAACTGCCCCCAGCGTGTTGTAAACAGTGAACTGGAGATAAGGCATCTCTACAATACCAGCCAGCGGACTGGCGAACGTTCGCAAGAGGGCGATAAAGCGACCCAGGAAAACCGTTCGAGGCGCATTCTCACTGAACTGGCGCTTGAGCGATTCCAACTGTTCTTCCCGGATACGAAACACGCGACCCACGCCTAAGAGTAGCGGCCAACCACCACGCCTGCCAATCCAGTAACCTACATTTCCACCGAGGATCGCTCCCAGGGAGGCATCTGCCAGCACAGTCCAATAGTTCAACTGATCGTTACCAGCCAAAAAGCCACCCGCTATGGTGACTGTCTCTCCAGGAATCGGTAGCCCAAGACTTTCCAGGAAGATGCCTGAAAAGACTGCCCAATAGCCATACTGCTGCGCAATTTCTTGAATCGTCTCGATCGAGATAAAGTCCAGTGTCATGCAATGTGGCTACTAAGAGAATGTCGTTCTGTATCAATTTTGACGCGATTTTTGAAAATCTGTCAATGAAGCTGTTTTCAGCCCAGATTAAACCGGACTTTACAGCCGCATGCAGTCAGATTTGCCACGAAAAGACTTGACTTGACGTTACGTATTGCAGCTTACACTTCTGAGATTTAAACAAAAACCTCACGAGAGCTGGCTGGAACGCCGCAACATTGTTAAGACTCTATGAAGCTCCAGAGCGCGCCTCAATCCTGGAAGACTAATATTCTATAGTTAACGAATAAATTGTGGATGGGCAGGATACGGAGACACAGGATTAAGAGGCTTCGTTGAATCGTGACACTGACTGTTGATTGTCTAGCGGTAAGTGACAGGTGCAGACGATCGCCATAATGACTTGTTTTTCATGTTTAAGGCTTTGCGATTAATGCATACGATGTTGTCAGGTTGTGTAAATATGACGCTTCTCTATCAAACGCTTGCCTACGAAGGCGACATGATCCAGCTTCACCCTCCAGTCAATCTTGATAGCCATGGCAGTGCCGTACTGCAACAGCAAATCAACGCCACTACATCTAAAGCTGGCGACCTATGGGTCATTGACATGGCTCAAGTTGAATTTATCAACAGCGCAGGCATTCTCGCTCTGATCAGTGCCTTAACCCTTGCCCGTCGTGCGAACTGCCGCCTGCTGGTTAGCAACCTTCGCCCAGCAATCAAGCTGGTATTCGAGATTACGCAACTGGATCAGGCGCTTGAAATCATTGATGGCAACATTACGTTGGCTAAAATGAACACTCAAGAGGAGCGCTCCTTGATTGCTGCCTGACGTAACTTTGGCTATCCAGCTTTAACAGCAGCGTTGTAGATCTTTTCGTTTGCTGCTGCTGATTTAAACAGATCGACGATGGGATGAGGATAATCCACACCGATCGTTACGCCAGCACGCTGTTGCTCTACAGGCAGTAGCTTCCAGGGTTCATGCACCTTGCTGCCAGGGACTTGGCTGAGCGCTGGTAGCCAGTGTTTTACATACTCACCAGTGGGGTCGTAGTCTTTAGACTGTTTGAGAATGTTGAAAAAGCGAAAGCCACGGGCATCGTTGCCTACGCCTGCGGTGTAGTTCCAGTTGCCCCAGTTGCTACACACGTCATAGTCAAGCAGCAAAGACTCAAACCACTCTGCGCCCATGCGCCAGTCAATGCCCAGATTTTTGGTGAGGAAGCTAGCCACATTCTGCCGCCCACGATTGGACATAAAGCCCGTCGCTGCGAGCTCTTGCATATTGGCATCAACGAGGGGAAAGCCCGTTGTCCCTTTACGCCAATGATCGAAGCGCTGCCAGTCTTCTTTCCAGGCAATATCAATACCTTGCAAGCCCGATCGCCGAAACACGCGATCGCCATGCTTGGCGCAGACAAAACGAAAATAATCTCGCCACAGTAGCTCAAACACGAGCCAGTAAGTAGAGTCGTTTTGCACTCGCTCCGTTTCATACTGCTGTATCTGCTCGTAGATGTAGCGAGGCGACAAGCAGCCTAAAGCTAGCCAGGGCGAAAACTTGGAAGAGTAGTCTGCTCCCAACATCCCATTGCGGGTCTCTTTGTAAACCTTCAGGCAGTCCTGCTGCCAGATGTAGTGCTGTAACCGTGCCAGTCCTGCTGTCTCGCCGCCTTTAAGCGCTAAAACGGCACGATCGTCAGATGCAGGTGGCTCTAGACCAAAATCTGCAAGTTGGGGCAGATCGCCGGGTTCCATTGCTGGCAGCGGAGGTAACTGAGTGGGCGATCGCAGCGCTGGGTTGACTGTAGACTGCTTCTCTACCTGCTTGCGAAAGTGGGTAAATAATTCTGGGAGCTGGCGAAGTTCAAAGGGTAGATCATCCGGATGGTAGAGCGTGTGTCCCCAAAACGGCGTAAACGCGACACCCAACGCTATAAGAGCTTGCTGAAGCGTCGTCTCAACCGCTATCTCCTCAGATGTCGCCTCACGATGATAGTACACTGCTGTAAGATCCCACTGCTGTACGAGTTGGGGAATGATGACTTCTGGAAACCCCTGACGGATGACCAGATCACTGCCGATCGCCCGTAGCGATCGACGCAGATCAGCAACACTTTCTAGCAAAAACTGGGCACGAAAGGCTCCTGTCTTAGGAAAACCAAACGAAGTCTGACCAAACTGGCGCGGATCAAAGCAGTAGACGGGCACAATTTGTGCCGACTTTGCCTGCATTGCTGACTGTAACGGTTCATGGTCATGGAGCCGCAAATCTGCACGATACCAAATAAGAATCTTTGCCTGAACCATACATTTTTGGCTACTATCTTCTCTACTTTTGTTAGTCTTTATATGCTGTTGCTCTGTCAACTATTAATGCAGGTAGTAATCATGCAGACTCTCTTATAGTATTAACCAATCATCTACGTTTTTGCCCTAAAGCATCAATTAAAAAG
>JBGTJW010000392.1:0-5778 GCA_041744955.1 Stenomitos sp. | reverse complement strand
AGCGAGAACATCCCCTGACGATCTTTCTGGATGATTTGCAATGGGCCGATGGTGCTTCACTCCAGTTGGTGCAAATCCTGACCAGTCAAACCGATAGCCAGCATTTACTGCTGATTGGAGCCTACCGGGATAACGAAGTGGATGCCAGTCATCCCTTACGAGCGACGATCGCCAACCTGGAACAAGCCGGAGTCACGATGCATGAAATCACTCTGGCACCGTTAACCCTGGCTCACATTGAGCAATTATTGAGTGATACCTTAAACGAACGCGATCGCACCCAACTGACTCCCTTTGCACAGCTAATTCTGCAAAAAACGAATGGGAATCCATTCTTTATTAATGAATTTTTGAAGTCACTATATAGTGAAGAATTACTGCAATTTGACTTCAATCAAGGGCGCTGGCAGTGGCAGTTAGAACGCATTCAGTCCGCTCAAATCACGGATAATGTGGTGGAACTGATGGCAGGTAAAATTCAAAAATTACCAGAAGCCACCCAGATTGCGCTGCAATTTGCGGCTTGTGTGGGTAACCAGTTTGATTTAAAAACTCTGGCGATCGTGCGGGAAAAGCCACTACCAGAGATGGCATTGGAACTGTGGGATGCCGTGCAAGTGGGGTTGCTCTTACCTCAAAATGATGATTACAAGTTACTGCAAGTCCGCGATCGCGAAGCTGTCGCTAATCTGACCCAAATCAACGTGGTCTACAAATTTCTCCACGATCGGGTTCAGCAATCAGCCTATTCTCTGATTCCCACCGAGCAAAAGCAAGCCGTTCACCTGCGCATTGGTCAACTATTACTGCAAAGCATTAGCCCCGAAAAACAAGAAGAACGTATCTTTGACATCGTGAATCAACTCAACATGGGATTCACGTTGATTGATTCACCCCGTCAGCGCCAGCAGCTTGCCCAATTGAATCTCGTAGCAGGCAGCAAAGCCAAAGCCTCTGCCGCTTACGAACCTGCCCTAAAATACCTGCTGGTGGGCATTGCCTGCCTGGAAACCGACAGTTGGCAGCAGCAATACGATTTAACCCTGGCGTTGCATCAAACCGCCGCCGCCGCCGCCTACCTGACAGGCGATTTTGCTCAAATGGATTATTTGCTCAACACCGTTCTGCAATGGGGTCGTACCACCCTCGATCAAATTCCTGCCTACACTGTCAAAATTCAATCCTTAATTGCACGGGATGACCTTCTGTCCGCTTCTCAACAGGGGTTACAGGTGTTGAAGGTGTTGGGCAATCCTCTCCCTGAAAAGCCTGGTCAACTGGCAATCTTAGCCGGACTGATGAAAACCAAGCTGTCCCTCCTGGGCAAATCCACCACTGCCCTGGCTCTGGCACCGGAAATTTCTCACCCCACCCAATTGGCCGCGATTCGCACCCTGGCTAGTATTGCCTCTGCCACCTATCTGGCAGCACCCAATGTGTTTCCCCTGACGGTGTTTAAGCAGGTGGAATTGTCTGCCAGGTATGGTAATGCCCCGGAATCGGCTTTTGCCTTTGCCACCTATGGTCTCATTTTGTGTGGTGTGGTGGGTGACATTGAAGGAGGGTATCGCTTTGGTGAACTCGCCATGCAACTGCTAGAGCGGTTTCAAGCGAAGGCATTGCAGGCACGCACGATGTTTGTGGTGAATTCTTTTGTGTGCCATTGGCGTGATCCTTTGGCAACGACAATACCTGCCCTGGATCTGGCCTTTCAAAGCGGTCGTGAAACAGGAGATACGGAGTATGCCTGCTTCAGTGGGTTGACCTGCGTCCTGCACGGCTACTACAGCGGACAACCCCTCAATGCCCTGGCTGATCGCATGGTGCTGTATGCCGAAGCGATGGTGCGGTTCAAAAAACAACCAATTCTCACCCTCATGCAGATTTATCAACAAGCTGTTGCCAACCTGCGGGGACTCAGTCCGGTGCCGAATCTCCTGGCGGGTGAGTTTTATGATAGCTCTACTTCGTTGCCCCAGCTTCTGGAAGGCAATCATCGCACTGCAATCTTTTATGTTTATGCCAACACGGCTGTACTCAATTATTGGTTTGGTGAGTATAAGGTGGCGATCGACCAGGCGGATCAGGCGCTGCCGTATCAAGATTCGGTTGTTGCACTCTTTATCATTGGTTGGTTTGCCTTTTATGATGCCTTGATTCGACTTGCTCGGATTGAAGAAGTCTCAAAAGCAGAACAGCCAGTTCTTTGGAAGCAGGTTGCACAACAACGCAAGAAATTACAAAAATGGGCTAAATTTGCACCGCAGAATTACGCCCATAAAGTGCTGTTACTGGAAGCCGAAGCCTGTCGTATCCAGGGGCAATGGCTCGATGCGTTACCTCTGTATGACCAGGCGATCGCTCAAGCCCAGGAGCATCAATTTATTCAAGAAGCAGCCTTAGCCAACGAGTTAGCCGCAAAGTGTTGTTTAGCCGCAGAGCGCTCGCGACTGGCTCAAATCTACATTCAAGAAGCCCATTATTTCTATAGCCAATGGGGCGCGATCGCCAAGGTGCAAGACCTGGAGGCGACTTATCCCGAAGAGTTGGGACGCAAACTGGATAAATCTATTTCAACTCGTGCCCGCACGCTTTCAACCACCCAACCAATGTCATCCCGCACGTCTGGTAGCAGCCGTTCTGAGGAACTGGATTTGATGACGGTGCTGAAGGCTTCTCAAACTCTATCGGAAGAGATTCAACTGGATAAATTGCTGTCCAACCTGATGCAAATTTTGATCGAAAATGCCGGTGCTCAGCGGGGCTTTTTACTGTTGGAAACGGATGGTAAATTTTTAATCCAGGCACAGGGACAGGTGGATCAAGCCCAGGTTCAGGTTCTGGAAGCGGTGGATATTGCCGATGGAGAAATCCTGTCGCAGGCGATCGTGAATTATGTAATTCGGACTAAAACCAGTGTGGTGTTGAATGATGCCAGTCGAGAAGGAAACTTTACCCAGGATCCATACATTCTGAAAAGGCGACCGCGATCGCTGCTCTGTGCGCCCTTGATTAACCAGGGCAAATCGGCTGGCATCCTGTATCTAGAAAATAACCTGACAACCGAAGCCTTTACCCGCGATCGACTGGAGGTGTTGAACGTCCTCTCTGCCCAGGCTGCCATTTCCATTGAAAACGCCCGCTTGTATACCAACTTGGCGACCTTGAACCAGAATCTCACCAGCCTCAACATCGCCTACGAACGGTTTGTACCCCGTCAATTTCTGCAATTACTGAATAAGGAAAGCATTGTTGATGTGAAGCTGGGCGATCAAATTCAGCGGGAAATGTCTGTCCTGTTTACTGATATTCGCTCATTCACTTCACTCTCGGAGCAAATGACTCCGGAGGAAAACTTTCGTTTCATCAATAGTTACTTGCAACGGATGGAGCCAATCATTTTGCAACATCATGGCTTCATTGATAAATACATTGGTGATGCCATTATGGCTCTCTTTCCACGTCATGCAGATGATGCGCTCCAAACTGGGATAGGGATGCTGAAAGCCCTGGTAGAATACAATCAACATCGGGCAAAAGTTGGCTATCGACCGATTCAAATTGGCATTGGCATCAATACAGGGTCGCTCATCTTAGGCACTGTCGGCAGTACGAATCGGATGGATGGTACGGTGATCAGTGATGCGGTCAATCTGGCTTCGCGAATTGAAGGTTTAACCAAAACATTTAACACGCCGCTCCTGACTACCAATCATACAGTGGCGTGTCTCTCCAATCCTGACCAGTACGCCATGCGGATTTTGGGACAAGTCTGTGTCAAGGGTAAAACGGTTCCCGTTACGGTTTATGAGGTGTTTGAAACTGACCCCCCTTCTGTGCGCGAGCAGAAACTCGCGACTCTGCCATTATTTGCCGAAGCGCTGACCCTGTACGAAGCGCATCAGTGGACCGCCGCCGCCCAACAGTTTCAAGCCTGTTTGATCCAAAATCCGCTGGATCAGGTGGCGCAAATCTACCACGATCGCTGCCAGTTTGAACCATCTGCACCCGTGATTGTTACGAATAGCATCAACTTATAACAATCGACTCTCGTAGATACCCCCATCTTTCTGCCCCCTTAGCCCCTGGTAAGAGCGGTCAGGCAAGGCTAAGCAGTGGCACAAATTAAGCAGTGGCATAAATTATGCAGTGGCACAAAGCTGACATTCGGCGATCCGTTTGTTACGTTGGTGCCACACGCATTTGATGACCTATGGTGCCCCAATCTACCGTTCACTTTCCCAAAACGGCGATGACTGCCAGTCGCCAGGAATTAACCCCAACCCCCCTCACCGTTGTAGAAGGGCATTTGCCGCCGGACTGGTATGGGCATCTTTTCCTCATGACTCCTGCCGGAACGGAAGCCTCGGGTGGTCTCCCCAATCCTGAAGGCACCCATTTCTTCAACAGCGACGGCATGATTTATCGGTTTGATCTGTCGCCGCAAACGGTGAGTGTGACTTCCAAACTGGCTAAAACGCCCTGCTACTATGCTGATGCTGCCACCTATGGGCATCCTCGCTATGCCCGCTACGGCTTCCAGGATTTTGGCTTGTTACGGTTTTCTACGACCCTCGGCTTGCGGGATGAGGTAGACATTGCCTTTCTGCCCTTCCGCGCTCAGGGGGATACCCACGATCGTCTGATGGTCACCTATGATGCGGGTCGTCCCTACGAAATCGACACCACCACCCTCGCAATCAAAACACCCGTCGGGGCTAATGATGAATGGCAGCCGTTTTTGCCCAACAGCTATCCGTTTCCCCCTGTCCTCTGTACTGCCCATCCTGCCTATGACCCCTTGACGAATGAAGTTTTTTTGGTGAACTTTGGGCGATCGCTAACCAACCTGCTGGAAGGTGCGCGTTTCTTCTACGATCTGGAGTCGGTGCCCCAGGAAATTGAGTTGGTGCTGGATGCGATCGCAGATCTACTCCATACTCCGTTGCTGAAAGCAATGACCGAGTTTTCCTATCAGCTATGGCAACAGATCATCGGCTGGTTGGGTGGCACGTTGGATGCGATCGTGCCGGATTTTGCCTATCTGGTGCAATGGGATGGAGTCGGTCAACTGCGCCGCTGGAAATTGGTGCTACCAGACGGCTCTCCCGTACGGATTGAACAAACGATGCACCAGTTGTGTGTAACACAGGATTATGTGGTGCTCATGGATACGCCGCTCAAAATTGGGCCGGAACAGATCTTGAATAATCCCCTTCCCAACAGTCCCGAAGCCGAACGGTTGATGCGACGCATTGCCACTCGACCCCAATTACCAGACACACCCATTTATGTCGTGCGACGAGCCGATTTGCAGGAGACGGATGAGGCAGAACCCACCGTCATTGTACGTCCCGCCCTCATTCCCCTAGAGACAGTCCATTTTGCCACTGATTACGACAATCCCAACGGTCAAATTACGCTTCACGCGGCTCATCTCTGTGCCACCGACCTGGCTGAATGGGTGCGGCAATACGACATCTCCAAGTTCAACTCGCCAGAGCCTTCACCGCTGTGGTTAGCAGGAATGCTTGCCAACGGGCAAATGGATATTGGTCGCGTGGGTCGCTACACCCTTGATGGTGAAAGCGGACAGGTTGTAGAGTCCAAAGTGGTATACGACACTCGCCGTCATTGGGGCATTGGCTTTTATACCTTGAGCGATCGCCTGCCCTCCGGCGCACCCCGGCGCACCGTAGACACCATCTACTGGCAATCCCTCGGCTTCTGGACAGAGCTGCTCACCGAATTCATTTACGACCTGTACAAAACCTACCC
>JBGTJW010000391.1:0-6239 GCA_041744955.1 Stenomitos sp. | reverse complement strand
GCGCTGCACGCATCTACCTCGATCGGACTTTCAAGCGTGTGGGGAATGTGGCATGAGCGATAGCGACCTCCTCAACGAGTTCCAGCGGCAAGCGATTCGAGACTTTACCGCAGCAGCGAAAGAGTTGCATGAAGAGTTGGATGCGTGCTCAATCGAACTGCCAACGCTGGAAAATCTCATGTCTGATTTAAACCAGGCGTGGCAGGACCTACAAGCACAGTTTGAGGATGAAGAAGCATGATCGGCTGGAAAGTCTTCTTCTGGGCAGCGCTGCATCATCCCTTGTTTAGCAACTGCTACATCAAAAGCCCCGTAGTCTTATGTTTTTCCAGGTACAGGGATTTCAGCGGCTGGAAAGTGGCTATAGGGCTGCTCTTTCAGACAGTCACGGTGGTTGTGCCCTACGAGGTTGAATATGCCTACTGCGAGGCTCACGGACTAGAATTCCCCTTCGATGACATCCCCTTTTAGCCATGCCTTATAGCGTGGTCATGCAAAAGCCGTAGGAGACACGCCAATGTCCCCTACGGCTTGTTTTTTGAGGCAGTCGCGGCTCATCGCTATGCCCCTATTCATTTCAACTAAAGGTACGAAAAATGCAACAGTTCAACATCCAAGAGTACGTTGATTTTAACGAACGTGGTAGAGCATCATGCCCCTGCTGCGAAACGCTTAAAGGTAAGCCTAACACGAACTTAAGCCTCGTCCCTGGCACCGATGGCGCTTACAAATGCTTCCGTGGTTGCACTCCTGAAGATATCCGATCCACCTTGGGAGTGCAACGTAACCGCCAGATTCCAGCCGTTCATGCTGTCGCCACACCACCAGCCGCCAAAAGTACCGTCTCCCCTCAGAAAGTCCGGGAAGCCCACGAAACACTCATACAGTCCAAAGGTGCAGCCAAGCAATGGCTACACGATAGAGGCATCACTGACGGCTTAATCCAGCGCCATCAGTTGGGCATTACCAGAGCCAAAACAGGCGACAAGTATCTCCCGTCCATCAGCATCCCCATTCCCTCAGACAATGGCACACTCTACTGGCAGAAGAAGCGAGTCGCGCCCTGGCTCACCGACTCAGAACTCAAAACGAAACTAGGTGAAGCCTTCAAGGAATACAAAGCCTGGAGCCAATACGGCATCCCTGCCAGAAGCTGGTTCAGTTGGAAACCAGCCGAAGCCACAGCCACCATTCTCTGTGAAGGGGAATGGGATGCCATCTTGTTAGGTCAGATGCTGCGTGAAGCGAATCAACCGATCGCCGTCGCCAGCTTCACCTGTGGCTGTGGCAATGTACCGCAAGACATCACCCAACTGGAGGTACTACCCGGTACAGTCTACATCTGCTATGACCGTGACCAACCCGGTGAGAAGGGAGCACAGAAAGCCGCCGCTGCCATCGGAGAGCGAGCCAAAGTGATGCAATGCCCCATCCCCACCGCTGTGGTGAACGATGACCAGTGGGACACAACCGGCTGGGATGTCAGTGATGCCATCATTGCTGGCTGCTCTCTCGGTGACTTCCTGGAAGCAATGCAGAGTGCGATCGCACTCGAAACCAAACCAGCGAAGTCTGACAAGAATCCACTTTGGGAACGGCTCATCAGCAACGATGACCTCATGGACTCCGCACCGGACTTTACAGAATGGTTGGTGCATGACCTGTTGACGGCAAATGAACTCTTTTTAGTTGCAGCCGGACCAAGAGCAGGCAAAAGTTTGTTGGCGATGACGCTGACTCTCGCCGTCGCCCAGGGCAGCACGTTTCTTGGTAGACCCGTCATTCAAGGCGCAGTGATCTATGTCTGTCTGGAAGATAGCGCTGCCAAGCTGAAGGAACGGGAAGAAGCGCAGGGCTGGACACGCGGCTTACCCGTGTATTGGCTGAAGAAGTTCAAACTCTCCGAGCTGCATCACCTGAAGGAGCTTGCGGAAGAAATTGATCCACGGCTCATCGTCATTGACACCCTCTCTCGTGCCAAAGATGCCAGCGTCTCCGAGTCATCAGCAGAGATGAGTCAGGTATTGGAGCCACTGCAAGAGATTGCTGAAGCGCTGGAGTGCTGCGTCTTGCTGGTACACCACACGGGCAAAGTCTCAGTCGATAACGCGAGTCAAGTGGATATCTTTGACACCATTCGCGGTTCTAGTGCCATCCGTGCGGTGTGCCGTGGGTCGATGGTGATCGCCGCCGGCGAGCGTGATTTCCGCCTGGTTGCCGAGAACGGTTGGGGCAAGCATGACCTGAAAGTAGTGCTCGATGCCAATACCCGAAAGTGGAAGCTGTTAGGGCAATGGACACCGACCGAGAACACCAGTCAAAAAGAACAGATTCTTGACTATCTCAAGAAAACTAAAGTCGCCACATTGGAGCAAATTCATGACGGCACTGGCATCCCGAAAAAGAGTCTGTATGAGCAACTCAGCCGTTTACAAGCGGCTGAAACACCCGATGAAAAAGTCGCCAAAGAGGGCAGCAGACGTAAATATACCTACCGCCTCGCGCTATTCAACACTATTCAACAGTTGAATAGCGTGTTGAATAGCCGAAACGCTGACGCTGACGACGATAGAAGCCCTATTCAACAAAAAAGTAATATTTCTTCTGAGGGTGATCACTTGAAAAGTATGCAAACTGGCACATGTGACACTTTGCACAGCTTTAGTGATCACCCCCTACCCCCCACAAACGCGGAAACTGTTGAATATAGACCCGCAAACCTAGACGCAGCAAGCGTTTTGCCTATTCAACAGCTATTCAACACCCCTTTGGGCGAATCACCCTCTAATCCAGATACAGACGACGATTCGCGCTATTCAACACGCTATTCAACAACGGAGGCAGAGAACACGAAAAGTATGCAAACTGGCACATGTGACACTCCAATTCGCACAGGCGATCGCGTTCGCTACTGCGGTGGTGTGCGATCACTCGTGCGACTTTGCAGCACCAAACACCTTGAAGTGCTTGATGCAAATGACGAATCAGCCACAGTGAAGCACAGCGGCTGGCTAGTCTCTCAAACGGTGCCAATCTCAGACCTGCAGCTCATCCAGTCGTAGACTATGACGCATGGCTCGGCGGGATATTGGCTCCGATGAAATGCTCCAACTTTGGCTCAAATACACCGAATTTCAAGCCAAACAGCTAGCAGCATCAACCATCCAGCGGGACTACGGCAAGATTGCCAAGCGACTGTGCCTCATGCCCGATTTAGCCAGCGCCGTTGCTGTGCGTGATTGGCTGACTCAGCGTTACTCCACTGAAGTGGTCAGACGGACATTGCAACAGTTCTCAGCGTGTTGCGCCTGGTCTGTGCGATCTGGCTACATCAAAGCTGATCCGTTTGCCCTGTTAGTGGGTGACTTTCGTAAAAAAGCGAAGGGCGATCGCCGTGCGTTCACGGCTCCAGAACGTAATGCCATTATTCAGGCATTCGAGCGCGATACTTTCAGCCCTGCCTCTAGCAGCGTCAAACACTCGTATTACACGGGCTTTATCAAACTGCTGTTCTACACCGGTTGCCGATTAGAAGAGGCGCGTGCTTTGCAGTGGAAGCACATCGCTCACGATTGCTCATCCATACGCTTTGAAGCTGCCACACCCAGCGATACCAACATTGAGGGCGAAACTAAAACGCATTCGGTGAGAGAGTTTCCCTGCAATGAGCGACTAGCGAACCTGATACGCTCGGCACCACGCTCAGACGGGTTGGTTTTCCCGTCGCCGTCGGGCAAGGCGATCGACACTCACAACCTGGTTAAACGCGGCTGGTCCCTAGTGGTGAAGTCGCTCGTAGACTCTCACCAGGTCAAAGAGTACCTACCACTGAAGAACACGCGCCATACATTCATCACGCTGGCACTAGAAGCTGGTTTGGAGCCTAAAGACGTGGCTTACCTTGTGGGCAATTCAGCAGAGGTCATCTACAAACACTATGCCGCCGTCAAGCGAAACCTGATCGTGCCTGATTTTTAAGTCGTCACGAATAGAAAACCCACCAGGAAGGCGTTACAAGCCTAGACCTTGGGGCTACCCTCCTTTTTTGAGGAAAACGGCAACCTCCCAAATCGATCGTCATTTTGGAGGTGTCTTTTCTGAAAGCATGGCTCAGGCGGGGTTTGAACCTGCGACCTTGGGCTTATGAGTCCCCTGCTCTACCACTGAGCTACTGAGCCGTAACAAATAACTTGACTAATCTAGCATAAGACCACAAGCGATCGCTATAGCCCTCTGCGGACTCTTAATTTCTTTTCCCTCAGTTTCTCGCTGTTGCTGTCAATTCAGGGAGAATGTGTTTGTCAGTGGTGCAGTCATGATAGTCTTGCACAGGATCGCTCGACTGTTGTGGGTTAAACGCATAATCTGCCGCAAAACGGAGAAGATGTTTCAAGTAAACCCGATCGCAAATGGTCAGTGGCGTTAGATCATTGAGGCAATATTTCATGGCTATTGTAGATTCTAAAGGTCGCTTATTTGGCAAGGTCAGCCTTTTAGATATTGGTGCAGCGCTGCTAGTGCTGCTGGTGGTGGTTGGTGTACTGTTACCCAGTTTCACGGGCGCCCAAATTGGCTCCAACATCAAACCGGTCGAGGTAGATGTGGTTGTTAGAAGTGTTGGCTCCAAAGACCCTAAAACCTTGCTCAAAGAAGGGGACGAAACAAATCTAATTATTCGCAATCAGCCCTTCGGCGCGGTTACTCTTAAAACCGTGAGAGAATTGCCTCGTAATGTGGCGGTGCCGCAGCCCGATGGCTCTACTAAAGCGCTGCCTGACCCTCGACCCGAAGCGGGTCTGACAAAAGATTTTTTGGTAACGATTGCGGGCAAGGCAACGATGACTGACGATGGACCGTTATTGGGTAAGAGCAAGATTAAAGCAGGCACCAAAATTGAGATTGAAGGTCTTACCTATGACTTTGCAGACCTGTATGTCATTGATGTGCGAGTTGGCGCTTAATCGTTTGTAGGGGCTGGCTTTTAGAGGCTGGCTCTACTTCAGCAAAGCGAGAAAGCGGCGGATGAGGGCGATCGACACTGCTGGTAACTCCAATTGGGGTGTCAGCCCTACGTCTTCAATCACTTGCAGCCCGCGAATCGCTTGTGGGTTCAGTGCTGCCAACCGCTGACCAATTTCAGGACCCGTAAACTGCGATCGCCGACCCCAGATCATGGCAGTCGGTATAGTCAACTGAGCGATGTAGAGTGAAAGGTCAAAAGACAAATCGCCTCGCACAAACGACAGTGCAGCGTATTCAGCGTTAGGCTGCTGGGCAGACTCCAGGTATGCCTCGACAATTTCGGGAAAAATGCGATCGGGCTGGGCAAACTGCCGCTGTTCGAGAAAGTTGCGAATACCCCAACTCACGGCAATCCCTGTGCTATACAGTAAGCGATCGAGCACGGGCGTACTGACCAGTTGAGCAAAAAATGTGCGCGTATAATCTTGACCAAAATCAGACAGACCCGCAGGCGTGGTCAAAATCAGCGATTGAAACAAGTCTGGACGGAGGATCGCTGCCCGAATGACTATCGCCCCCGTCAGTGATGATGCCACAACGGGCACAGCCCCCTCACAGGTTTGCTCTAAAAACTCAATAATCGTTGTGATGTAGTCGTCTACATGATAGTTCCGTTCTGGATGAGCCGATCGCCCCCAGCCAATCAAGTCGGGTGCCAGAATGCGATAGTCCGACGCGAATGCAGGATAGACCTTCGACCATTCGTAAGCAGAAGAGCCACCGCCAAACCCGTGGAGAAACACAAGCGTAGGCTGACCTTGGCGATCGCCCTCCTCGCTTGACCAGAGGGATGCATCAGCGGTGTCATAAACCATCGTGCCAAGCGTGGTAACGATGGAACGTTGACAAAACCCAGGAGGGAGAAACATGGTAAACCTTACGGAGGGATAAGGAGATGGGGATCGCTCACCATCCTTGATACCTCTATTTCAGCACGAGTGGCGATCGCTGCACTCTATTAACAGGTTCATTCTTGCAGGTGTTAGCCCAGGATCATAGCCCAAGCTCTAGGCAGCGCTCCGTTTCATAAACGCACGTTGCACAAAGACAAGGATAAAGCCTATACCCACAAAGGCTGTTGCCAGAATGTGGCTTTCCTTAGACGCAAAGGCAATGAGGACAAGGTTTGAAAGAAAAGCAAGGACTGGAATAATGGCTGGCACTTGAAACCCGTCCGTATTCCCCTCTCGACGTTTGATGACCAGCAGAGACAGGTT
>JBGTJW010000390.1:0-8812 GCA_041744955.1 Stenomitos sp. | reverse complement strand
TTGGTCGATGAAACTAGCACCACACATCGAGAAGTTTTTGGTGCTTATGAAGCAATGCTTGCACAAGCAGAGCCACTAGAAGCGCGGGTTAATCCTGCACTGGAGCAACAGCTTTTAGAGGCGTACCCAGAGGCGATCGAGAAAGAGATTGTGCAGGCGTATCCTGAAACCGTAGAAGAGCAGTTTTTGTTGGTGGCACCGGATGTCTTTCAAAATGTTGAAAAGCAGCTCATCGATCGCAGACGTAAAATTTATCGCGCTAACTTGGATTCGCAAACTAATCTGCTCAAGCAACAACAACGAACACTTCATACAGCGTTAGGTCAGTTGGGTGGGACGCAACGGCAACAGATTTTGAGCGCAGTTTTAAACCAGTTTGGGGGCGAACACCGCACGTCTATTATTAGCCAAAGCATGGAACAACTGAGCAATGAGCAACGGTATGCTGTGATCGCTCTTGCTTTTACAAAGTTGGGTTTGACGGATGACGATCGCTCAACCTATGACAAGTACCAAACCTATAAGTCGATTCAGCAAGTCTTAGGCAAGCTGCCAAATTCTCTTAAGGAAAGCTTTTCCATTCTTGCCAGACGTGCTCAGTCAAAGGTACAGCGGACGGGGCATGATCTCAATCAATTTCGTGAAGAGATTTCAAGCTGGTTTGACAACTCTATGTCTCGGGCTTCGGGCGTTTACAAACGCAATGCAAAAGGCGTTGCCATCTTAATTGGGCTAGTGCTGGCAAGCTCCACCAACTCAGATGCCTTGTTTATTGTCAATCGTCTGTCGAATGATGGAGATTTGCGGAAGGTCATCACTGACAGAGCCAGCGGCATTTATCTCAACCAAAACATTGCTGACGGCACGATCGCCCCTAATGCCCCAACGGCTGCCAATTCACTGGAAGCGGTAAAGCTGCAAACGGATGCCGCACTGAAGGATCTTTCCTTACCGATCGGCTGGAAACCAGAAAACCTGGCTCGGCAATTTGGCTGTCAGCCAGCAGCAGCAGTCAACATTAATGACAGCGCTTGTCAAGCCTTTTCTAACCAGCCAGGAGCGGTCAATCCTCTCACAATCGGTCAACTTCTGATAGCGAAACCGATCGATCTACTAAAGCTCGTTTTTGGCTGGGTTGTGAGTGGACTTGCGATCGCGATGGGTGCGCCCTTCTGGTTTGATTTGCTCGGCAAGGTGATGAATGTGCGAAATTCGGGTGGCAAGCCAAAAACAGAGGCAGTGAAAGAAACGGCGAAGTAGGGCATGGGGAGAGGGGTGAGGAGTGAGGGGTGAGGAGTCAAAACTCAAAACTCAAAACTCAGAACTCAAAACTTTCTTCCGCCTTTTGCCTTCTGCCTTCTACCTTTTGCCTTCTACCTTTTGCCTCCTGCCTGCTGCTCGTTGCCTCTTCTTCCCTTGCTTTCTCCACGTCCCTTACTCTCTCACTGCCATTTGCTCTAATGCCGTTTGCAGGTCTTGTGTGAGAGTCATAACAGCTTGTTTGGCGTTGCGGCGGTTGCCTTCATAGTCCTGCCAGCGATCGGATACTGAGAGGGGTTGCCCGATCGTTAGAACAGCCTTCAGCCGACCGAGCTTGGGGCGATCGAAAGGATTTTCACCTTTGATACGGGCGACCATATCCCACATCAGCAAGGTGGTTTCAGCGAAGCGCTCAACGCTAGGTTTCTCCAGGACGTACTTGCCTGTGACTGCAACAAAGCTTTCGACCATGCGCATATGCCAGAGCCGATGGCTAGCCTCTTCAGCAATGCGATCTGCCAGACAGTGCTCCAGGGGCGAAATTTGGTCGATCGCCTTCAGGTCTTCGCGGTAGATATAGTCCCAGCCTGCTTGCTCTAACCGCCGACAGCGATCGATCACGCTGCCCTTGGGCTGGAGGTTGAAATATTGTTCTGCGACCTTGAGTGCAGCATCCATCAACGCATTTAGCCGCACCGCAAATGCTTCATGGGAAAGGGGAATGGCGGGATCTGATGGAGTAGCAGCGCGATCGTCTGGATCGGGCAATGGGGACGTAGACAACGGTTGCTGATAAAAGCGGCTATAAAATTGCTCCATCAACGACAGTAAGTGTTCACCCAGGCGATACAGCCGTCCGTAAAGCACACGCTCGTTTGCGCCATCCTGTGAAGGCTTTGTCGTTGCAGTCAGCCCTGTATCCGCTTCTAACTGACTTAAGAGCTGGTCAATCTCCCGCCAGGGTGGTGTGATGTAGCGATACTGAATGCCGATCGGCACCACCAGCACCGCTTCAGTCCGATTCGCTTTGCGTAAGTCTTCCACACACCAGAAGGCAAGCTGGCTAAGTCCTGGTTCCAGTGGGCTGACAATCTCGGTATGACCGTTGGTGGCACCTTCAGGCGCAGCAGCTAGCGGGAGGGAGCCATTGGCAAACAAATCACGAGCCGACCGTAAGCCCACGCGATCGACCTTGCCCCGATGAATCGGAGTGCCGCCCAATTGGGAATACAGCCAACCCATGAATGAGCCAGCCCAGAGGGGAATGCCGCGATCGTACATAAAGTGGGCATGAATCGGTCGGCGTAACGCGACTCTCTGTTGCCGTGCAACCTTTGGCACAATACGGGCAAGGAGGTACGCCATCGAGAAGGGATCGTTGACACTGGGATGCCGAAACGCTAGCAAAAACCGGATTTTTCCCGCTTGAAATTGACGCAACAGATCAACCAAAACCTCGACATTGGTTGCTTCGACCCGGCGAATGGCTGTCCGCGATCGCATGATGGCAGGCAACAGCCATTGCAACCCTTTCACGATCAAAAGGTTGAGCTTTGGCGGAATAAATTCCAGAGGCGGTTGGGCTTGACGAATGATGCGAGGCAAGGGTGGCTCCTTTGAGTAGAAGGCAGAGGGTAGAAGGCGGAAGGCGAAAGGCAAAAGGTAAAAGGCAAAAGGCAGAAGGCAGAGGGCAAAAGGCGGAAGAAAGTTTTGAGTTTTGAGTTTTGAGTTTTGAGTTTTGAGTTTTGAGTTTTGAGTTTTGCTCTTGGCTTCTGACTCCTCACTCCTCTCCCCTCACCCCTCACTCCTCACTAAAAAATAAACATCAGCTTTAGTTTCCACGTTTCCTGATGGCGAATCAGGTCAATTTGGCGGATAAATTCGCGGAAGTAGAAGCGACGTTCGGCTTCGGAGAGATCGAGCCAGAACTGTGGGATGGAAACAGTTTGGGCGATCGCCTTTAAATTGACTGGGGGTAGTTGTGCCAGTTTTCCCTGTAGGGTGGCAATTTCAGTCTGTAGTTTGTAGCGCCGCAGATCAGCCGTTTCTTGATCCAGGATGCCACTCGTAACTAACGGCGGTAGTTGCACCAGGATGGCTTGCTTGGCAGCGATCGCACTATCAAGGTGTTGTTTTATTGTGCCCACATCGGGGAGATCAACACCGGCTACAGCGCGAGGCAGGTCTTCACAGATGCGCTCGATTGCCTGCTGGAGTATCTGTTCGTAGGCGATCGCGCCGCATTTGGGTTGTTGGGTGCATCCCGTTGGTCGCAGGTAGAGATATTCGCGATCGCGCCGGGGTGCTGAGACGCGGGTGACGGTCATGGGCGATCGACACTCGCTGCATACTACTAAACCTGCGAGCGATCGGGGGGCACTGGCGGTACGAGGTGGTAGTCGTCGGTTGCGTCGCAGCAGACGATCGATTTGGGCGGCTTCTTCTCGCGAGAGGATGGCAGCATGAGTATCGCTGACAAGCTCACCGTTTTGATACGCCAGATCGCCTCGATACACAGGATTGGTCAGCCAGCGATGCCCAGTGGAAACGGCAATTTTTTTACCATAGCGCTTCGCCAGATAGCGAACGGCACCACTGAGTGAGCCGTAAAGTAAAAACTGCTCAAAAAAGTCTTTGACTACTGGGGCTGTGCTGCGATCGACCACATAGCGATGTTTACTACGCCGATAGCCATAGGGTGCTTTTCCAGGCGGCGGCAGTGCCATCACGCGATTTTGGGCGTGTCCCTGCCGAATGCGTCGGCTCCGCTGTTCGCGCTGCACCTGCTGCAACAGCTTTAACAAATCTGCCTGCAAACCTGCGCTCTGTAGGATCGGCTGGGCGGCTAGGGTCGGTGGCATTGCCTCAGTCGCTTGCTCTGTCACGATGAGCCGAATCTGCAACGCTTCGAGTTCAGCCAGTCGATCGCCCACTGCCTGTACCGAATCGCCCAATTCCTCAACCCGACGCAGCAGCAAATAGTCCGCTGGTGCTGCCTGACAATCCTCCAAAAGCTGTTGCCATTGCTGTCGGGGGACGATCACGGTCTCTTTTCCTTGCTTGGGCGCGGCTGCGATCGCCAGATCTTGATAGACGCGATCGACCTCCCAACCCCACAAATCGCGATCGGGCGTTGGTTCTAGCAAGGGGTCGCTGTAGAGGTAAGCAATAATCTTCATCGTGCCCCATGCGATCGTTCTGCTACCATCAGCCAGCTATGCCGATAGCGACCTTCATGCAGTTCATGGTTTGGTAGTTGCTTGACCTTAGTGAAGCCACACTTTTCATAGCAGCGGATCGCACGAACATTACTGACTAATGGATCAATGAGTATCTGATCAGCCTGGATGTGCTCAAACAAGTAGCTTAAAGCGGTTGTTAGCGCCTTTGTACCGATGCCTTGATTCCAATAGCGTGGCTCTCCAATAAACAGGTCAAGGGCAGATAGCTTGCTGTTTTCGCCTCGACCGTAACCGCCATAGCTTTCTCGATCGACTTCCGTGATGGGATAGTACTGCAAATACCCAATGGGCTGGGTTTGATACAGGATGAAACAGGGAGTTAACTGCTCTTGTCCTAGAATCCTGGGGCTATACTTCTCTACAATTCTTGAGAGCGGAGATGGATTGTCTCGACCTTCATAAAACTCCAGCATTGTAGGATCAGTAAGCCACTTGGAGAGCAACTGATAGTCCTGCATCTCGTCTTGCATCAGACGAAGGGCAATTTCGCCATTCTGAATAAGAATGCTTGACATCCACTTAAGTAGGTAGGTGAAATTAAATATAATATGATCGTAGGCTGGGTTAAAGCATGAACCCAACGTCCTAGCGTTCGAGCGAGCCTGTACGAGCAAAGGGATAATAGCGCCAAATGGCTTTCCCAATGATTAGCTCACGCGGCACAAACCCCCAATAGTGGCTATCGTAAGAGTTGTTGCGATTGTCCCCCAGCACAAAATATTGCTTTGGCGGTACAACTTGCGGACCCCATTTGTAGTCCGGCGGTTCTGCTATGTAGGGTTCTTGCAACGGTTTGCCATTAACGTAGACTTTGTTTTGCTTCACCTCTAAACGTTCACCCGGTAAGCCAATAATGCGCTTGATAAAAGCATCTTTGAAATTCTGCTTGCTTAAAGTTTCGATTGGTTGAAAAACGATTAAATCGCCCCGTTTGGGAGGCTGGGAACAGTAAGCTGTTTTATCAATAATGAGACGATCGTTCACTTGTAGCGTTGGCAACATTGCCTTTGAAGGAATGTAGCGAGCTTCGGTGACGGCAAGACAATTTTTTATCGAAGGGTCTAGCCAGCGAGTGATGTCTTTAAAAATAGCAATACATTCAGCCGCTGTCGGTTTCTGATTAGGTGCAGGACAAACCGCAAAGGCAGCGTCGCTAAAGATGCCAATTAGCCCCAGCACAGTCATCAAAGAAAAGAGCTTAGACGATCGCAACTGGAACTGCCTCAAACAAAAGCTTTGATTCATAGTTCGCTTAGCTCAATCACATTGCCATCGGGGTCTTGAGTAAAGAGTGCTGCGCGTCCAGAAGCACTCATTTGCAGCGGACAGTTGTGAGCCAGCAGACGTTCCTTCGCTGCTTCCAGGCTGTCAACCGAAAAAGCAAGATGTCGGTTGCGTCCCCATTTTTCGGGATTATCTAAGCCGCCCTGGCTGGCATTAGCAACCATCAAATGAACCTGAAAGCCAGCCACTTCGTACCAGGCTCCAGGGAAGCGCAGGTCACGATCGATTTTCTCTAACCCCAGTATTGAGCCGTAAAAGTGCTGCGATCGCTCTAAATCCGAAACCAGCAGTGCCGCGTGCAGACACCGAGTAATAGTCATAATCAGTCAGTTTTTGCGTATTTATGTTCAGCATACCGAACTGCTTCTTCAGCGAAAAACATTTGGCAACGCAACGGCTGCTGGCAAGTCAGAATCAGCCATTCGCTCTCCAGGTGCGTTTGAACAGGGTGCTCTACTGTGGAATGCCTGCGCGTTTGCGATCGCAATCCGATACAATGCGACTGCAACTCATTACTTTGTCATTGCCGAAGGTGGCACTGCAAACGGTTACATTGCAGAGAGTTGCTGGCTCAAAACTTGATACGCCGTTCTACGCAGTTGATGAAACAATTCTTTGCCCCAGCCTCCGTTTGTTTGACGATCGTTAGCAGCATCGTCGCAGCGCCCATCCATGCGGCTCAACCGCTCTATGTTGCTTACCCACCGGCTAACCATGAGACTACGTCCGATCGCATTTTTCTGATTGGTACGGCACCGCCAGGGGGAACCGTTCTGGTGAATGGGACGGCGATCGTTCGCAACACTGCCGGACATTTTGCGCCGACCTTTCCGCTGCAAGTTGGGGTCAATCAGTTTGACCTGCGCTACGGCAAGCAAGCTGTCAAGCTGACCGTCACGCGGTTAGCCGCACCAGAGTTGCCACAGGGCTTAGCGTTTGGCACCAATTCTCTTAGCCCTGCGGTCGATGTGGCTCGTTTACCCAATGAATTGCTTTGCTTTACGGCGATCGCCCCGCCTGCCGCCACCGTAGCCGTCAAGCTTGCCGATCAGACGATTCCCCTTGTGCCCCGTCCCCAGTCGATCGCCCTACCCGATAATGCTGCCGTCTTAACTCAGCAAAACCAGCCGACGATCGCGGCGGGACGCTTTGAGGGCTGCACGCGCACTGTGTTATTAGGTGACCTGGGCAAACCCGAATGGCAACTGACCCAAGACGGACAGACGATCAAACAAACTGGCTTTGGCACCATCAAAATTCTGTCGCCCACTCGGTTAGAAACTGCCGTTGTCACCGCCGAAGCCGGTACGGCTCGTACGGGGGCAGGCACAGATTATTCTCGTTTAACACCCTTACCGAAAGGGACGCAAGCCCTCGTAACAGGCTCTGAAGGCGACTGGGTACGGTTAGACTATGGCGCATGGATACGACGCAGTGAGGTGCAGATTTTGCCCACTGGCGCACCGCCGACATCGCTCATTCGCAGCATCAATGCGAGGCAGACAGACGGCTGGACAGACGTATTGTTTCCGCTGCAAGTACCCGTGCCCGTAAGCGTGCAACAGGGCGATCGCACCTTCACGCTCACCCTTTACAACACCACGGCACAAACTGACATTATCCGGCTGGATGACGATCCACTCATTGCGCGTCTCGACTGGCAGCAAAGCGCTCCAGGGCAAATCCAGTACACCTTTAACCTCAAGTCGAACCAGCAATGGGGTTACAAACTGCGGTACGAAGGTACGACCTTAGTGCTGTCGTTGAAGCATCCACCAGAGGAGCGAGGAGCGAGGGGAGCGGGGGAGCCATTCAAAACGCTCTCTAGCACCAAAATTTTGCTCGATCCAGGGCACGGCGGCGCAGAGGATCTGGGTGCTAGAGGACCCACAGGCTATCCTGAAAAAACAGTCGTGCTGCTGATGGCAAAGTTGGTGCGAGAGCGTCTCCAGCAGCGGGGTGCAACAGTGTATCTGACTCGCGAAGCCGATGTCGATGTGCCGCTGCAAGACCGGGTGGCAATGATTGAGAAAGTACAGCCAACGCTGGCGCTGAGTTTGCATTACAATGCGCTGCCAGATAATGGTGATGCGGTGAAAACGAAGGGCATCTCTACTTACTGGTACAACACTCAAGCCCACAGTCTGGCAGTGTTTTTGCACAATCACCTGACTAGAACGTTACAGCGATCGTCCAATGGCGTGTTTTGGGATAACCTGGCGCTGACTCGTCCTGCAACGACTCCAACGGTGCTGCTAGAACTCGGTTTTATGATCAACCCAGACGAGTTTGAGTGGATTACCAATCCTAGAGAGCAACAACGGCTGGCAACGGCGATCGCCGATGGGGTCACACTATGGCTACAGAAACCGTAAGCGGACAGCTATCAGCTATCAGCCGTCAGCCTAAATTATCGCCAGCGTTCGCTGTTGCGGTTAGGTTTGGTGTCCTGTAAGGCGTTGCCGATGCCTTTGATCATGCCGCGCCCAATGAGACCAATGCCGCGCCCAATGACCTCGGTAAGGACATAAACCACACCTCTACCCAAAAACGAAATGGCAATGCGTAGTCGAGGCGCGATCGCATCGCGGGCTTCAAGCGCTAAGGTCACAAAAAACGGCAGACCCGCTAGTTGCGCTAACTCGTCGCTACGCGGTGCATAAATGGCGGTTTTACTAATACCGTTGTCTGTTAAGACAAGCAAATTAAACTGGCTTTCAAAAATAGCCGTTGGTTCTGCAAACAGGCGATCGGTGCGATATTTCCAGGACAAATCATTGCGAAAACGTTCAACATCACGACTGGAAAGCAGTCGTTTGTCATAAAACGTTTGCTTGATCGCGACAAGGTCGCCAAAGCGATTCAGTAACGGCTGCATCACTGCATTGGCAATTTGCAGCATCACATTTTCTAGCAGCAATTCCATACGTGCCATTGCTTCTACCGTGCCAGCCGCGTAGTTTGCATCATCGATCGTAAGTGGTGTTTGCAACAGTAAGTGAGCCAAAAATTCTGGAAACAGCGGG